>DATJYW010000233.1:0-15938 GCA_035499435.1 Candidatus Acidiferrales bacterium | reverse complement strand
GCCAGCGCCTCAGCGATCGCGGCTTCGTGACGCGGCACCCAGACACCCGAAGCATTGATACACGACCGCCCGGAATTCTCCAGAATCGATGCCACCATTACGTCGAGGTACTTCTCCCACTCGTCGATCGAGTCCTCACCGATCACGATCTTGCTGTAGCCCGGTCCGTGGATCTCGATGCGCGGATCGCCCTGCCAGGGACGCGTGGAGGCCACATCGCCGAAGACCATCCCGCGGCCGCACTGGCGCAGGATTTCGCCGCCACCGGCGTGATCGGCGGGGTAGTAACCGAAGACCTCGGGCGGCGCGCCGGCTTGAATCAGCGCCTGGATGATGCGGAAAGGCGTCCACGGCTCGGCGCTGCCCGGCTTCAGCACGAGCGGCGTCTTCATGGCGAAGGCTGGGATCCAGAGGGAATGCACTCCCGGCGAATTGCTGGGCAGCACGACGCCAAGCGAATCGGCGCGCGGAAAGTAACTGACATCGCCGGCGTACCCGGCATCGAACACCTCGGCGCTGAGATGGCGCGTCAGGCCGTTGACCACCGCCTCCATCTCCGCCATCACGGTGCGGATCTTGAGCATGTTTTTCCGCACCATCACGTGCGGCAGGCCGGTGGTGGCGGACACCTGCCTCACGTAGTCTTGCGGCGATTGCTCCGAATCACCCAGCGGGAGCGAGGATTCGGCGAAGAGCGCCGCCGCGCGCGAGCAGATCCGGTACAGCTCCCGGGCGGCGATGCCCGCCAGGATCGCCCGGGCCTGCGGCTGGTTGCGCAAGTCGCGCCGGATGAGCCCGGCGTTCGCCTGACTGATTTCGACAAACTGCCGGCGCGTCCGGTAGTGCGGCGTGCGGATGGCGTCCAGGCTGCGGTACGGCGATCCACCGCGGAGAACCGGGACGTGGAGAGGGGCAGACATCAATACACGCCTTCGACCACGGTTTTTTGAAACCGGTTGAATGGCCGCACGTTGCGCACGCCATCCCAGGGGTAGCGCACATAGGGCGGCTCGCGCTCGGCTTCGTCGCGCTCCAGGAAGCGGGGCATGAAGAACTCGCGGGTCAACGTGGTGAGGCGCACCCTGCCGGTCTGGCCATATTCCACGGTGCGGGTGGGCTCATCCGGGTCCACCACCTCGATCATGGCGCGCGGCGCGGGCGGGTAATAGATGACCGCGTAGTTGTCTTCGGGGAGGAGCGGCTTGTGGACGGCCAGACCCATGAGGGTGTTGCCATAGGTGGGGGCGAAGTAGGCGCCCTCGAGCAGCTCCTCGACAGCGAAGCGGTAAAACTGCGGCGTCATTTCGGTGCCGCCGCAGAAGACGCCGGTGATGCCCGCCTTCCTGAGCGAGATCTTCTCGCAGATGGCCTCGAGCAGTTTCGGCGTGGTGAACATGCAGCGGATGCCTTCGTGCGCACGCAGGAGGGTGAGCGCCTGCTCCACGACGTGCTGCTTGTACGCCTCGGCTTCTTCGATCTTGCCGCGTTTGATGAGCTTGATCACCCAGCGCGGATCCAGGTCCGTCATGAAGCAGATGCCGCCGCGATGCTGCGCCAGGTGTTCGACGGCCAGCCGCAAGCGCCGCGGTCCGCTGGGGCCGACCATGATCCAATCGGAGCCGCGCGGGAAATACTCGTCGGGCAGCTCCTTGCTGAACGCCTCGTAATCGATGCGGAAATCCTCGATATTGATCCGCGACTTGGGCACGCCGGTGCTGCCGCCGGTCTCAAACGTGTATACCGGCCGGTCCGCGTAGGCCTTCGGCACCCAGCGCCGCACCGGTCCGCCGCGCAGCCACTCGTCCTGGAAGAAGCCGAAGCGGTCGAGATCGGCATAGGTCTTCACCTCGCGGCGCGGGTCCCAATCGAGCTTGCGGGCATACTCGAGCCAGAAGGGGCAACCTGCTGCCGGATCGAAATGCCACTGAATCATTTCACGGGTCCAGGCGTCCAGGGCGTCGCGGGCGGCCTGGGTCCCGGCCAGCAGGTGATTTTCGGCGGCGGGTGTCACGTTGATCCAGTGTAATACGCAAAGCAGCAACCGTAGCCGGCGGGCGGGACGCAGGGTTTGGGCGATTGCGCCGACAACAAGCCCCAGAGGGCCAGCGGCAGAAGTGCGGAGGATTTGGAGCATGTGTTCAGGATTCGCGGATTTGCCTCCGGTGGAGCGATGCGGCGGGGCCGGAAGCGGCGCGTGGGGTGGCGACAGACGCGGGCGGGGGTGCGGACGGCGCTGATTCGGGGCGGGTTGAGGTCAAATCCGGTTCGTTTTTTATTAAGCCCGAAAGCAGCTCGGGGGAGGGGAGGTCCGGCGGCGCCTGGAGGAAGAGCCGGCGGTCTTTGACGGCCTGGGGGAGACTGGTGAGGGCGCGATGGTACTGGCGTTCGACGGCCGCCTGGCGACGGTTGGCAAGGGCGGCGTGGATCTGAGCTGTTGAAGCCATAAGCAAGTCCTTTCGGGGCAGGTTGTACCTGTCCCGACTTGCGTTTGGGCACAAGGATTCCATTCGCAAGTTCGAGGCGACGGCGAAGCCGACCCACTATTTCGATGTTCACCGAAATAGTTCTTGACGTCCTCAGATAATTGGACGATTATCGAAATATGCCAGAAACGAAACCGGGCGCTTCGGCAAAGCTGAAGCCGGAACAGGTCAGCCTGTACGCGGACATGTTCGCCGCACTTGGCAGCGAGGCGCGGCTGCGCATCATGCGTCTGCTGCTATCGGCCCATCCGGACGGCATGGTTGTAGGCGAAATTGCTGAAGAGCTAGAGGTCACGGCGAGCACTCTCTCACACCATTTGGACAAACTCAAGAACGAAGACCTCGTGCATGTGCAGCGAGAAGGCACGTTCCTACGCTATTCCGCGAACACGGTGGCGCTTGAGTGGCTTTTGGGCTTCCTGTACGCGGAGTGCTGTACCCGCAACAAGGCGGTTGAGCCTCAGAAAGTCGTCTGCTGCAAATAGGAGATGCGACAATGAGCGCAATCAAAAACGTTGTGAAGGAGAAGTACGGGCAGGCGGCGCTGCGCGTGGTCGCGGGCGAGGGGAACGCCTGCTGCGGAAGCAGCCCTTCGTCGTGCTGCCCGGGTGGCGATCCGATCACGTCGGACTTGTATGATCAGCTTCAGAAGGACGAGTTGCCTGAAGCGGCTGTTCTCGCCTCGCTTGGCTGCGGGAACCCGACCGCCCTCGCCGAGCTGAAGCCGGGCGAGGTGGTCCTGGATCTCGGAAGCGGCGGTGGCATCGACGTTTTGCTTTCGGCGAAGCGCGTCTCGCCAGGCGGCAAAGCGTACGGCCTCGACATGACGGACGAAATGCTCGCACTCGCCCGCGAAAACCGAAAGAATGCCGGCGTCGAGAATGTGGAGTTCCTTCGAGGCGAAATAGAGAACATTCCCCTGCCCGACAACTCCGTGGACGTGATCATCTCGAACTGCGTCATCAATCTCTCGGCGGACAAGGACCGGGTTCTGCACGAGGCTTTCCGGGTACTCAAGCCCGGCGGCCGTTTCGCCGTTTCCGACGTGGTCACGCGCGGTGAAATCCCGGAACAGATTCGAAAGAACATGCTGCTTTGGGTCGGCTGCGTCGCCGGAGCTCTGGAAGAGGACGAGTACCGGTCAAAGCTCGCCGCCGCGGGTTTCGGCAATATCGGTATTGAGCCCACCCGGATTTACCGTTCCCAGGACGCACAGTCTTTCCTGGCAGACAAAGGAGTCGACCTGGAGGAGGTCGGCCCGCTCGTGGAAGGCAAGTTCATGAGCGCATTCGTTCGCGCTCGCAAACCCGTACGGCAGTAGAGGAACGCACCGGTGGACCCCATCAGCCGTAAGCTTTCGTTTGCGTGGCCGGGAGTGGTACAAAAAGCGGTTCATCCCGCGCATCAGCCCTCTGATGTTATCGATCATCAGGAAACGTCTTTTTTTGAGCATCATTCGGCGGGGCGTTGGCGGCTTGCTGGAACTTGAGCCGAAGGTAGTCGAGGTAGCCCCCGGGTAGGGTCTGCTGTTGAAGTTCCGCAATCACCGGCTGGAAGTAGGCCAGAGAGCGAATGCGGGGCAGCGGCGGGAGGGCGGGCCGGACCAACCGCCGGAGGGATGCCAGCAGCAAAGCGGATTCGACCAGTGACAGCGGAACGCCCTGCTCGTGCAGCCTGCGGGCCATGGCTTGATCTGGTGGACTGGGCCGCAACGGCGTATCCGGCAGATCGGTGTAGAGCATCAGGACTGCGGCCACATACGCGGCATCGCCGGCGGGAGTCACTTCTTCCTCCGGCGCGCCGCAGTTTCCTGCTCCCTCTCGCGAACCCGATAGCTATCGCCCTCGATGACGGTGACGTCGGCGTGGTGTAGCAGACGGTCTAGCAAGGTCACGATACAGGTCGCGTTGGGGAACACCTCGTTCCATTCCTTGAAGGGGCGGTTCGTGGTGAGGATGATCGGCTTGCGCTCGTAACGCCGGTTGACGACCTCGTAGAGCAAGTCGGCGGCTTTGTCGTCAAAGGAGAGATAGCCGACTTCATCGATGCACAACAGTCCCGTGTTGGCGTACTGGCGCAGCTTGTAGCGCCGGCCCTCCGGCGTCTGGCGGTGCAGTTCTTCCAGCAGAGCGGCGGCGGAGCGAAACAGCACCGAGTAGCCAGCCAGCACGGCGGCGTAACAGATGTTTTGCGCGATCATCGTCTTGCCCAGACCGTTGCGGCCGATCAGGACCAGGTTGCGGGCTTCGGGCAGGAAGTCGAGCGTGAGCGCGCGCTCGATGACGTCGCGCTCGATTTTGGTGGGCCAGTTCCATTCGAAATCGGCCACGGGTTTGAAACGCTTGATGCCGGAGAGGCGCAGACGCCGTTCCAGGCTGCGGCGGGAGCGTTCGGCGATTTCCGCCTGGGCCACTTGCCACTGTCGAGGCTTGTACGAAACTCCGATAGCCGCTTGATCCTGTTAATTCGCCATGCACAGGACCGTGCATGAAGGCAGTCTGCGGGTGTAGAACTCGACGGAAGGACCTGGGTGAGGGTTTGGGATGTGGCGTTATGAAAGAGGCAATTTGGGGCGAAGTACGCGCATGCGCATCATCGGCAGCGTGATGGACCACACCGCATTTGCCGGCTCAGGTCTTTATACTTCATCTAAACGCCGCAACCGCACAAATCTCCTGGCCTATGAGCCCGAAACCGAGGGAAGGAGGAACGATGAAACTCATGCAAAGAAGATCAGTATTAGGCGGGTTCCTCGCGCCGATCCCCGAGCCTGCCACTCGTTTCATTGTTATCTGCGGGCTGCTGACAAAATTCCTACAGGGCAAACAAGGGAAAGGCAAGACATGAGCACGTTTGGAGAAATTGCAGGCATAGAAATACAGCCGACATGTAGCCAACCTTGGCGAGTCGCAAGGATGATGTTTTTACCAGTAATATTTTTCGCTTCGATAGGCCGCCTACCCGTTCAAGCGAGTACTATCGCTGGGAACCTGGGCAACACTCAAACCTTCAGCTTGGGTTACGGACCGTCACAGATCCTTGCACAGCAATTTATGACCGATAATCAATCATATATTCTCACGAGTGTGCTTGCGAGGGTGGGCTCTTTTTCTTCGAACAACCCCAGTATAGCTGAATTACTCACCGACGCAGCAGGGCTTCCTAGCACGACGGTCTTGTCTTCGTTCACCTACTTCACGATCCCCATTGGTGGCTTTGCTAATGTTGCCTTCAGCCCTGTCGAGACTAACGTCCGGTTGACACCAAACACGAATTATTGGTTTGTGCTCAACGGTGCAGCGGTGGGTCAGGGAGCTCTCTGGGCGGGAACATCTTCGTTTGCGCATGACGGGCCTGGCAGTATTCTCAAGCGAGCCGACAACGTCGGTTCCGGTTGGCAAGACATTTCAAGCGGCTTTCCTCCTTTCATGGTACAGGTGGATGGCGTCAGTATCCCGGAGCCGCCATCCTGGGCAATGTGTGCTAATAGTGCAGTTGGAATATTATTGGCCTATGGCTTATGGCGCCGCTCGGCACGAGGATCTAAACAAGCATCTCTCAAATCGTTAACGTTTTTGGGTATGCTTGGAGTTGAACGAGAGTAAAGCAAATAACCCGACAATTGCTCTTCAGGATGCCGAAATCGGGTTTTCGCGGCCACACATACGCGCGTCACGCGCGCGCGCCATGGAGTCTGACGCGGATCGACTTCGAACTCGCGATTGCTGTCGCGGTTGCCGTGTTCGGAATCCAATCGGGTGCAGCGTTTGCCGCCGTGATCGGTCCTCTGGTGAAATTGCCCGCGCTCATTGCTCTCGTCAACGTGGCACTGAGGTTCCAGAAGCGCTGGAGATGGGAGGACGTACATGCAACGAGTGCTCATCCTGTGCACGGGTAATTCGGCTCGGAGCCAGATGGCCGAAGGCCTTCTCCGGCAGTTGGCGGCTGGCCGCTTCGAGGTGTTTTCGGCCGGCACCAAGCCTGGAACGGTTCGGCCGGAGGCCATCGCGGTAATGAACGAGATCGGCATCGATATTTCGAGACACCGCTCCAAGCACGTCAACGAGTTCGCTGGACAGGTTTTCGATTACGTGTTGACCGTATGCGATGACGCAAAAGAAAGCTGCCCCGTGTATCCGGTTAGAACGAAGCAGGTTCATCAAAGGTTCGAGGACCCGGCTGCGGTCCGAGGGTCTGAGGCAGAGCGAATGGATGCGTTCCGGCGTGTTCGCGATCAATTGGCGGCTTATCTCAAGAACTTCCCGCGCGCTTGACGAAATTCTTGCTCTTGAGCGACGACCGGCCCGCGGTGAACTGAATTCGGGTTCCGCACGCACGAACGCGCCACTCGAAGAGTACGCGCCTATTCAGCTCGGCGCCGCCCGTGCCTCTCGGGTGCGCTTGCCCGGAAGCTGATCGAGCCACTTGGCCGTAACGCGCTCGGCTCTGTTGTGTTCGGCTGACCTTCAATCAACGGAACGACAAACCGTCAAGTTAGATTTCTAAACGCTGCGCGTTAATCGGGGTTCATGACCGCTTGGGCACGGTTTCGCGCAAGGATGTGACAATATGCTATTGCTGTCCGGCTTCGCGAACCCAGCGAATGATGTGGCCGGTGCCGTCCTGGACTTCGCGCACCACGCGTCGGTCAACTGAGTCGCGCGCAGGCAGGGTGTCACCAGCTTTCTGCAGGACCAGTTCATAGGCGGTGTGCGCAGGTTCGGTGGTTACGGGCGGCGCGGGGAACGGTTCAGCAGCTTTAAGGCTGTCGCGGTCGAAATAGTAATAACCCATTCCCCGCCAGTTATCCTCAACCACCTTCGGCTCGCTTTCGAGGACGTTGCCGTCAACGAAGATCGAGCGCGGCATGACCACGTGGTCGCCGAGCAGAAATAACCTCCGCTTCTGCGCGGTCGAAGCGCCCGGTTTGAGCAAGTTCGCGACGTAGTTCAGCCGGTCGAATTCGCCGTAGCCCGCTGCGTCGCCCCAATCGTAGATGGTGTTGTTGCGGAAGTCGGCATCCACTGCGCCCTGGAAGCGAACGTTCCGGCTGTAGTTGTGGGCGAAGAGGTTGTGGTGCCAACTCACGCGCTTACCTCCGGCGAGAGAAGCATAGCCATGGCCGGCGTAGTTGAGACTCTCGCTCAGAATGCACCACTGGATAGTGACGCGGTCGGCTGTCAGGGTGATGGTGATGATTTTATCGGTGGTCCAACTCAGGGATAGATGATCGGCAATGCAATCTTTGGCGCCGGATTCGAAGCGGACTGCGTCTTCTCCTTCACCCGCTTCATAACGAACGGCCGGGTTGACGCCCTCATCGCCGACGCGGATTCGGAAGTACCGAAGCACGACCTCATGTGTTCTGATCTGGATTCCGTGGTTGCGGAGGGTAATGCCCTCGCCGGGGGCGCTTTGCGCGTCCAGCGTGAGAAAGGGATTGCGAATGGACAGGGGTGTCTGCAACGCAATCGAGCCGCTCACGCGGAAGACGGCCAGGCGAGGTCCCTCGGCGTCGACAGCCGCGCGCAGACTCCCCGGGCCGGAATCGTTGAGGTTGTCCACAGAGACCTCGCGGCCACCCGCTCAGCCGCGAGAAAAAGCGCCGTAGCCTTCCGCGCCAGGGAATGCAGGCTGGTCCCCGGCGATGGCGAGTGGGTAGACGGGATGTTCCCGCCACAACGGCGCGGGCGGCTGTGGCATGGGGCGCACGTGAGTCACGGGCGCGCCGTCCCGCCAAGTGTTACGGCTCAACAGGACAAGATCGTGGCCGCTGGGGCCGCCCCGATAGGTCAACGCCCAACGGTACGTTACGCCCTCGTATGAAGCGGTAATCTGGCTGCCTTCCGGAAGCCCATTGAAAACGCCTTTTATCGGTACGCCGCTGGAAACCAATGTGGTGTCTTCCCGTGGCGGAACGGCACGCAGGGAAATCCCCAGACGGCATTGACTGGCTGCATCAGACACGATGCGGAGGCCGTCCGAACGCGACTGAATGGTGATTGGCGTCACGCCATGCTCATCCAGTGCGTATGAGAGAGTTGCGAGACCGGGCCTCCCGCTAGGATCGGCCGTTGCCTGAAGATATAAGTAGTCAAGCACGTGGATGGCTGATGCCTGCGAGCCTTCCACCGCCACCACGGCATGCGAGCCAAAGCCGAAGCCCACGGAAAGGTCGCGACCGAGGAAGGTGCCGCCGCGAATGCGCAAGATGGCATCGTTAGCCCTTCCAGTAGTCGCAGTGGCGGCACCGACGAATACGTCCATGACGGAGTAGATCGCGCCGGAGTTCAGAACGAACTCGCCTTGGCCGCCGCTATTCTCCCCGACAAAAAGAGAATCGTTAACGAGGATGATCGTGCCGCCGTTGACTTCAACGCGGGACCGGTCGCCTTCATGGATTCCGATTTTCAGATCCCCGGCCACCCAAGTGCCGGAGGGTACGGTAACTTGGCTGTTGCCTTTTACAACTGCGCTGGTCAGCGGATTGGGAAGGCCGGCGGTCCAGCGCGCGGCGTCATTCCAGGTGCCGCTGCCCGTCTGCCAAACAGTGGAATCCTGCGCGAGTGCGATTTTTGCGACGAGCAGCGTGAGAAGTAGAGCTGCGCAGCGTCCAGCTCCGTGTCGCGGGTCTTTCACACTGTCATTTATTTTACGAGATCGTTGCGCGCTGGATTACCGGCCGACGTCGCGCAGGGTTTAGGAGTGCTTCATGAAACCACTTGGCTGAAAAACGCGCGGCCGTTCCTTCTGCCTGTCGCCGGGCCGCGCGCGCCGCCATTCCGCGGTACGCCGACAATACAACCATGTGGATTGCGTCCGGATAGCGGACGATTCTTTCGAGATGCGCTCCCGACTTTCGATGACGACTGGGGCCGCCAATCGGTTAGGTTGCCATCCCACGCTGCGGTTCCTGGTTTAGCGTGCGTTGGAGCCAGTGGCTCGTCGAGCGCGTACGGCGTGGATCATCGCCATCCAGAAGTGGTACGAGCCACCGACCAGCGCGCTTCCGGCGGCAACCGGCAACGTCACCTGATCGGTGCCCAGGAAATATAAGAACCCGTACAAGAACAGAGGTGCATACAAAAAGAGCCCAGTCCATAACCCGGGCGAAATATGGCGTGTGCGCAACGTGCCGACGAGGTGGAAGACAGCGTTCGAGAACAACAGACCGGCCACCACCAGCCAAAAGGCCGCCGCGAACTCCCGTGGAACAGAAGAATTGACGTGAACACCCCGAGTTGCACGCCCCCCATTCCTGTGAGCGCGACTTCCAAACACAGCAAAAGCAATCCCGCATTGATCATAATGTGGAATCGCCGGGTTATGCTAGCGCGAATGTTATGACGGTACATTCGATCCCACTCCGCGAATCCACCAGGGAACACGAACTCTTCCGTGATATGCATCACCGCGGCGACAAGAGGCGACCACCAGATCCAGGTCATCGGCTTCTATTCTCCAATTCTATGTGGTTGCGCGACTAACGGCGATGCCGTCACCAGGTTCAGGGGACAGACGCATTTTGGTTTGGTCTGTGCTCGGCTGGTCCGGCCGGACGGTCACTCCTGTATCCAGGGCCCAGTTGGAGCAGGTCTGGAAGACTACAACGCAGGCCGCCAACGGAGTCTGGGGCTCATCAGTTTACGCGGAATTTCTCGCAGCCGTCCGCGACGTCAATTCGTGGCTGCCTGCCGATGCGTGCACCTATGTTGGGGATGCCGACGTTGACGCGAAACCGAAGCTCGGCCGATAGATGATGACACGCGGAGCAGCGCGGAAGAATGCCGTGTCGCCCAGCGTTTAGGAACGGGCTCAGTTCACCTGGCCGGATAAACGCGCGACACTGATCAAATCGTTACGCATCACCAACGCCGACGAGGCGCGGCGAGCTCAAGGCACGGGCGGATCGATCATTCAACAGGCAGGGATGCTCGAGAAGCTCGCCGTTATCGAGGGCACCGACTTCTCCAGCGGTGTAATCGAGGCCGAGATCGCTGGCGCCCCGGAACAGGGCGCGACCGAGGGAGCACGAGAATTATTCGAACCAATAATCCAGCTTTCCCTCGGACCCCTGTCCAAAGTCATTCGCCGCGCAGCCCCAAAAGGTCATCTGTCCCCGATCCGGGAACGACAAACCATATCGCCTTGATCTTGCCGTTCTCGACGACTTCCCGACCCTGGAGTACGAAGGTCCCAGTGTGTCCGCCCAGTCTTCCGCGAAATCGTTGCACGCTGACGAGGCTCGCAGAATGATCGTCACGTCGGACCTGTAAAGCTCGTACCGCTGATTCAGCAGCTATATCGCCGGTGAACGTCTCGCTTAGATAGATTTCGATTAATGCAGGGCCGACTGTTTGGTCGTAAGGCGTAACTTTGGAACTCTGAACTGTGATCTTTGCGTTGGCTCGTATGCGCGTACGAGGTTCCGTCTCAATAGATCGCGTCGTATCCATTCTTATCTCCTTAGCTGACTGCGATTGTCGAATCTGAATTAGTCGCGCCCACCGCGTGCGGGATTAACCTTCCCAGTGGGCGCCGGGCCTGTCTCGCTGCTGTGCCCGTGGCGCGTTACTTAACGCGCCGTTGTCGTTCATGTTGGCCTCCTTATTCGGCTGTGAGCCGGCAACTTTGCAATGGCAGCATAGCGAGAAAAAGTACAACCAGGATTGTTAGAATCCTCATAGTGTTTGTCTTCTTATGCTCTTCCAAGTGCATCCACATGGCCAACCGGATGTACGTACACCTGGAGCGCCGCACTCGGCTCCCGCCTAGCGAAGGTAAAGTCAATTACCTAGCTGATCCGGCACGCACAGGTTCGCGCAACTTATCCCTCCTTTGGCTCATCCAGAAGCTAAGACAGCAATCATTCGACATGAAATTCAAACAGAAAGGAGATTCTCGTGAAAAACAAAACAAATCAAACGATGCGGGCAGTAGCGATTGACGAATTTGGGGGAATCGAGAAGATGAAGGCGCGGGAACTGCCGGTGCCGGAAGTGGCGACCGACGAGATCCTGGTCCGGGTGGATACCGCAGGGGTCGGCGCCTGGGATCCGTTTGAACGCGAGGGAGGGTTCGCTAAAGAGTTCGGCATCCATGCTAACTTTCCTTACGTACTGGGGACGGATGGTGCGGGAACTGTCGAAAAGGTGGGCGATCACGTTCATAATCTGAAACGTGGCGACCGGGTTTACGGAATTAACTTGATGAGTCCCAAGGGCGGCTTTTATGCGGAATATACGGTGGTCAAGGCTAACAACGCCGCGATGATTCCGCAGGCGCTATCTACGCGAGATGCTGGTGTCCTGGCCGTCGATGGTGTCACCGCGATGGACGGTCTGGACAAAACGCTTCACCTGAAAGCTGGTGAATCGATTCTGATCCTCGGCGCCAGCGGCGGCATCGGCCATTTGGCGGTTCAGTTGGCCAAGCGGATGAAAGCACGAGTTCTGGCCGTGGCCTCAGGCCAAGATGGTGCGGAGTTTGTGAAACGTCTGGGAGCCGACAAGGTTATCGACGGGCATCGAGAGGATATTCTAAAAGCGGCGCATGAATTTGCGCCTAAGGGTCTGGATGCCGCTTTGTTGACGGCCGGCGGCAAAGGCGCGGAGCAGGCGATTGCGGCGCTGCGGGAGGGTGGTCGAGCCGCTTACCCGAACGGGGTGGAGAACGTTCCTCAGGCGCGTGACGGCGTGAAGGTCATGGCTTACAACGGGGAGCCCGACCCGAACACGTTTGCCAAACTGAACGAACTGATCGATGGCGGGCCGTTCGAAGTCCACATTGCGCGAACCTTTAAGCTAGAAGAAGCGGCCGAGGCCCAGCGGGCACTTAAGAATCACTACCTCGGTAAGCTCGCCCTGGTTTTGAGCTGATTGGAAGGACCGGCTTATCTTCCACAATCAATACGGGTTCGATTAGACCACCAACCGGATTTTGGGCCGTTTTGCGCCAAGTTGCCGTATCATGCCAATTGGCATGTGGAGTTGCCCGCGCCTCGCCATCGTGTCAAATTCATTTTCTGTGGAACGTCGGCTCGAGCTATTCCGAAGAACCCGGAGGGGAGTTTTGTAGCATGGCAAGGCTCGTCTTTGAAATGAATCAGTCCCTGGACGGCTACGTCGACCACCTGGAATTGGGGCCAACTCGTCCCGTGGTCTTCCGTCACTTCATAGAGCGGGTGCGCGGCCTGGCGGGCATGGTGTATGGTCGCCGCATGTACGAGGTAATGCGCTATTGGGACGATGACCTTCCGGATTGGGATGCGGAGGAACGCGACTACGCGGTGGTGTGGCGGAGCCAGCCGAAGTGGGTCGTGTCGCGATCGTTGAAGTCGGTCGGCCCTAACGCCACACTAATTGAGAATGACATCGAGGGGGTGATACGTGGGCTGAAGGCTCGGCTAGGTGGGGAGATTGAAGTTGCCGGACCAAACTTGGCAGGAAGCCTAACGGACCTTATTGACGAGTATCGACTCTACCTTCACCCCATCGTGCTTGGTCGCGGCAAGCCATTCTTCGCGGGTCCCCGGCCCCCGCTCCACCTTGTGACCAGCGATCTCGTTGGCGAGGATGTGATTAGATTGACGTACGTCCCGGCTTAGCTTAGTTGCGCGACTCGCCCGACGAACTGCACCGATGCCCCAGGTCCGCGGTGGGCAACCGCGGAGATTCAATCTCTCGCACTGGCCGTCTCAAGATAGACCCCGACGATTATTAACGAGGACTTGCCGGCCTTGACCGCCCAGAATCGGTAAAATGGTGCAAATGCGGCGGCTGCACATCCAGACCGCTATCACAGCCTGCGCCCGGCCATCGTTTTTGAAATTGGCCTTCGAAACATTCGCCAGGCCCATCCGTCCATGGCATTTCCAGGAGATACCGATATGTTTCGTACGACCGGCGCCGCCGTAATCCTCTGCGGGTCCATCGCGCTGGGGCAGCAGCTCAACACGAAACTCATTTTCGAAGTAGCTTCCATTAAACCTGCCGCTCCCCAGCGGATGGCCCGGCTCCAGGGTAGCGTGGACGGCGGCCCCGGAACCTCCGATCCCAGCCGGATCCGGTTCACCGATATGCCCCTGAAAGTGCTGGTCATGCGTGCCTATGGCGTGCAGGGCTTCCAGGTCTCCGGCCCCTCCTGGATGGATAACCAGCGATTCGACATTATTGCCAAGGTCCCCGACGGCGCAACCAAGGAAGATGCCCGGATCATGCTCCAGAACCTGCTGGCAGACCGTTTCAAGCTGAAGCTGCACAAGGGGAGCAACGAGGCGGCGTTCTATGAGCTAGTGGGCGCCAAAGGCGGCGTCAAATTGAAGGAAGCCGCTCAAACCCCGGCAGCGCCCGCCGAAGGCGCGGGCGGCCCTCCGCCCGGGCCCCCGAGGGGCAAAGACGGCCTCTTGAGAACGCCGCACGGCCAACTGGGGATCCAGGCTACGGCTAACGGTCGCATGCGGATGCAGGGCGATGCCGTGACCATGGCTCGTTTGACGGAGGTGCTCGGAATGGTAGTGGGCCGTCCGGTCGTCGACAAGACCGGACTCACGGGAACTTACGATGTCATGCTGGACTTCTCTCCTCAAGGCATGGGTCCCGGGCCCAAGGGTCCGGAGCCGGGAGAGGTCGGAGGCAACGCGGCCGAAGCACCGCGCGACTCGAACGAGTCCGGTCCTACCATCTTCATAGCCCTTCAGGAGCATCTCGGCCTCAAGCTCGAATCGCGCAGGGGGCCGGTGGATCTGTTGGTCGTCGACAGCGTGGAAAAGGCGCCTACGACGAATTAGGGTGGTTTCGTTTCGCCGGAAGTGAAGTTCCACACGACGGGTCAGGCACTCTCGAGTACTGCTGTATCCTTAGCGTTCCCAGGGCGCATCCAAACCAATGGGAACCACTCAATGGTGGTCGCAAGAACTGCATTGCCGGAGGCCGTCTTCAAGAAACTGCGTGGTCTGGACACGTGTACCATATCGAACGCGATCGAGAGGCTTAATGGCAGGATCCGGAATGAGGGCTCGATTTCCGGGTCCGTGATTCATTGCGTGTTTCCGAATCTGCCGCCCATGTTGGGCTATGCCGTCACCGGCCGGATGCGGTCAACGACACAACCGGTGGTCGGGCGCACCTATCACGAGAATATTCACTGGTGGCGGTACGTAGAGACCCTTCCCGAGCCACGCGTCCTGGTCGTCCAGGATGCCGACGACAATCCCGGGGCGGGAGCTTTGGTCGGTGAGATGCATGCAGTGATTGCCATGGCGCTGAATTGCGTCGGATATGTGACCAACGGCTCGGTCCGCGATGTGTCGTCCGTGGAGAAACTCGGGTTTTGTATGTTTGCGGGGAATGTGTCGGTGACCCACATGTACGCGCACATCTCGCAACACGGAGAGCCGGTGGAGATTGGCGGACTGACAATTAACCCGGGGGACTTGATAAGCGGCGACCGCCACGGTGTACAGACCATTCCGCTCTCGATCGCCGCCGACATTCCGGATATGGCGGCGGCAATACTGGAGGAGGAGCGCGAGTTCAGGGAATTTTGCCAGAAGCCAGGATTCACTGTGGACCGCCTGGAGGAGAAATTGCGGCATATTCCGGGCGATGGGTTTGAAGTGCCGTTAGACGGCGGCTAGTAGGCCGCTCGTTGAACATATCTGCGTTTATGTATTTCAGTCTCCGGCCCGAGCGCGGTTTTGTTCTGTCGATTGCGACGTGCGTAGCAGCCTCAATGCTGAGCTGCGGCGAACGAGGCGTTTCGGCCGAGGCAGTCTCAACCCCGGCGCAGGGTCCCGAAGTCGGCGTGGTGAAGGTAGTCCGCAAGAGTCTACAGCGAGACCTGGTGGTTTCATCCGAACTAGTCCCTTTCCAACAGATCGATGTCTACGCCAAGGAGGCCGGCTATGTTCAGAAACTCAATGTGGACTACGGCACACATGTCAGCGCGGGGCAGGTTATGGCCGTCCTGGAGATCCCCGAGCTCCAGGTCCAACTGGAGGAGGACGAAGCCGCCATCAAGGATGCCGAGCAGCAAGTATCTCGTAACTCGAATGAACTGAACCGTGTCGAAGCTCAGCAAAAGACCACTCACCTCCAGTACAGCCGGCTGGACGAGGTTTCCAGGACCAGGCCCGGGCTGATCGCGCAGCAGGAGATCGATGACTGGCAGGCGAAGGATTCCGCGGCGGCTTCGCAGGTATCGGCTGCTCATAACACTGTCGCATCGGCACAAAGCGACCTGGCGCGTGCACGGGCAAGACTGCGGCACGACGAGGTGATCTTTGAATATGCAAGGATCAGCGCTCCCTTCACGGGCGTCGTCACCAAGCGGTATGCCAACCTCGGCACACTGATGCAGTCCGGCACTAACTCGAGTACCCAGGTGTTGCCGCTCGTGCAATTGTCCGAAGACGACCGCTTCCGGCTGGTCATCCCTGTACCCGAATCCTACGTG
>DATJYW010000232.1:0-9529 GCA_035499435.1 Candidatus Acidiferrales bacterium | reverse complement strand
CGCGCAACTGCCCGCAAAAAACAAGACGATCGCCGGCCGGCGATCCGTCGCCTTCCAGTCTCGCGGAAAATAGAGGCTCATCCTCAAGTCGCCCTGCGGCGTGGTCTTATATATAGCGACGGCTTTGTCGTCGACGCGACGCACATCCCCCTTGATCGGCTTCAATGCCCCTGACGCGGCGCCGACTACCGAGTCAAGTACGAGCACTGCCAGGAAAAGGCGCATGATTACCTTCTCAGAATAACCCCGCCCAACCCGCCATTTGGGACAATCAGGTCAGGAACAGCCGTCAGCCCTCAGCGACCCACCGGACCAGTTTTAGCTGATAGCTGACGGCTGATAGCTGAAAGCTGAAATGAAAAAGCCACCCGACCAGCTCTACGCCGAGCGCCTCGAGCGTTACGTCACGGCGATGCGCAACGCCATGCCGGACCGGGTCCCCCTTCGCCCGTTCGCCGCGGAGATCACGGCCCGCTATGGCGGGTACACCTGCCAGGAAGTTACTCACGACTACAACAAGGCGTTCGATGCCGTGATCAAGTGCTGCCGCGATTTCGACTGGGACGCCGTCGTGCCGAACATGGTCTACGTGTGGACCGGCCTGACCCAGGCGATGGGCCTGCGCTATTACGGCGTCCCCGGCATCGACGTCGGTCCCGAGGTGGCCTTTCAGTATCGCGAGCCCACCGAGGATGACTCTTTCATGAAGCGGGAAGAGTACGACGAGCTGATCGCCGACCCGGTCCGCTTTCTCTACGAGACCTGGCTCCCGAGAGTCTCGACCGAAGTCAGTCCCAAGGGCCGGCCTGCGACCATGCGGCACAATCTGGCGCTCGTCAAGGGCGGGATGTCGATGCTCGGCTACTTCAACGCGTTCGGCGGCCAGATCGAGCGCATGCGGCGGGAATGCGGTACGGTGTCGTCGATCTGCGGCATGCTGAAAGCGCCGCTCGACATTCTGGCGGACAAGCTCCGCGGCTACATCGGCCTGGCGTTCGATCTGAAAGAGATTCCCGAAAAGGTGCAGAAGGCGTGCGAAGCCCTCATGCCGCATCTCGGGTACCTGGCGCTCACCGGCGCCGATCCCGAACGCCGCATCCCGATTCCGATCTGGATGCATCGCGGCTGCGTTCCCTTCATCTCGCGCGAACATTTCGAGACCATCTTCTGGCCCACTCTGAAGCCCATCGTCGAGGCGCTGTGGGCTCAGGGCAACCAGACCCTGTTCTACGCCGAAGGCAAGTGGAGCGCGCACCTGGAGCGTTTTGCCGAGCTGCCGGCGGGATGCATCATCTACCACATCGACCGCGACGATCCGCAGCGGGCCCACGAGGTTCTGGGCAGGAAGTTCTGTCTTTCGGGCGGCGTCCCCAACGCGCTGCTGGCGTTCGGGCAGCCGGAGGAAGTGAGAGCGCACTGCCGCCAGCTCATCGAGACCATCGGCGCCGAAGGCGGGTACATCATGGACGCCAGCGCCATCATGCAGAACGACGCCAGGCTTGAGAACCTGCGGGCGATGACCGATGCCACGCTCGAATACGGGGTCTACCGGTCGCCCTCGTCGCCGTCGCCGCCTCTGCCTGTACCGTGCGCCACACCCGGCCTGCCTGCGTGGGCGACATCGCCGCGTCCCCGCCCGGGCATCTGCTTTCCGTGGGAAGAGAAGCTCCGCGAGTTGCCTCCCATCTCAGGCGACCCGCAGCTTCTCGAGCGGGTCTGGAACGACGCCGAGGGGCTCGCCTATCTCTACATCTGGCACGTGCTTCTGAGCTTTTAGGCTCGCTCGAGTTGCGCAAGAATTGGAATTGCAGGACCGAATTCGGTCTTCTGAATAGACATGAAAGTAGTCGCATTCAACGGCAGTGCCCGGCGAGGCGGAAACACTGCCATTCTCCTCGGCTATGTGATGGGTGAGTTGCAGGCCGAAGGCATCGAGACGGAACTGGTGGAGCTCAGTGGCGCGTCGATACACGGCTGTCTGGCGTGCCGCAAGTGTTCGTCCAGGAAGGACCGCCGCTGCTCGCAGGCTAACGATATGGGCAACGTCTGCATCGAGAAAATGGAGGGCGCCGATGGCATTCTACTGGGTTCCCCGACCTACGTGACCGACGTTTCGCCCGAGCTCAAGGCTCTCATCGACCGTGCCTGCATGGTGTCCGGGGCCAACGGCGGCATCTTCCGCCGCAAGGTGGGCGCCGCGGTAGTCGCCGTGCGTCGGGGCGGAGCGATCCACGCCTTCGATACTATCAATCACTTTTTCCTGATCACGGAGATGATCGTTCCCGGTTCCTGCTACTGGAACATCGGCATCGGGCGCGAGCCGGGGGACGTCGAGAAGGACGAAGAGGGCATCCGCACCATGAGAGTCCTCGGCCGGAACATGGCGTGGCTCCTCAAAAAGATCTGCGCCTGACGTGGGCTGACCAGCTATGGACGATGGGGGCACCCATCATATGATTAGAGACGCCAGCCCTCGCACCGCGCGATCCTGAGCGGCCAAGGGCGGTGGAATCTGTTGTGCGGCCGGGAAGAGCGCGATGCGCGTCACTCTATCGTTATCCGAGGCGCGCCGCCTCGCCATCGACTCGCAAGCATTCGGCAAGAAACCGCCGGCCACCTCGATCGCGCACCTCCGCAAGCTGGCGGCGCGGCTGCACGCATTCCAGATCGATTCGGTGAACGTGCTCGCCCGCGCTCATTACGTTCCCGCGTTCGCACGGCTCGGTCCGTATCCCATGGACGCGCTCGATGCCCTGGCCTACCAAAAGCGCGAGCTCTTCGAATATTGGGGTCACGCGGCGTGCCTCCTGCCCGTCTCGCTTTATCCGCTCGTGCGTTATCGCATGCACAAGCACGCCGAGCGGACACAAGACCACATGCGGTCCGAGCGTGGCAGCTACATGGCAGAGGTCTATGCCGAGGTGGCCGAGCGCGGACCCCTTACCGCCGCGGAGTTGTCGAATCCCGGCAAGCGTTCCGGAGGCTGGTGGGGCTGGTGGGGAACGGGCAATGGAAAGGCGACGCTCGAACACCTCTACGACGCCGGGATGGTCGCTATCGCCGGCCGCCGTGGCTTCGAGCGGCTCTACGACATCACCCCACGCGTCATACCTCGGGCCGCTCTCGATGCCCAACCGCCGCCGCGCGAGGAGGCGATGAAGCGATTGATCTGTCTCGCGGCGAAAGCCTGCGGCGTCGGAACGTCCGCCGACCTCGCCGGCTACTTCGATGTCGACGGCTGGCGCGATCGGCTGCCACCCGGACCAGGATGGGAGCGTCCCAAAGGTCCCGACGGCCAGCGTTCGAGGCCGATCGTGAAGCGTCTCATGTCGGAGCTAATCGAAGAAGCACGCCTGCTGCCGGTGCGTGTGGAAGGTTGGAAAGAGCAAGCCTACCTGTGCCCGCATGCCCGTGTGCCTCGGTCCGTCGATGCTCGCGCGTTCGTTACTCCGTTCGACTCGCTGGTTTGGGAGCGCGGCCGCATGGAGCGGCTTTTCGGCATGAAGTACACCATTGAAATGTACACGCCGCCGGCCAAACGCATCTACGGTTACTACGTGTGCCCGTTCCTGCTCGGCGATACGCTTGTCGCCCGCTGCGACCTCAAAGCCGACCGCGAACGGAAGACGCTAATCGTGCAGGGTGCCTTCCTGGAGCCCGGGCAGGCGGCGCGTCGAGTGGCTCCCGAACTGGCCGGCGAACTTCGGCAGATGCAGTCGTGGCTGGCACTGGACAGAATCGAAGTGAAGAAGCGCGGGGATCTCGCCGCGATGTTGCGCCGGAGCGTGAGCGACACATCGGAAGCGTTGACGTAAACTCCATGGTATGCAAGGTGAACTTACCCTTCGCATCATTGTCGAGCAGCCGCCGCCGGGTGTCGATTTCGCGCTGCAGAAAGGACGCGGCAGCCTCTACGAGACGGTCCGGAAGCAGCGCTCGAAGGGAAACGACCTGGTCTTTGAATTCCAGGCGGTCATTCGGAAGGGCGTCTCGAACACCACCGCAGCCTTGGGCGGCCCATTCGAACAGGGGCCACCGCCGCAGCGCTTCGTCTATATCGATATCGGGACGTACGCGGGCCAACGCGACTCGTGCTGGAGCCGAAGGCTGAAGATACCGCTCGGCGGAATCACGGCAAAGATGGTCGCGATGGGCGGTGTGCTCGAAACCCGCCTTCCGGGCACAGGCCGCGACGGCGGCCCGAACTGCGCCACCGTCAAAGATTTCGAAGGCTGGAAGCGCGTACAAACATAGGCAGGCCGACGATTCTATCGCTCCCGCAAACTGCCGTAGACGCGTTCGCGAAAGGCGCGCTCCTTTTCCAAATCTCCCAGCTTGAAGTAGACGTCCGACAACTTCAACCAGACTGAGTTAGGACGTGGATGCTCGGCCAGGCTAGCTTCGTAGTAATCGCGCGCCCGTTCAATGCTGCCGCTCAGGAATGCGGCGTCTCCCAGACGCTCGCGCCACAAGCCCCTCTCGGAATCGGGTCCGCGCGCCAGCATCGTGTGGGCAAAAGTCTCGGCTCTCGCTGCATCGCCTTTCCACAGCAAGGTTAGAAAATACTCCTCGGCCAAAAGCCCGCTCGACTCCGCGCTTGGCCGGAGCTGATGTTCCACAGCGTCCAGATCCCCGCGCGCCAAACCGATGATCGCGAGCGTCGCGGGAAGCCGCGGGTCGTCGCGCCACTGAGGCACGATTCCGGCGAGTCGCCGGTCCACTTCGTCCCAGCGAGCCAGATTGGCCAGCGCCATCACCGCATCCATCTGAGACAGCGCTGCCGAAGGTGAGAGCTGGGATGCCCGATCGAACCGGGCCAACGCGAGCTCTGCGTCTCCGTCTGTCAGTGCCCTCGCTCCCTCGCGCCACGCGATCACGGACTGCAGGATGGAGCGGCTGGGATCCGGCAGGTCATCCGGGACCTCCGGCAGTCGTCCGGAGAGTATCTGCCCAAGCAGTTCGCCCGCGCCGTTCTGCCGCAGCGCCGCGGTTTCGGCCGAACCGATTCCCAGGTCGGCCAGGCTCATCATGGGCAATGGCTTTGGATGGGCCGCGCGTGCCCGCCGCGCCGAGTTCCAGTAATCTACAAAGAGCTTGCGGCGGCCGGGAGCCGCAAACGGCTGGTGAACAATTGCCTCGTCGACGCCTACCAGCACGTCATCCACGTAGTAGACGACGTTCGATGCGTCCGTGTCGTGATCTCCAATGAACGAGAACTTGTCGACTCGCGACCCCGGTTGACTGGCGGCATTCGCCTGACCCCGCATGTCGGCGACCGGGGATTCCAAGCCCTCTTGGCGGATCGTCAGATCATAGGTCCCGGCGTCGATGTCATAAGTAGCATCGACAACATACCAGACGAATGCGCGCATGCAGAATAACTTCTTCGGCATGCTGTCCGAGATTGCGGTCAAATAACCGTTGGCGGTCTTGAGCCAGAATGCGATTCCATCTTTCCGAAGCCTGAACCACTGCGGCCCGGCCAACGCGATGTTCAGTTCTTCGCCCGGATCTGTCGTCATCATCGCGAAGTGCAAGTACAACTTCCCTTCTGTGCGAATTGGGAAGTAGCCTTGTAGTTCTGGAAAATTCCTGTCGCCGGCGACATCGCGAATCTCTACGGATCGGTATCCGCTGAAGCGGTACACCGTGCTCAGCCGCACCGAGCCTCGACCGAATTGGGACACGGAAAACGTGTCGGGCCCGGTGTCAACCAGATCGTCGTCGAAGCTGTACCGCACCAGCGCGCCGGCCGCGCCTTGGGCCTGAGCCCAGGCGCTGCCGCCGATGAAGCCGAAGACGACTAGTGAGCCTACAAACCCGCCTTGTATTGTGCGAGCCAACTCTGCCACACCCTTATCTTCTGCTCCCGATCGGCCCACGAAGCGCCCGGCTCGAAGCCCTTTGTTTGTCCCGTCTGAATTTGCAGGGCCGTCAGCGCGATCCGCCGAACGTCGAGTTTCTCGTCGCGCAGCGCTTCGATCAGCGCTCCGAACAATCGGACCTTCTGTTGTTCGGACAGATGGATCTGGTCATAGGCGAGCGCGCAGGCGGCCTTGTCGCGAAACAACGGATTGGAATCGCTCCTCATGTTGGCGATCAGCGTGTCCACTACATCCTGATCGTTGCTCACCCGGCCGAGCGCCCACTGGACCTGCAGGCGCAGATCCTGATTCTGAGTGTGTACATCTTTCATCAATGCCCGCTTGGCTTCCGGCGACTCCCAACCGAGTTCGTAAAAAGTTTGGGCAACACGGGCCTTAAACCCATCGTCGCTCGCGCTTTCATAGAGGTGCACCAATTTTGGTAGAACTGGCCGGCCCAGCGCCCGGATCGCCGCAACGTTGCGTCCCGCTACCCACTGTTGCACCTGCGCGGCGGACGCGTCTTCTCCCCATACCAATTGCGGCACAAGCGGCACAAGAAGCAGGAGCGAGGCTACCCGGAGTCGTGACACTTCCTTTCCTCTACACACCCATAACCCGATCGTCCGGGCGGGATCTAGCACACAGTGGTTATCAATGACGCGTGTTGGTTAGCGCCGGCTGCGGACCGCCCTGGCACTCCCATTCCGTAGTACACTGCGATTTTAGACAATCGACTCGACCCCTCGGACCATGGTAGCTACCCCTTCCCCCATGATCGAGGCGATCGGCCTCAGCAAGTTCTACCGGGACTTCGCCGCCATTCGCGACGTCACTTTTTCCATCCCGGCGGGCCAGGTCGTCGCCTTCCTCGGCCCCAACGGCGCCGGCAAATCCACCACCATGAAGATCCTCACGGGCTACCTGGCGCCCAGCTCCGGCACCGCCCGCATCGCCGGCCTCGACGTCGTCACCGACCGCATCCGCGCCGCCGAACGCCTCGGTTACCTGCCCGAAAATGGCCCGCTCTACCCCGAGATGACCCCGCTCGCGCTCCTCCGCTTCTTCGGGTACGCCCGCGGCCTCACCGGCGCACGCCTCGCCGCCCGCATCGACGACGTGGTGCGCCGCTGCGCCCTCGAATCCGTTCTCGAAAAGCCTATCCGCAAGCTCTCCCGCGGATACCGCCAGCGCGTCGGCATGGCCCAAGTCCTGCTCCACGAGCCCGGCGTCCTCATTATGGACGAACCCACCAGCGGCCTCGACCCCAACCAGATCCGCGAGGTCCGCCGCACCATCCGCGAGATCGCCGGCGGCGGAGAAAACGCCCGCACCATCCTGCTCTCCACCCACATCCTCCAGGAGGTCGAAGCCGTCGCCGACCGCGTCATCCTCATCGCCCGCGGCCGTATCGTCTTCGATGGCCCCCCGCGCGAAATGCTTGGCAATTACGCTACGCTCGACGAGGCATTCTCCGCTCTCACCGAAGGAGGCGCATGCGCAGCCGCGGGCATGTGATCGCCGCCCTCGTCCGCCGAGAGCTGGCCGGCTACTTCAGCACTCCCACCGGGTACGTCTTCATCTCCCTGTTCGTCTTCCTCAGCGCCGTCGCGGCGTTCTGGCAGGAGCGCTTCTTCGCCGATAACCTGGCCAATCTCGATCAGCTCAATCGTTTCTTCCCCTACCTGCTGGTCTTCTTCATCCCCGCGATCGCCATGACCCTCTGGGCCGACGAGCGCCGCCAGGGCACCGACGAGTTGCTCCTCACCCTGCCCAGCACCGACCTCCAGATCGTCCTCGGCAAGTATCTTGCCGGCGTTGCCATTTACTCGGTCTCGCTTCTCTTCTCGCTCAGCCACGTCGTAGTGCTGCGATGGCTCGGCAACCCCGATCCCGGCCTCATCGCCGCCACGTACGCCGGATATTGGCTGGCCGGCGCGGCCCTGCTCGCGGTCGCTATGATCGCCTCGCAGCTCACCGATAACCTCACCGTCGCCTTCATTCTCGGCGGGCTCTTCTGCGCCGCGCTGGTCTTTCTCGATCAGGCCGGCGCCATCTCCGGGGGCGGTATTCAGCGACTCGCCGAAAAGCTCTCGGTGGTCGAGCAGCTCCGCGATCCCCTCTCGGGAGCCTTCACGCTCAATGCCCTCGCCTACTTTGCCGGTATCGCCATCGCCGCGCTCTATCTCAATACCGCTCTGCTTGGCCGGCGCCGCTGGCCCACCGGACCCGCCGCACCGCGCTTCGCCCGGCACTACCTCCTGCGCACCGCCGCGCTCGTTGCGGCGGTCGGTAGCCTGACTCTGCTCGTCGCGCAAACCCGCATCCGTTGGGACGCCACTTCCGAAAAGATCCACTCGCTCTCGCAGGAAACCGTCGCCCTCCTCCACCACCTCGATCCCAGGCAGCCCGTCTTCATCTATGCCTATTTCAGCCCCGACGTCCCGCGCACCTACGTCGACGCGCGCAACAACCTGGTCGGCATGCTCCGCGAATTCGAGGCCGCCGGCGGCGATGCCGTCCACGCCCGCATCATCGAGACCGTCAAGTACTCGCCCGCCGCGCGCGAAGCCGAAGAGCGCTACAACATCCGTGCCTATCGCATCCCCGCCACCGAAGAGAGCGCCGGCACGGTGAACGAGATCTTCCTCGGGCTGGTGTTCTCCTGTGGCTCCGAGGAGTTCGTCATCCCCTTCTTCGATCGCGGCCTGCCCGCCGAGTACGAGCTGATGCGCTCCATCCGCGTGGTCTCGCGCGCCAAACGCAAGAAGGTTGGCGTCCTGAACACGCCGGTCCAGTTGTTCGGCGGTTTCGATTTCCAGTCCAAACGCCAGAACCAGGAGTGGTCGATCGTCGCCGAGCTCCGCAAACAATACGAGGTCGTTCAGGTGCCGCCCGATTCCGCCTACCCCGCCGATCTCGACGTCCTGCTTGCCGCCCAGCCCTCGGCCCTCACCCAGCCGCAGGCTGACCGTCTCACCGATTACCTCAAGTCCGGCAAGCCCGTCCTCCTCCTGCTCGACCCCATGCCCGCCTTCAATCTCGAGCTGGCTCCGCAGGATATCCAGCAGCAGGCATCGCCGTTTCAGACGCAGCCGCCGCCGCAATCGCCGAAGGCAAACCTGCGTCCCATGCTCGAAGCTGCCGGCGTCACCTGGCCAACCAACCGCATCGCCTGGGACGACTACAATCCCCACCCGCAACTCAAGAGCCTGCCCAAGGAATTCGTCTTCGTCGCCAAGGGCTTCAACCAGAAGGAAGCCATCACGGCCGGCCTTCAGGAAATGGTCCTCCTCTATCCCGGCGTGCTCAAGTCGCGTTCCGATTTCGCCGGCCAGGTGATTCCGCTCCTTGAGACCAGCGGCGATTCCGGCACCGTCCGCTGGGAAGATCTCGTCCAGCGCAGTCTTCTCGGCAGCGTGGCCGTCAATCAGGACGTCAAGCACACGCCCGAGGAAGGCAAGCAGGTGCTCGCCATGCTCGTCAAAGGCCCGGTCAACGCCGTGATCGCCGCCGACGTCGACCTCATGGGCGAGCAGTTCTTCGAGCTCCGCCGCCGCGGCATCGAGAACCTCAACTTCGACAACGTCGCCTTTCTGCTCAACGCCGTCGATCAGCTTGCCGGCGACACCTCTTTCATTGCGCTGCGCAAGCGCCGCCCGCGC
>DATJYW010000231.1:0-59232 GCA_035499435.1 Candidatus Acidiferrales bacterium | reverse complement strand
ACCCGAGTCCTGGCTGGCCGCGCCGTCGTAGTTGAGGATGATCTGGCCTTGCATTCCGCCGTTGACGCCCGGGATGCCGCCGCCGTTCCAACCGCGATAATCATACGACTGGGCCAGGGACTGAACCCCGGGCAGCGTCATGATAGTGCTGATCGGGTTGCGCCCGCGCATCGGCGTGTCGTCGATCTGTTTCAGGCCGATGGAAATGGAACGGTCGGAGCTGTCGGTGGCCACGTGCACGGCGTTGGCCTGCACCTCGATGGTGCTGGTCACCTCGCCCACTTCCAGGTGGATCTCGTGCAGGTCGACGCGTTCCTGGGTTGCCACCGAAATCGCTTTCTGCTCATAGACCTTGAATCCCGCGGCGTTGATCTTTAGGGTGTACGTCCCCGGGACGAGGCCGGTAAAGAAGAATGCACCCGCGCTGCTGGTCGTGTACGTGCGGTCCGTTTGGGAAAGATCGTGGATCAAGTGGACCGTGGCGCCAACCACACTGCCGCCGCTGGCATCCACTACCGTGCCGGAGACTTGGCCCGTGACGCTTTGGGCGTTGACGGTGGGCAGCGCCACCAGACAAAGAGCTACGGCGACTAGACAGACTAACCTCTTCATATTTTCCCCCAATGAAAGATGGTTGAATCGTTGTGCCGGCCGGAAGACGTTCCGGCGGCAGGATGGTGTTTCACGCGGAGCGCAGCGGTGCGACTGAGGATGGAACTCCCATCGAAGACATCGGCCAGCCTTCCATCCTCGGAGGAAAACTGGGTCCTCATTGGCGACTTCCCGGTCGCATGCATCTAGCCCCCTTGAAACGTATCAAACCTGGGTTGTGCGTAAAGCATATATCCTATGCGGCGCGGTGTCAAGGGTTTACGCGTGAAAAAAACACTTCTGTCTTGACAGGCACTTCGCTCCGGCAGTACGCTACAAGCACTCGTCCGGCTGGAGGGAGTCCGGCCAGACGCGAGCGAATAGAGAGGAGCCGGGGACACACATGAGCCCGCAAGTTGAGAACGCGGCCGCAACTTCCAAATCAACCAACAGTCTGATGTCCGCTTCCGCCTTCGTGCGGGAAGCGCTCGCCTCGGGCGAGGGCGTGGTCCGACTCGCCCCATGCTGGGTGCCGCGCGCCTTTCTGATGCCGGGCGGCCGTTTGAAACTCGACCCGCTCGACCTCTATATTCTCGGTTCCCACCGCGGCGGAATCGACGAGCGGTGGTTCGCGTCTACCACGAAAGCCGCCAACGGCCCGCTCACCGCGGACGACGAGGGCCTCAGTTATATCGAGTTTCAGGGCAGGAAACTCCTCCTTAAGGAAGCCATCGAGCGCGACGGAGACCGGTTCCTGGGCGCCGAGGTCATGCGCCAACACGGAGGTTGGAACCTGCTTTGCAAGTTCTTCGACAACCTCGGTCCAATTCCGCATCACCTGCACCAGACCAATGAATTCGCAGCACGCGTGGGGCAAAAGGGCAAGCCCGAAGCCTACTACTTTCCGCCGCAATATAACTTCAAGGAGAATAATTTCCCCTACACGTTCATGGGCCTTGAGCCCGGAACCACTCGCGACGATGTGCGCTGCTGCCTCCAACGTTGGAACGAAGGCGACAACGGGCTCCTGTATCACTCACGGGCTTATAAGTTGAAGCCGGGAAGCGGCTGGCAGGTCGACCCGGGCATCCTCCACGCTCCAGGGTCCCTGGTCACGTATGAGCCGCAGGTAAACTCCGATGTGTTCGCCATGTATCAGTCGATGGTCGAAGGCCGCGCAGTGCCCTGGGACCTGCTGGTGAAGGACGTCCCCCCCGAGCATCACCACGATCTGGATTACCTGCTCGACATGCTCGATTGGGATGCGAATCTCGACCCCGAGTTCGCCAGGCACCGCTATTTCGACCCGGCTCCCGTAGCCCCGTTGGACACCATGGCCGACGCCGGATACTGCGAGAAGTGGGTGGTTTACTCTACGCCGCATTACGCCGCGAAGGAGCTTACCGTGTTCCCGGGACGCTCGGTCACGGTGAAGGATGCCGCGGCCTACGGGCTGATCCTGGTGCAAGGCTACGGAACAATCGGCAAGCACGAAGTCGAGACGCCGGCCCTGATTCGATACGGCCAGATGACCAGCGATGAGTTGTTTGTCGCGGCTGAAGCTGCTGCCAACGGCGTCCTCGTCACGAACAAGAGCGCGACCGAAAACCTGGTCATGCTCAAACACTTCGGCCCCGGCAATCCACAGGCACCGCTCACTCGCCTGCAATGAAGCGGGCATTGGTCTTTTTGAGCGTCTTGATGGCGATTAGCTGCGGCAGGCAGCAGGCGCGCGATCAGCAGCCCAAGCCAGCCGCGGAAGCTCCCAAGCCGGTTGAGTACTTTCACCCTGACCCTGCCACCGCGGGCACCCTTTCGGGCACGGTCTTCTTTCGCGGCACGCGCCCCACGCCACAGGCCATCTCGATGGAATCAGAGCAAGGCTGCCAGCGGTTGCATGCCGGCAAGCCGGTCTACGACGAGCCGGTGATCACCGGGAAGTCCGGAGGCCTGGCCAATGCGTTCGTCTACATTCAGGCCGGATTGGGAGACAAGAAATTTGAACCGGCGAAAGATCCCGTGACAATCGACCAGCGTGGGTGCATGTTCGCGCCACGTGTGCTCGGCATCCGGCCCGGCCAGGTTCTTGATCTCAAGAACAGCGATCCCGTCTCGCATAACATCCACCCGATGCCCGCCAATAACCGCGAGTGGAACGAGCAGCAGTCGCCCGGCACGCCCGACGTTCAGCATCGGTTCGCGCGGGCCGAGGTGATGATTCCCGTGAAGTGCAATGTGCATTCCTGGATGCGGGCCTGGATCGGCGTGGTTGACCACCCGTATTTCGCCGTAACCGGCCCGGACGGCAGGTTCGAGTGGAAGAACGTCCCGCCGGGCGATTACACCATCGCCTGCTGGCACGAGAAACTCGGCGGACAGAAAGAACAGGTTCATCTGGACGCTTCGGGAACAGCGGCGGTACACTTCACCTATCGGTAAGGTCTCCATGAAAACACCCTTCAAGATCTGCGTGCCCTTTCTGATCCTGCTGGCTTCCTGCGCGCCTAAGGGCCCTGCGTACCGCGTCTATGTCAGCAATGAGGGTTCCGGGGACCTGACGGTTATCGATCCGGGCCGTATGGAAGCATTGGACACCATTCCGATCGGCAAGCGTGCACGCGGCATCCACGCCAGCCCCGACGGCAAACTCATCTACATCGCCCTGAGCGGCTCGCCCTTCGCACCTCCCGGCGTGGATGAGAGCACACTGCCGCCGCCCGACAAGAGCGCCGACGGTATCGGTGTCTTCGATGTGTCAACAAACAAGATGTTCCGCAAAGTGCCCGGCGGCTCCGATCCCGAGCAGTTTGCGGTGGGCCGCGACGGTCTGTTGTATGTCTCGAACGAAGATGCCGCCGGTCTCAGCTTCGTCGACCCGACGCAGGGCAACGTGCTGACCACGGTTCCAACGGGCAAGGAGCCGGAAGGAGTCACGCTCGCGCCAGATGCGAAATATGTCTACGCGACCTCCGAGGATGCAGGCACTGTGACCGTCGTCGACGTGGGCACGCGGCAGGCCGTGAAGACCATCAAGGTCGGACGCCGCCCGCGCGGCATCGCGTTCCTGCCCGACGGCTCGCGTGCGTTCGTCACCAACGAAAACGACGCCACGCTCAGTGTCATCGATACCGCGAAGCTCGACGTCGTACAGACCATCAACCTGGGACCGCCGCTCAAGCCGATGGGTATGGCCATGACGCGCGACGGGTCGCGTCTCTATGTCAGCACGGGCCGCGGCAAGAAGGTGGTTATCATCGAAACCGCCAGCGGCAACGTGCAGTCCTCATTCGAGGCCGGCGACCGCCCCTGGGGGATTGCGCTCTCGCCCGATGAGAAGCTGCTCTTTACGGCGAACGGTCCGTCGAATGACGTTTCCATCATCGACACGGCTGCCCACGCCGTGCTCAAGAAGGTGAAGGCCGGCGACAAACCCTGGGGAGTGCTGGTTCTCAACCGTGAGTAGGCCGGCTCAGACGTCGCACATCTCGATGGCTTCGGCCAGGCCGGCATCCGGATCTCGTGTGGGAATGAACTCGTGTCCCACGTAACCCGTGTAACCGGTTTCGACCAGCGTGCGCATCACCGCGGGATAGTGGATCTCCTGGGTGCCGTCCAACTCGCCGCGTCCCGGCACTCCGGCCACATGAATGTGACCGATCCACTTGGCGTACTGCCGCAGGCGCCGGATCACGTCGCCGTTCATGATCGCCACGTGATAGACGTCGAACAGCAGCTTGGCGTGCGGCGAATCTACCCGTCGCACGATCTCGGCGCAGTAATCGATGTCGTCGCCCTGATATCCCGGGTGCCCCTTCATCGGGTGCGAATCGTCGCGCGTGTTGAGCTGTTCCAGAACCATTGTGACGTTCCGCGGCGCGGCATACTGCGCCAGCTCGCGGAGGCCTTTGACGGTGTTGTCTGCGCCCTCGGCCTTGGGGATTTCACCGCTCTCCGGGTCGCCCGCCTCGCGCCACTTGTAGCCGGTGAAAGCGATCACGTTCGGCACGCCGCTGTCCGCGGACTGGTCGATCATGGCCTTTGTCCTGGCGATGACCTCTTCGTGATATTTCAGATTGTTCAGGCCCTGTGCGAAGACCGGGTCCGGCATGCCGTTTAGAGAGAGCGCGTTTTTCAATCCATGCCGGAACACTACCGGCCAAAGCTCCTGCGGCGCCAGTTCGACGCTGACGCATCCCAGAAGCATCGCGTTCTCGCAGATGCGGTCGATGCTCCACTGCCAATCGGTGGCATTCAGGCACCAGTAGGCCAGCGAGTGCCGAATGCGTCCTTTGCGTTTCATCCGCTCCAGGGTATCACCGCACCGGCGCTCCGGCTCGAGCCGATAATCAGGACAATCGACTCAAACACCCGGTAATTATTACCGGCGAGCGAGCCCCGTCCCTCCACTCCACTTCCCAAGCGACTGAAAATGCAGATTTGGAGATCCGGATGCAGCACCAGCCACCAGCGCCGCTTCAACAGTATCGTCCGAAACGAAGAGGACCATGCGAAAAATTATCACGATTTCCGCACTGGGAGCGGTCTGCGCCGCGCTCGCGCTGGCCGAAAGCTGGACCGGAAAACTGATCGACGCTTCGTGCTACGGCTCGAAAAAGGAAGTCACTACTTGCGATGCCACCAGCGCCACCACCATGTTCGCCATCGACGTCTCCGGAAAGGTTTATAGGTTCGACGATGAAGGCAATGCCAAAGCTGTCGAAGCGTTGAAGAGCCGCGCCGACCGTTCCAGCAACCCAAGTGGCACAAGCGGCGCCGTCACCGCGAAAGTGAGCGGCACCAAAGGGTCTGACGACACAATCAAGGTTGAATCCATCGCTGTGAGGTGACTCTCCCCACGGCGGTCGCACTCGGAATTTGCCGCGATCGCAAACCTGTGAAGGGCCGCACTGCTCTGCAGGACGAGTGGCGTACTTGCAGTTAGATCTGTTGCGGCCCTCCGGCTCGCTCCTACGCCAGGCCGGATCTCACCAGCAGCGCGCTGGGATCCGGGTCGCGTCCCATAAACCTGCGGTACAATTCGGCCGGATCCTCGCTGTCTCCCCGGCTCAGGATTTCGCCGCGAAACTCCGCTCCGACCTTGCGGCTGAAGATCCCTTCGTCGCGGAAGCGCGTGAACGCATCGGCATCCAGCACCTCGGCCCACTTGTAGCTGTAATATCCCGCGCCATACCCCACAGGACTCGCGAAGAGGTGCGTAAAAGACGCGATCATCGCGTGATTTGCCGGGAGCGGCGCAGGGCTGAATCCCTGCAGTAGTCGGCGCGCATATGCCGTGACATCTCCATCGCGCGCGAGATCGTACCGCGTGTGCATCGCCAGGTCGATGATCCCGAACCCAAGCTGCCGCATCTGCCCGTTGGCCGCGCGAAACGTGCGCGCGCGCTTCATCTTCTGAAAGAGTTCTTCCGGCACCGGCTCGCCGGATTCGTAGTGGCGCGCGAACAAATCGAGCGAGCCGCGCTCCCAGCACCAGTTCTCCATGATCTGGCTCGGCAGCTCCACGAAATCCCAGGCCACGCTGGTGCCGGCCAACGATCTCGTCTCCACGCGGCTCAGCAGGTGATGCATCAGGTGTCCGAATTCGTGGAAGATGGTTTCCACCTCGCGGTGTGTGAGCAGGGCCGGCTTTCCGCCGACCGGCGGTGTCAGATTTCCGCAGATCAATCCGGCGTGCGGACGGAAACCGTCCGGCCCCGGACCTCCGGTGATGAAGCTGTCCATCCATGCTCCGCCGCGCTTATTTTCGCGGGGATACCAATCCGCGTAAAAAGCGCCCAGGAGTTCGCCGCCCTCGTCGCGCACCTTGTAGTAGCGCACGGCGGTATCCCAGACCGGCGCGCCCGCTTCCTCTTCCACGCGGATTCCGTAGAGCCGGCGCACCAGCTCGAACAGGCCCCCGACCACCCGCTCCATCGGAAAATACGGGCGCAGCGCTTCCTCGTCGAAAGCGTACAGGGCGGCGCGCTGCTTCTCGGCGTAGTAAGCCACATCCCATGGCGCCAGTTCCGGCGCCTCCGCGCCTTCGATCGAGTGGCGGAACTTCAGCAGTTCCCGATTCTCCTCGGCAAACCGCTCTTCGGTTTTCGTCTTCAGGTCTTCCAGGAACGCGAGCGCCCTGCTGCCGGTGTGCGCCATGCGGTCTTCCAACACCAGGTCGGCGAAATCGCGGAATCCGAGCAGGGCGGCCTTTTCGCGCCGCAGTTCCAGGATCCGCGCGACCAGGGGGCGGTTATCGCGTCCCTCCTCGGTGGAGCGAACGGAGAAAGCTTCGTACACCTGCCGTCGGATTGCGGAGTCGTCCAGGTACGTCATCACCGCGAAGTAGTCCGGCGCCTGCAATGTGAAGCGCCACCCCTGGAGCCCCTTTCGCTCGGCACTCTGGCGCGCGCTCGCCACCGCTGTGGGCGGTAGCCCGGCCAGTGATTTCTCCTCCGTCATCACCAGCTCGAAAGCATTGGTCGAGTCGAGCACGTTCTCGGCGAACTTCGTCGTGAGCTGGGTCAGCTCCACGTCCAGCCCTTGCAGGCGCTTCTTCCCCGCCTCCTCAAGGTCAGCACCATGACGCCGGAACGTGTCGATTGTCTTGTCCAGGAAGCGCCGGCGTTCCCCGGCCAGCGCGGCGGCTTCGGAAGTTGCCGCGAAGCTCTTGATGTTGGCCCAGAGGGCCGCGTTCAGTGGGATCCCCGTGTAAAATGCGCTGACTTCCGGCTGCACGGCGTTGAAGGCAGCCCTCAGCTCCGGGTAGGTGGCCACGGACTCCAGATGCCTCACCACACCCATGGCCCAATCCAGCGGCTCTGTCAGATAGTCCAAGGCCCGCATCGTGTTGTCATACGTTCGCGGACCTGCGGATTCGCCCAATGCTGCCAGCCGTTCGCGCGCCCGGCGGACCAGTTCCGTAATCGCAGGCTCGACGTGCTCCGCGCGAATGCTATCGAACGGGATACGAAAGCGTACTTCCAAAAGTGGATTGGAGTCGGGCGTTTGGTCAGGCATTCCCTTCAGCGTAACAGGTGAGTCCGTCCCTGGTACCTCTGGCTCCTGACAAGTGCCGTAAAACAGTTAACATAGTGAGGAGCATGAGTTTTCATTCGAATGGGGATCATGCCCGGGTCCTCGCGGAAAGGCGTGGCAACGTGTACGCTCTGGTGATCTACATACCGGACCCGTTGGGCCGATTCCTCGACGACCTCCGCCGCGAGCTGGTTCCCGGATGCAATCCGCACGCCCACGTCAGCGTGCTGCCGCCCCGGCAGCTTGCAGTCGATTGGCCCGTGGCAGGCGAGCAGGTCCGCCACTGCGCCTCCGAGTGGGCCCCTTTCGACATCGAGCTCGGCGGCATCCGCATGTTCCCCGTAACCAACGTAATCTACATCGAGCTGGTTTGCGGGGCCGACGAGCTTCGCCGCATGCACGCCATGGCCAACAGCCGCGCGCTGGAATCGGCCGAGCCGTTCCAGTATCACCCTCACATCACGGTCGCGCAGGAGCTGGACCCCGACGACGTCGACGCCGTAAACCTGCTGGCGGAAAAACGCTGGCGGGAATTCGCAGGACCTCGCGGTTTCCACGCGGACCACGTTAGTTTCGTGCAGAACGCGGACAATTGCTGGAAGGATCTCGAACTGGTTCCGCTCAACGCCGTTCGGTCCTTGTAGCCCTCTCCGCACCCGTGCGCTGCCGCCATGCGCTTCGAATTTGCCACCGCACACCGCGTCCTCTTCGGCGAAGGCACGATCCGCGATGTGCCTTCCGCGGCAGGGTGCTTCGGTCGTCGGGCGCTCTTGGTGACCGGCGCCAACCCGCAGCGCGCCGCCGGTCTGCGCGAATCGCTCGAGGCGGCTGGGGTCGCCTGCCGGCCTTTCCCCATTTCGGGCGAACCGACGATCGACCAGATCCGCGAAGCTCCCCGCGACTGCGACCTGGTGGTCGCCATGGGCGGGGGCAGCGCTCTCGACGCCGGCAAAGCCATCGCCGCGATGATCGCCAACCCGGGCGACCCGCTCGACTACCTGGAGGTAATCGGCCGCGGCCAGCCCTTGCGCGTGCCCGCTGTCCCGTGTATTGCGATCCCTACCACGGCCGGCACCGGCAGTGAAGTCACGCGCAATGCCGTGCTGGCCAGCCCGCAATTCCGCGTCAAAGCCAGCCTGCGGAGCGCCGGCATGCTGCCGCGGTTGGCCGTCGTGGACCCCGAGCTTACCTACTCGCTTCCGCCCGCGGTCACGGCAGCCACCGGCCTGGACGCACTCACTCAGTTGATCGAACCTTACGTAAGCATCCGCGCCAATTCCATGACCGACGCGCTCTGCGTCGCGGGCATCCGTTGCGCCGCGCGGGCCCTTCCGCGCGTGTGGGCCGATCCAGCGGACTGCGAAGCCCGCGCGCAGATGTCGTGGGCAAGCCTGCTTGGCGGGATGGCGCTGGCCAACGCCGGCCTGGGCGCTGTGCACGGGTTCGCCGCCCCCATTGGCGGCATGTTCCTGGCTCCTCACGGCGCGGTCTGCGCCGCCGTTCTTCCGCACGCCATCGATGTCAACGTCCGCGCGGTGCGCTCCCGCGCACCCGAAAAGCTGGTGCGCTTTGATGAAATTGCGCGCCTGCTCACCGCCAATCCGCGCGCGACCGCCATTGATGCCGTTGTATGGATCGGCGAATTGGTGCGCCGGCTCGAAATCCCGCCACTATGCACCTATGGCGTCACCGATGCCGACATGCCTGTGCTGGTGGAGAAAGCCGCCCAGGCCAGCAGCATGAAAGGCAATCCGATCGCGCTCACCCGCGATGAGCTGGCCGAGATCGTCTCTCGCGCGCTCTGATCTTGAATGCCCGCTGCAATCGCCGATACAAACATTTACGCCGCCCGGTTGCCTGATGGCCCCTCGCAGTCCCGCGCTGCTGCAACTTTCCGGACCCCACCGTTATAGTGAATTAGGCGGCCAAAAGCCCCTTAACGGCATGTATCGACTCGTCGCGATCCTGCTCACCTGATACTGACCGGCGGCGGCAGTGTGCCGGCGCAGCAGGCTCTCCAAGAACAGAACCCGGACATGGTAATCCGAATCACCGTCAACTTGGTGCAGGTGGACGCAGTGGTCACGGACTCAAAAGATAAACCGGTCGCCAACCTGAAAAAGGAAGACTTCGTCATTCTTCAGGACGGCAAGCCGCAAGTCATTACAAATTTTTCATATGTGAACGCCGTGGAAGGGCCGATGCCCACTTCCGCGGTGCCGAAGCATCTGTCCCAGCCCAGAGGTTTCGCATCCCCCCGCCTCCGCCTCCGCGCTCGGGCATGTTGCCCAAGCAGGTGCGGCGCACGATCGCTCTGGTGGTGGATGATCTCGGCCTCTCATTCGAAAGCATCGCCCGCATCCGCGGCTCTCTCAAGAAATTCGTCGACCAGGAAATGCAGCCCGGGGACCTGGTGGCCGTCATCCGCACCGGAGCCGGCATGGGCGCGTTGCAGCAGTTCACCAGCGACAAGCGCACCCTCTATGCGGCCATCGACAAGGCCAAGTACAACTCCCTGGGGCGCGTCAGCATCAGCACCTTCGCGCCACTCGGCTCGGACGAGAACGGCATGGACGCCACGAATTTCGAAAGTGAGCGCGAGCAGATCTTCGCCGCCGGCACGATGGGCGCCATCCGGTACGTGGTGGAAGGCCTGCACGAACTCCCGGGCCGCAAGAGCGTGGTCGTCTTCAGCGAGAACATGAAAATGTTCTACCGGGACGGCCTCAGCCCCCGCGTCATGGACAGCATCAAGCGGCTCACCGACGCCGCCAACCGCTCCTCGGTGGTGATCTACACCATCGACCCGCGCGGCCTCGTCTACACCGGCTTGACCGCCGCCGACAGTACGCGCGGCATGAGACCGCAGCAGATCGCCCATGTCTCCATAGCTCGCTCGCAGCAATTGTGGGAGTCGCAGGATGGGCTGATCCTGCTGGCAAAAGAGACCGGCGGCCTGTTCCTGCACGACAGCAACGATATCGACGGCATGATGAAAAGGTGATGGACGATGGCGAAGGCTACTACCTGATCGGCTACCATCCGGACGCCGGCACCTTCGACGCGAAAACCGGCCAGCCCAAGTTTCACAGTCTTTCCGTGCGGGTCAAGCAGCCCGGGCTGCACGTGCGCTATCGCAGCGGGAAGTCCGATCATGTACGCCTATCAGATCCTGAATGCTCAGGCCGATAGCGAGAAAAGGCCGGAACTGGAAGTGCAGACGCGCCTGTTCCGCGACGGGCAGGAAGTGTACCAGGGTACGCCGAAGCGCGCCGGAGGATCCGAAACGCCTGATTGGGGGTGGCAGAATGCACCTGGGCGACAAAATCACCCCAGGAGATTATGTTCTGCAGGTCATTGTCACCGATAAGCTCGTAAAGGACCGTTACCGTACGCCACCCAGGCCATGGACTTCGAAGTCCGGCCGTAGCCCCTTCTGGCCACCGGTTTCTGCAAAATCGCCGTTTCAGAGGGGCTTCCCCGGTCTGTACGTACTAACCCACTTGCGCCTGGGTCGGGAACATTTTAAGATAACGGAGTAACCTTACTCCGATTTACCGGGGGAGATTGATGATTTATTCTCGTTCGGCCGAATACGCCATTCGTGCTTTCGTACACCTCGCCCAGGTGCCGGAAGGTAAATACGCAATGGTGAAGAACATCGCGGAGCAGGAAGAAATTCCCGCCCACTTTCTGGCGAAAATCCTTCAGCAGCTTGCCCGTAAAGGGCTGCTGCGATCGAGCAAGGGCCCTACTGGAGGCTTCGCCCTACGCGTTGACCCCGGTGAGATTCGCCTGCTGGATATCGTCGAGGCTCTCGATGGCTTGGCGCCCTATCAACAGTGCGCCAGCGGTCTGAGCGAGTGCTCCGACGAGATGCCCTGTTCCATGCACGATAGCTGGATCAACCTCCGATCGCGTATCATGGATTATTTAGGGCGGAACACGATCGCCGACCTTGCCAAGGCGCTGGAGATGAAGAAGAAGTCTCTGGCCGGCATGAAGAAGGGCAAGGGCAGAAAGCCGGTCGCCGCCAAACGGGCTTAAAGCACTTCGACTCTCAAAATCCGGAGGCAACATGGGACAGTCTGTCCTTGTCCCCATGGTGGTCGAACAGACCTCTCGTGGGGAACGCGCGTACGACATCTACTCACGTCTTCTCAAAGAGAACATCATCTTTCTAGGCACTCCCATCGACGATCAGGTCGCGAACCTGATCATTGCCCAACTGCTGTTCCTGGAAGCCGAGGATCCTGAAAAGGATATTTCGATCTACATCAATTCCCCCGGCGGCTCCATCACCGCGGGCCTCGCCATCCTGGACACCATGGCGTTCATCCGTCCCGATATCGTGACCATCTGTGTCGGTCAGGCGGCTTCGATGGCCGCGGTACTGCTGGCCAAGGGCACCAAGGGCAAGCGTTTCAGTCTGCCGAATTCGCGGATCATGATTCACCAGCCGTCGATGCAGGGCCTCGCCGGCCAAGCCGCCGACATCGACATCTACGCCCGTGAAATCCTGCGCATGCGCGAGATTCTGAACACCATGCTGGCGGAAGCCACCGGGCAGTCCATCGACCGCGTGGCCAAGGACGTGGACCGCGACTACATCATGGAGCCCGACCAGGCCGTTCAATACGGCATGATCGACCGCGTAATCGCCAGCCGCGACCTGGCGCCGGTGGCTGTGAAGGGATGACGTGGGGCAGGTTTCCGACCTGCCTGTCGCCTATGCGCTTCATCCCGCTCCTAGCGCTCGCTCTCATCGCGTCCGCCTCGGCGCAGCAGCTCTGGTACACCAAGCCCGCCGAAATCTGGACTGACGCCCTCCCGGTCGGCAACGGTCGCATGGGCGCAATGGTCTTCGGCGGCACGGCGCACGAGCGCATCCAGTTCAACGAAAGCACCGTCTGGACCGGCGAGCCGCACGACTACGCGCACAAGGGCGCCTACCATTCACTGGCCCAAATCCGTGAGCTTCTCTGGGTCGGCAAACAGAAGGAGGCGGAAGATCTCGCCATGAAGGAATTCATGAGCGAGCCGATCCGGCAGAAGGCCTACCAGGCGCTCGGCGACCTGCTGATCGACACCGCCGTTACCGGCGAACCAACGAACTACAGGCGCTCGCTCGATCTCGATACCGGCATCGCGTCCACCGAGTTCACCGTCGGCGGCGTGACGTATCGCCGCGAGGTCTTTGCCAGCTACCCGGCGAACGTGATCGTGGTGCATCTGGAGGCGAGCAAACCGGCGGCTTTCACCGCGACTCTGAAATTCGCGCACGAAGGCGGCAAGGTTGCAGATTCCGCCATCCGTTACGAAGCGCGGGCCGTGCCCCTGAGTGTGGCCGCTGCGTCCGCCACCTACCTCCTCGTCGCCGCCACCAATTTCAAGACCTACAGGGACGTCTCGGCCGACCCGGTCGCCCGCAACGACGCCACTCTTGCGGCGCTCAAGGGCAAGTCCTACGAAAACCTGCGCGCCGAGCACATCCGCGATCACCAGGCCCTCTTCCGCCGCGTCACGCTCGACCTCGGCACAACCGCGGCCGGCCTGCCTACCGACGAGCGGATCGCGAAATTTGCCAGTGGGAATGATCCCGCCCTCGTCGCCCTGCTTTTCCAATACGGCCGCTACCTGATGATTGCCGCCAGCCGCCCCGGCGGTCAGCCCGCGACCCTCCAGGGCCTCTGGAACGACTCCAACAAACCAGCCTGGGACTCCAAGTACACGGACAACATCAACACGGAAATGAACTACTGGCCCTCCGGCGTCGCCAATCTCTCCGAGTGCCAGTTGCCCCTCTTCGATGCCCTCAAGGGTCTGTCGCAAACCGGCGCAATCGTCGCCAAAGAGCAGTACAACGCGCGCGGCTGGGTCGTCCACCACAACTTCGACCTTTGGCGCGGCGCCGCGCCCATCAATGCCTCCAACCATGGCATCTGGCAAACCGGCGGCGCATGGCTCTCCACGCACCTCTGGGAGCACTACCTCTTCACCGGCGACACAACCTTCCTCCGCGACACTGCCTACCCGCTGATGCGCGGCGCCGCGCTGTTTTTCGTCGACGCCCTGGTCAAAGATCCCAAAACCGGATATCTCTACTCCGGGCCCAGCAACTCTCCCGAGCAGGGCGGCCTGGTGATGGGCCCGACCATGGACCGCGAGATCGTCCGTTCGCTGTTCGGCGAGGTCATCGCCGCTTCGAAGATCCTTAACACCGATCCCGACCTTCGGCAGCAGCTCACCACCATGCGCGGTCAGATCGCGCCGCTAGCCATTGGCCAGCACAACCAGCTTCAGGAGTGGATGGAAGACAAGGACGACCCCGCCAACCAGCACCGTCACGTCTCCCATCTGTGGGCCGTCTATCCGGGCAGCGAGATCACACCCTACGGCACGCCCGATCTCTTCAAAGCCGCCCGTCAGAGCCTGATCTTCCGCGGCGATGCGGCTACCGGTTGGAGCATGGGCTGGAAAATCAACCTGTGGGCCCGCTTCCTCGATGGCGACCACGCCTACAAAATCCTCCAGAACCTGATCACGCCGGCGCACGACGGCCGTCCCTCGAAAGCTGGCCTGTTCGTCAACATGTTCGACGCCCACCCGCCGTTCCAGATCGACGGCAACTTCGGCGCGACTGCCGGCATAGCGGAGATGCTCATCCAAAGCCACGATCCCTACGGCACGCCCACCAGCCTCACGCCCGTCCAGTCGGGCGACGCGGCATTCATCCACCTCCTGCCGGCCCTGCCGTCGGCCTTCCCGAACGGCAAGGTGGCGGGCTTGCGCGCCCGTGGCGATTTCGAGGTCTCCATCGAATGGCAAAACGGCAAGCTCGTCAAAGCTGTGATCCTGCCTCACGCCTCCAAGCCGCTGAAGATCCGCTATGCCGGAAAAGAGAAGGAGTTTTCCGCGAAGGCCGGCCAGTCAATCACGTTCGGCCCAGCACTCTGAGTCCCAGCCCCGACCCCAGCGCGGCCCTATTGTTGCATTCAAATATTTCGCCGACCATTTACAATGGAGCCGGGGATGCGCGGTTGGACCGTCACGCCATGGCCAGACTCCTGTCGGTAAACGTCGGACTGCCCCGCGACATCGAGTGGAGGGGGCGCACGGTACACACTGCGATCTGGAAGAACCCGGTGCATGGCCGATGCCGAGTGGGCCGGTTGAATCTGGATGGAGACGGCCAAGGCGATCTGGCCGGACACGGCGGCGAGCGCCGGGCGGTCTTTGTGTACCAGATCGAATCGTATCGCTACTGGCAGGAGCAACTGAAGCGAACCGACTTCGTCCTCGGACAGTTCGGCGAGAACTTCACCATCGAAGGATTGCAGGACGATACCGTCTGCATCGGCGATCGCTATCGCATCGGCAGCGCGCTCTTCGAAGTCACTCAACCGCGCGTGACCTGTTATCGCGTAGGCATTCGGACCAACGAACCCCGAATGCCGGCATTGTTGACATGGAAGGGGCGCCCTGGATTCTACCTCCGGGTTTTACAGGAAGGCGAGGTGGGCGCCGCCGACGAAATCGTGAAGATCGGAGAGGCGCCCGAGCGGATGACTGTTGCGGAGATCAATGCGCTCCTCTATTCGCCCAATCATCCTCACGATCTCCTGGAGCGCGCACTACGCATCGCAGCGCTGTCACCGGGATGGCGGGCTTCGTTCGAGGCGTTACTGCAGAGCCGGGGAAGCGGAAACGCAGGGCTCGCGTCGCAGGCAGCGGCGCATCCGGCGGTGCCGGGATTTCGCCGGCTCGCGGTGACAGCGATTGATCGGGAGTCCGCGGACGTCCTCTCCTTCACGATGCAAAGCACGGACGGTCGGTCGCTGCCAACCGCCCTGCCAGGCCAGTACGTGGTCCTACGCCTGCAGCTGGCCACTGAAGGGCCGCCGCTCTTTCGAAGCTACTCGCTCTCGGGTCCGGTCTCGGCCGCCCGCTATCGAATCAGCGTGAAGATCGAACCGAATGGGACGGCTGGAACCTGGCTGCGGGATCACGTGCGGGCCGGCGATACTCTCGATGTCAGTTCGCCGCGCGGGAGCTTCGTTCTGCAATCTGAGGAGCAGCCGCTGGTCCTGCTGAGCGCCGGAATTGGTGCAACGCCCGTGCTCGCGATGCTGCACTCGCTGGCGGCGGCCGGGTCGGCACGCCAGGTGTTCTGGCTGCACGCCTCCCGCGATCGGGAGCACCACCCTTTTGCCGGTGAAGTCCGCCATTTGATGTCGTCGCTTCCGCGTGGCCGCAGCCATGTTTGCTACAGCAGGCCCGGTTCGCTCGACAAGCCAAGGGAGGACTTCGACACCGCCGGTCGCTTTTCGCAATCGGTGTTTGAAGAGGCCGGCGTTCCACGAGACGCGGACATCTACCTCTGTGGGCCGGGTGGCTTCATGGCTGACATGACGGCAAGCCTCACGGTCTTCGGCATAGCGCCGCAGCGGATTCACAGCGAGATCTTTCATGGAAGCGAGCCGATGACCCCTGGCGTCGTTGGCGGAGCAACGCGAATTCCGCACTTGCCCGAGGACGATGCCGGCACGGGTGTGCTGGTCTCGTTCGCGCGCAGCGGCATTGTGGCACACTGGAAGCCGTCGGCTTACCAGAGCATTTTGGAATTGGCTGAAGCGTGCGATGTCCCCGTTCGCTGGTCGTGCCGGACCGGTGTGTGTCATAACTGCGAGAGCGGTCTGGTTTCGGGAGCCGTTGTCTACGTACCGGAGCCGCTCGATCTTCCCGCCGAGGGCAACGTTCTCATATGCTGCTCACGGCCGGATGGCGACGTGGTCATCGATCTGTGATGAGGGACAGAAAACTCGAGGCGCCGGAACAGCCGGCATTTTCCGCGCCCCGATCTCCGCGAATACGCCATCAGCCGATCTGCAGTCCTCACGCAAAGCGCTCCGCCATGGTTGCCGTCGCGGGATCGTGACTGGAATGGCAGAAGATGGTATTTGTTGCACCCGGCGGCCAAGTCTATGACCGCCTGATTCCGTGTTATTGGCGCCGGGGGCGCTCCCTGACGGTCGCGGCTCCGATCGAGCCACGACTGCTAGCGAGTGGCTGGGGCGCTTCCTCATGGTCGCGTCTCGATAAAGCCACGAGTGTAAGCGAGTGGTAGCTGATGCGCGGCCGGTGTATGATTCAACAAACGTGAGGAGCTATGAATATCCGAACGGTTCCCGTCGAGTTTCTTCGTGCAGGTCCGCGGCACAATCAACTGCTTTCGCCATTGACGCAGTACCTGGCCGTGTGCGGCGATTCGCCCGCGGGTATCGTCAACCTGCCTTATGAGCACGCCGAATTCGAGCGCCGGCGCGAAGAACTTCGATATACCGTCTCTTCCGATGCCGAGTCGGACCGGCTGCGAGGCATTCTCGATCAAACCGGGAGAGAGATGGCCGGGATCCTGGCTTCCGTGCCCGGGCTGCCTGGCGTGCTGGGATCGCGCGGTGTGCCCCTGGAGATCTTGAATCTGCGGCTGGTTCTGTCGGCATCGGAACTCGCCGTGCTGCCGATCGAGTTATCCAAGGTGCCGTTGGGCGGCGGCGCTCCTCCTGGCAACTGGCTGCTCCTGGAGGCGAATGCGCCGGTGTGCGTGACGCGGCACAATCGCGCGGTCCGATCGGAGGGAGTGCGGTGGCCTTCACGCCCGCGCATTCTGTTCGCGTATGGAGAGGATGTACCGTACGAGGAGCATCACCAGGCGCTGATCGAAGCCCTGGAGCCGTGGACCGGAAAAGGCGAACCCGCCGATCAATGGCTCACCGTGGTGCGGGATGCAACCCTGTTGAAGTTGATGGAGGCCGCCCGCGGCGCGGAGTTCACCCATGTGCACATCCTCGCGCACGGCGCTCCGTACGGCGATACGGCGTTCGGAGTCAGCCTGAAGGACAGCGTGGTGACCGGACGCGAACTGGCGGCGGCGCTGTTCGACGTGAACACCAAGCGGATTCACCGGCCGACCGTGATCACGCTCGCAACCTGCGACAGCGGTGGGGAAGGGTCGCCGGTCAACGCGCCCGACGTAAGCGTGGCGCACGATTTGCACGAATCAGGCATCCCCTTAGTGGTGGCCTCGCAGTTCCCGCTGAGCGCGGAGGGATCGGGGGCGTTCGTCAGAATGTTTTACTCCGAGCAGTTGTGGGGCGTTCATCCGCTGCTCACACTGTATCGCGCGCGTCTGATGCTGCACGCGTGCCACGCGTCGCGCTTCCACGATTGGGCCAGCCTGGTGATCTATGAAGCGCTGCCCGCGAACCTGAACGAGCAACTACACGAAGTGCGGTATCGCCAGACGCGGGCTGTCCTGGAACACGCGTTGACCACCATGGAGAATGCGAGCAGCGATCCCTCGTGGACCGCGGCCCGGCATGAAAGTTTTCTTGCAGCGGTAGAAAAGGCCCATGGAGAGCTTCCCGACGAAGGGCCTTATGCGGCGGAGTGTGTCGGGTTGCGCGCCGCAAGCTGGAAGCGGCAGGCGCAGGTAGAGTATACGCTCGCCAGGAAGTCGGGAGACGAGGAAGAGCGCCGGGAGCACGCCCGATCGTGTTATTTGAATTTGCAGCGGGCACGGCAGGATTATCGCGCCGCCGCCAGTGCTTTTCTGGCCAACGTGAACGAGCCGGTCCACCGGAAGGCGTGGCTGCACTGGCTATTGGGACAGGTGCTTTCGCTGGAAGCGGTGCTGGGCGAGCGCTTCAATCCCGAGTACTGGACGGTGGCGTTGTTTTCGTCGCACGCGGAGCTCGAAAGACCACCGGCCGGCGACGCGGCTTGGGGCCACGGAACACTGGCGGAGCTGAAGCTGGTTCGCCTTGCCGACGAGTCGTTGAAGGACGATGAAAGGGCGGTTCTCAGCAGCGAAGTGCTGGCGCACGCTGCCGAGCTCGTCAAGCAGAACGGGCTGGTATCGGAACCGGTCTTCTCCACCAGGCGACAGTTTGCGCGATATGCCGACTGGTGGTCTGAAGACGATTTCGCCGGGATGATGGCGGCCTTCCGCGTGCCCCAGAAGGACGTGTGGCGGCGTGAGAACGGGTTGCTGGATACGGCCAGACGCGCTCTGGAGATCTTCGGCGCGGACGAGGCTCGCGGCAAACGCCGCCGCGCGGCGCCGGAGAAGGCGCCGGCGCCCGCGGAACGGGCTCCGCAGCCGAGCGCCGGGCAGCGTTCCAAGGCGCCGGAACCGGTCATGCCTGGCGACCGCCCGTCCCGCCCGCGCAACAGCGTTTTCAACATCGAGATGGTCGCAGCCAAGAACGGCGACTGCCTGTGGATCGAGTATGGCGACGCGAAGCGGCCGAATCGCGTACTCATCGACTGCGGAGCGGAATCGGCCGCGAAACTGCTCACCGCGCGGGTCGCGAAGCTACAGGGCGCGCGCCAGATGGACGGGTTCGAGCTTTTCATCCTGACCCACATCGATGCCGATCACATCAGCGGCGTACTGCCGTTCTTTGCGAACCGCGGTTCGGTGGGCTTCGGGCAGGTATGGTTCAACGCGGAACCGCAGTTGCCGCCGGCGGTGCTCGGGGTGATGCAGGGCGAGAAGTTCGCGGACATCCTGAATGCAGACACGGCCCTGCGCGCGGCGTGGAACCGGAGCGCCGGCGAAACGCAGAAGGGGCCGGCTGCGATCGTGCGGCCGGATGTCGGGCCGCTGCCTTCCTATGGCCTGCCGGGCGGAATGCGGATGACGATTCTTTCCCCGGGTAATGCTCAATTGAGGGACCTCGCCACCGTGTGGCGGAAGGAGCTGCGGCGTTTCAAGCAGGGGAAGAGCCACGAACTGCTGGCCGCGAAGCCGAAGCCTTTGCCGGTTCGGGATCCGGCAGAGGTCAATGTCGAGGCACTGGCGAAATCCAGAGAGAAACCCGATCCGAGCGTGGCCAACGGCAGCAGTATCGCGGTGCTGGCGGAGTTCGATGGACGAGCCGCCCTGCTCACGGGCGATGCCCATGCCGAGGTAGTGGCGGCGTCGATCCGGCGCCTTCTGGCAGAGCGGAACGGGGCGACCCGCCTGCGCGTGGATGCGATGAAGCTATCGCATCACGGAAGCACGAACGCGATAACCAAGGAATTGCTTGGCCTGATCGACTGCCATCAGTACCTGATTTCGACCGATGGATCGAAGTTTTATCACCCGGATCGCGAAGCGGTAGCGCGCATCATTGTTCACGGCGGCCAACGGCCGAAGCTGATTTTCAACTATCGAAGCGAGATGAATGGATTCTGGGGGGAAGAGGTTTTGCGCGGCAAGTACGGCTATCAGACCGAGTACCCCGATGACGGCGGCGGAGGAAAGCTCGTATCGCTGTGATGCAGCGCGCGCCTGCGGCGCGTGGGGCAGGTCGGGAACCTGCCCCACGTGAGGCGGGCTAGAATACTCAATCATGCGATGGTGGGCGGTACTTCTATGTCTAGGAGGATCCTGGCGTGTCTTCGCCTGGGGTCCCGAAGGCCACGACCTGGTGGCCCGGCTGGCGCTGGCGCACATGACTCCGACGGCGGCAGCGAAGGCCAGGGAACTCCTGGGGCCGGACGCGACCCTGGTTTCGATTTCGAGTTGGGCGGATCAGGTTCGCAACCAGCGCCGGGACACCGGACCGTGGCATTACATCGACATTCCGATCAGCCAGCCGCACCTCGACATGACGCGCGATTGTCCCAAGGGCGATTGCGTGATCGTGAAGATCGAGGCGTTTCGCCAGGTGTTGGCCGACCCCGCCGCGGCGCCCGTCCAGCGGCGGGAAGCGCTGATGTTCGTGGTGCACTTCATCGGCGACATGCACCAGCCTCTGCATTGCTCCGATAACAAGGACCGCGGGGGCAACGAAGTGCGCCTGGATTTTCACGGACGCAACATGAACCTACACGGCGTGTGGGACAGCGGGCTATTGACCCGCATGGGTGCGGAAGATGTCGAGTTCGCGGCTTTCTCCAAGGACCTGACCGACAAGCGGGCGAAGAAGTGGGGCAAGGGCACGGTCCGCGACTGGGCGGAGGAAGCGCACAAGGTATCGGTGAAAGTGGTTTACGGGAAACTGCCGAAGCCGTCCGGCGGGGGGCCGATCAAGATCACACCCGAGTACGAAAAAGTCGCCGACCCGGTGATCCAGCAGCAGATCGAAAAAGCCGGAGCACGGCTGGCGGCGACTTTGAACGCGGCGCTGAAGTGATGGAAGCTATTTCGCGCCGCTGCTGCCGCGGGTGCGCGTGTAGGCATGGATCACGGCGCGCAGGGAATCGAAGAGCGCGTCCTTGTCGAGTAGCCCGGTGATCCGATACTTTTCGAGGGTGGACCGGACGTCGTCCGAAACGTGGGCGAAGATGAGCTTGACGCCGGCCCGCTGGAGGGTGTCGTGGACGGCACGCAGGGCCGCGGCGCCGGTGAAATCCACGTCGTCGATGGCCGCGGCGTCGATGCAAAACCATTGCAGGGGCGGGGACGCTGCGGCCACGAGGTCGGTCACCTGGCCGAGCAGCAGCTCGGTGTTTGCATAGTAGATGCTGTGGGTGAAGCGGTAGATCATCAGGCCGGGTTCGACCTGCAGCCCGGAGGGAGGCAAACCGGGCTTTCCGTCGCCATGGGGCCGGGCGCCGATGGGCTGGGCACGCAGGCCGTGCGCTTCGTCGCGCACGACCAGGGAATTATGCGGCCGATAGCCCTGGCGGGTGTGGTCGAGGAGCGACAGCACGACCGCGAGCATGATGCTTTGCGAGACGCCGACGAAAACAACCGTCAGCGCCGTAACCAGCGCGATCCAGAATTCCGAGGGGCGGGTGGAGAAGATGCCCCGAATGCCCCGGATGTCGACGAGATCGAAGCCGATGCGAAAGATGATGGCGGCCAGCGCGGCTTCGGGCAGCAGCTCGAGCGGGCGCGTGAGGAACAGCAGGACGAGCAGCGCGATGAAGCTCGCCGCGAATTGCGCGAGCTGGCTGCGCCCGCCCGCGCTGTGGACCATCTGGGTTTTGGTCGGGCTGCCGTTGACGACGAAGGTGCCGGAGAGGGCCGCGCCGAGATTGGCGAGCGCCAGGCCGGTGATGTCGGTGTTTTCGTCGAAGCGCTCGTTTTCGATTGCGGCGAACGCGCGTGATGTGGCGGCGCTTTGGGCGAGGATGACGACGAACATTGCGGCGGCTGTGGGCAGGAGCTGTTGAATCAAGGTCCGGCTCCAGAAGACGTGCGGGAGGCCGAAAGCGGGGAGCCCGCTGGGCACCGAGCCGAGGAGCTTCACGCCCAACCGGTCGAGATGGAAAAAGGATGCAGTGAAGATCGCGCCCACGACGGCGATGAGCGCTCCCGGCACCTTTTTCGAGAGCGCGTGCGCCCCCAGGATGACGGCGAGCGTTGCGGCGGCAAGGCCCAGCGAGGGCAGGTTGGCTTCGCGCGCATGAGCGATCAGGTTCAGGAGTTTCGCGGCGGTGCCGCCATGGGTGGAAGGCAGGCCCACCATATCCGAGAGTTGGCCGACCGCTACCTGGATGCCGACCCCTGTCAAGAAGCCCGTGAGCACCGTACGCGAGAGGAAGTCGGCGAGAAAACCTAAGCGCAGTACGCGGGCCAGCAGCAGCAGAACCGCGGCGAGAAGAGCCAGCACCTGGGCCATCGCGAGCCACTCCGCCGAACCGCGAACCAGCGACAGGCCGGAGAGACAAGCCGCGACGATCGCCGCCGTCGCCGAATCCGCTCCCACCACGAGATGGCGGGAGGCACCGAACACGCCGTAGAGCAGCATCGGCAGCAGCATGGTATAGATTCCGGTGATGACCGGCGTGCCGGCGATCTTGGTATACCCGAGCACTTCGGGCAGCGCCAGCGCGGCCAGGGTGGCGCCGGCGAGAATGTCGGGCAGGACCTGCTCGCCCGGCAGCGGCAGCACGCCCTGAAACAGAGCGAGAATCCGGCCTGGCTTTTGGGACGCCATGTGTTGACGTTCAGATTAACTGGATTGAGGGTGGGCAGGGGGGAAGAGCGGGGGGCGAGGCAGCGTGGGTCCGGCGCGGAACTGAGATTGCGCCGCAAGGGTATGTAGTTCAGCGCGGAATGGTCCGATAAGAGAGGTGAGTGGGGCTATCGACCGCTTGTCGCAACATCGTCCCGGATTCGCTGGTGCCCGGCGTTCTGGAGGACCCGCCCGTTGAGGAACTGGTCTCATTTGTATTCCGCGACGCCTCCATTGGTATGATCATTACCGGCGAGGACGCGCGCTTTTTGGCGGTTAACACTGCGTTCTGCAGGATGACCGGCTACCCTCGGCAGGAGCTGCTCGGGATGACATTTGCTTCGATGACCCATCCCGACGATTGTCACCAGAATCTGCGGGTCAAAGACGACCTCATCAGCGGCCGCATCCGCACCGCGGTTTTCGAAAAGCGGTATTTGAAAAAAGCCGGGGGCATCGTGTGGGTGCGCCTCAATGTCACGGTGCTCCGGGATTCCGGCCGGATCCGTTTTCTCACTCTCTGCGAGGATATCAGCCTCAACAAATCGGCCGAAGAGGCGCTGAAGCAGAGCGAGCGCCGTTTCCGCTCGATGATCGAAAACGGCCTCGACATTATTTCCCTGGTGAGCACCGGGGGCGCGATTCTCTATGAGAGTCCGTCTGTCAAGAAAGTGCTGGGCTACGAACCCCCGGAATTGGTCGGCCGCAATGTCGCGGAGTTCGTTCACGAAGCTGACCTGGCAGCGGTCCGGGAAGCGCTGGCCCATCTGGCCTCGGGCGCAGTCCGTGAGGCTGAGGCCACTTTTCGTTTCCGGCATAAGAACGGCTCGTACCGGATTCTGGAAGCTATAGGCCAGAACCTCAGCCACGAGCCGGGCATTCAGGGGGTGGTAGTCAACTCTCGCGACGCTACCGAGCACTACGCCGCCCAGGAGCGCATCACAGCCGCCAACCGGGAGCTGGAGCTGGCGCTGGCGGTGGCGCGCGAAGCCACCGAATTGAAGAGCCGCTTTCTGGCCAACATGAGCCATGAAATCCGCACACCCATGAACGGAATCATGGGCATGGCCGATCTCCTGCTGGGCACGAGTCTCGATAAAGAGCAGGAGGGGATCGCGGCCGATATCAAAACCAGCGCCGGTTCGCTCCTCACTGTAATCAACGACATCCTGGATATCTCCAAAATCGAAGCCGGCAAGCTGACGCTCGAAAGCGTACCCTTCAGCATCCGCCAGGCGCTGCACGACGTCGCGGCTGTCATCGCTCCGGGGGCTGCGCAGAAGGGCCTGGAATACGAAACGCTGGTTGAAAACGAGGTCCCCGATATCGTCTCAGGCGACCCGATGCGCTTCCGCCAGGTACTGGTGAACCTGGCTGGAAACGCCGTGAAGTTCACATTGAAAGGCCGGGTCACCGTGTGCATAAAGGTTAGTGGGGCGCCGAGCCGGTGTGCGCCGCTCCACATCGTTTGCACGGTCTGCGATACCGGAATTGGCATTCCGCCGGAGCAGCAGACGAACTTGTTCGAGAGTTTCCGGCAGGGCGACAACTCCACTACCCGCCGGTTCGGCGGCTCGGGGCTGGGCCTGTCGATCTCGCGCGAGCTGGCTCGCATGATGGGCGGAGATGTTACCTGTGAGAGCGCTCCTGCCCGCGGCTCTACCTTCCGGTTCACCGCCGAATTCGGATGGCCCGCCGGCGACCACGCACGAGTCGATGACATTCCCGGCCCGCTCGATTGCACGCAGGCCCTTGCCGGCCGGATTCTGCTCGCCGAGGACAACGAGATCAATGCCCGCCTGGCCGTGCGGATTCTGGAGAAAGCCGGACACTCGGTCGGTCTGGCGAAGAACGGAGAACAGGTGGTTCGGGAGTTTCAATGCGGCGGCTGGGACGTGGTTTTGATGGACGTGCAAATGCCCGTCCTCGATGGCGTCGAGGCCACGCGGAAAATCCGGCGGCTCCCAGGCGGCGCTGAAATTCCCATTGTCGCGCTGACCGCTAATGCCATGGCCGGCGACCGCGAGAAATATCTTGCCCAGGGCATGGACGACTATTTGAGCAAGCCCCTGGATCGCCGCCAACTGCTGAACAAGATTCATCACATTCTTCGAAGTAGACCGGCCGCCGACGGTCATCAGTCACCAGTGAGATGACCGCGGGGAAAAGTTCCAGTGCAGCGGACTGCAGTTCGCGGCGGGGCGCGAGCCTGCCAACCGGGCCAGCGGACTGAAAAAGTCCCGCGCAGTCTGAAGCACTGCCCCACGGTCAAAGCACTAGCGGCTATTCTGAGCGCTCCCTTACGGTCGCGGCCCGGTCATGCGGCGGCCCATGAGGCGGCATAGGCGAGGTTCAATGGCAAGGTCCACCATATCTGGACGGGCGAGCGCGACAGGCGCTTCGCCACGCTGGAGAGGGAATAGAAACGCGCATTGGCGTAGCGAAAACCGGCCAGGAGCTCGTCCACAGTCATTTGGGTCGGCCGGAATACCACGTCCGCCCGTCCGTTGTACTTGCGCCAGTCGCGGGTCAATATTCGGCCCTGGGCTTCCAACCTTTGAAAGAGCGGGGTGCCCGGATAGGGCGTGAGGATATTGAACGTCGCATTCTGCACGCCGGCCTCTTCGAGGAAATCGAGCGTGTGCTCGAAGATCGCCGTTGTGTCGTGGTCAAAGCCGAAGACAATCCCGGCCTGGACGGCGATGCCATGGGCATGGACGCGCTTGACGACGCGGGCATACTCGGCCACGCGGTTGAACCCTTTACCCGCCTCCTGCATGCTCGATTGAGACAGCGATTCCAGGCCGAGGAACAACTGCTTGCACCCACTGCCGGCGGCTGCGTCGAGAAACTCATCGTCTTGCGCCGCGTGAATCGTGGCCTGGCTGCTCCACCACTTGCGGTAGGGCGCGATGGCGCGAAACAACTGCTTCGCATATTCCTTGTCGGCGGCGATGTTGTCGTCCCAGAAGATGATTCTCTTTCCGTCGAAGGAACCGAATTCGCCGGCGACTTCGGCGACCGGCCGTTTGCGGAAACCCTGGCGGTACATGGCCGCGATGGAGCAAAAGTCGCACCGGTGCGGGCATCCCCGAGTGGCAAACAGGACGCCACTGGTGAAGTCGCGCCGGTGGAAGAGCGCCTTGATCGCCATGGGCGCACGGTCCAGTGAAACCGGGCCGTCCTGCTGGTAGACGCGGCGATAGGTCCCGGTAGGGAAGGCATTCAGAAACTCCTCCCAGAGGCCCTCGGCTTCGGCCACGAAGATCACGTCAGCATGTTGGCTGGCTTCCTCCGGCAGCAAGGTGACGTGCGGTCCGCCCATCACCACGCAGGCTCCCCGCGACCGGAACCGCGCCGCAAGGTCGTAGGCGTGATGCGCACTCGGAGTATGAAACGTGATGCCGACGACATCGGGACGATCGGTCCAATCGATCTCTTCGGCCTGTTCATCGACGTGGGATACCTGCCAGCCGGCAGGAACCCGGGCGGCCAGGTAGGGCATCGTGATCTGCTGGAAGTCAAGGAATCGCGACCTCCGTGCCCGGCGGATTTCATCCGAGGATGCGGTAATCAGAAGAAGCTTCGGCACATCACGGTAATGCATATCATATCGTGGCGGCAGGCACGCCCCCAGCAGCGAATCGCCAGCTAGCTGCTTGACTTGCCGCGACTGGTGCCACTTAATTAGGTATCGCTGTAATTGACTCAGGTCGCGACATGCGTCGCACCAACTCCCTCGAAGGCGCTATGCGCGATCTGCAATACGCGGGGCGTGTGCTGCGCAAGGCGCGGGCATTCACGCTGGCCGCGGTGGCCGCGCTGGCGCTGGGGATCGGCGCCAACACGGCCATATTTCAGCTTCTGGATGCCGTCCGGCTGCGCAGCCTGCCGGTACGCGATCCGCAGCGGCTGGGGCTGATCCAGATCGCGGGCAAGGGCGGATTTGGAATATCGAATTACTCGGACAATCTCAGCTATCCGCTATTCGAACAGATCCGCGAGAACCAGCGGGCGTTTTCGAACGTCTTTGCGTGGAACAGCGGATACAGAGACACTCGGATCGGACAGGGGGCGCAGGCGCGGCGCGCGACCGTGCTCGGAGTGACCGGGGAGTTCTTTTCGACGCTGGGGATCTCGCCCGCGGCCGGACGGCTGTTCCACCCCGAGGACGATGTGCGCGGCTGCGCGTCTCCCACGGTGGTGCTGAGTTATACGTTCTGGCAAAGCGAATTCGGCGGAGAGCTTTCCGCCATCGGCTCACGCCTGATGGTGATGGATCATTCGCTGGAAATCATTGGTGTGACGCCCGCCGGGTTTTCCGGACCCGAAGTGGGACGGCACTTCGATCTTTCGCTGCCGCTGTGCTCGATTACCCTTCTTCACCACGGCGACACCGCGCCATTCGAGCGCCGCGATTATTCCTGGCTCAACGTGATGGGCAGTTTGAAGCCCGGCTGGACGCTGGCACAGGCCTCGCAGCACCTTCGGGCGATCAGCCCGGGGCTGATGCAGGCAACCGCGGTGAGCGGCTATTCGCCCGAATCGATGGAGCGGTATCTCGAGTTCCGGCTGGAGGCTGTCCCGGGTACAACGGGGGTCAGCCGGCTGCGCGAGACGTACGACCGCTCACTTTGGCTGCTGCTCGGGCTGACGGGACTGGTGCTGCTGATCGCGTGCGCGAACCTGTCGAATCTCATGCTGGCGCGCGCGGGGGCAAGGGAGCGCGAATTCGCGGTGCGGCTGGCGCTGGGCGCCGGCAGGGGCCGGCTGATTCGCCAGACGTTGATGGAGGGCCTGCTGCTGGCGGCGGCCGGCGGGGCGTTGGGCCTGGCCCTGGCGGAAGGGCTCAGCCGCGGCATTCTCCGCTTTCTGGAAACCGAAGCGAATACCCTGGTTCTGGATCTCGCGCTGGATTGGCGGATGCTGGCTTTCACGGCTGCGGCCGCTTGCCTGACTTGTGTGCTCTTGAGCCTGGCGCCAGCACTGCGCGCGGCGCAGGGCCAGCCGGCCGCGGCGATGAAAGCGGGCGCGCGCGGGCTCACGGCGGACCGCGGACGGTTCGGGTTTCAGCGGCTGCTGGTGGTGGTTCAGGTTTCGGTCTCGCTGGTGCTGGTGGCGGGCGCGTTTCTCTTCGTGGCGAGCTTCCGCCGGCTGGTCACGATGGACCCGGGGTTCCGGGCACAAGGCGTGCTGGAAGCAACTTTCGAGTTGGACCAGAAGGCTCACGACGAAGGTGTGCTGCGGGACTTGCTCGAGGAAGTGCGCGCCACGCCACAGGTGGAATCGGCAGCCAGCACCACCAGTTTCCTGATTGGAAGCGGCATGTGGAGCCTGGTGGCTCGCACGGACGCGATGGTGCGGGACGCGAGGTTCACGTGGGTCAGTCCCGAGTTTTTCGCCACGCTGCGGACGCCGATTGTGGCGGGGCGCGACTTCACGACCAAGGACAGCAGGACGTCACACAAAGTGGCGGTGGTCAACGAGATCTTCGCGAACATGTTCTTTCCGGGGGCCAACCCGATCGGGAAGACGTTCCGGACCCTGCCCGAGCCGGATTATCCCGTGGCGGAGTACGAGGTGGTGGGGCTGACCAGCAACACGCGGTATTTCACGCTTCGGGATGCGGAGACGGCGATGGCCTACGTACCGGTGACCCAGTTTCCGCCGGGAGTGGAGGGGAGCATGATGTTCATTCGCTCTTCGGCGCCGCTGCCCGCGGTGGAGGCGGCGGTGCGGCGGCGGATCGCGGCGTGGCGGCCCGGCACGGGAATGCGGTTCCAGGGATTCGAGCGGACGCTTTACGACAGCCTGATGCGGGAGCGCCTGTTGGCGGCGCTCTCAGGATTCTTCGGCGGGCTGGCGGCGCTACTCGCAATTATCGGCTTGTACGGCGTGCTGGCTTACAACACGATGCGGCGCCGCAACGAGATTGGCATCCGGATGGCCCTGGGCGCCAGCCGCAGCCAGATCGTGGGGCTGGTGCTGAAGGAAGCGGTCGTGCTGATCCTGGCGGGCCTGGTGCTCGGGCTCGCCGCGTCTTTGGCGCTGGCACAGACGGCAGCGTCCCTGCTCTTTGGCATCGCGGCGCGCGATCCCGGACAACTCGCTGCGGCCGCCGCGGCACTGTCGGCGGCGGCGGCACTGGGCAGCCTCCTGCCGGCCCGGCGCGCTTCACGGCTCGACCCCATGAACGCCCTGCGCGATGAATAAGGGGCTTCCCACCAGTACGGCTCTTCTGCGGGCACGAAGCGGATCGGAATGCCTGGGAGGAAGGTCCGCAGCCAGTTACCGAAATCCTCCATCCCAGCCTGCTCGGAAATGACGTGGCCCAGCATGATGACGCCTTTGGCCATGCCGAGAGAGACCGCGTCCATGACGTATTCCACGTTGTCGAAGGCGCCATCGGCTTCCTGCTGTTCGCCGCCAATCACGACGTCGACTTCGGGCGTCACGCGCGGAGTCGCGTACCCGGGGCCGACGAGGATCCGGCTCACTTCGGCTTTCGGGTCGCCTACGCAGCGGAGGGCGCGCGCGCAGCTCGATCGTTTCACCCGGGCCGCCAACTCTCCCAGGGTGGTCTCCGGAATCGTCCAAATGCCGGGCCGCATGGTGGCGTGCTCGCCGCCCTGGACGCCCACGGAACGAAGCTCTCCCACCACGGTGTAATCGGGCGTCATGGCGTGCATGTGGTCGTGATCGCGCCAGACGACCATACCGTTCTTCAGCGCATATTCGGTCTTGAGTTTGTAGAGCGGGTTTTCGGCCAGGTCGCTGGTGTCGTCGCGGTCGTTCCAGAAGGTGCCCTCGTGGGTGATTACCATGTTCAGGCCGGCCTGGTTGGCGCGCTTCAGCATGCTGAAGGTGGTCATCATCGTGGTCGCGATGCCTTTGACGGCGGTGTCCGGATTGCCGAGCATGAAGGTGTCGCGAGTGGAACGGTCGTTCCACGGTATCCCCTGGTTCTTCCTGATGAGCTCGACGACTTCGCGGGCGGTCATGCGGCGGGACTCCAATAGGGATCGCCGACAGCGATCCACTTTGCCGGGACCTGCTTCACGACGGTCTCGAGCCAATCGGCGCAGACGCGCATGCCGGGCTCTTCGGACACCACTCGGCCGATTGTCACGAACGCGCGCTTCTCGCCGGCGGTGAACAGGTCGGCGGCATAGTGGGAGTTCTCCCACTCACGGACCTCGCCGGCGACGATCATGTCCACTTCGGAATAGCGCTGCCACATCGTTGGCGGAGTCATCGAGCCGGGAAACAGAAGGACACGGCGGATGGCGGCGTGCCGGTCGCCGACGGTGCGGAGGCCGGCGCGAAGGTTCAATCTGGCGCGGATGGAGGCCACGGTTGCCTCGGCGGTGGCCGGGGGAATTTCGTACAGCGCGTCATCGGGCGTCACGCGGTGAGCCGACCAACCGAGCGCGGCGGCAAGGCCGGTGACCATGTCGTTCTCTTTGCGAGCCTGCCAGTGGTCGCGCAGGCGAAAGACGACCAGGCCGTTCTTTTCGATGAATTCGCGCTTGGCTTTGAACACGGGATCGTCCGCGGCGGGCCCGCCCGGGCCGCGTCCCGGCGTGGGCGCCGCCGGCGTCCGGCCATCGGCACGTGAATAGAAGGTTGGCTCGTAGGTCAGAATCAGATTGGTGTTGGCCTTCACGGCCTGCCTGAGCACGTCCAGAGTTGCCATGGCGGTGGTGGCGATTCCTTTGACCACGGCGGAGGGGTCGCCGGCCTTGAAGCAGTCCGGACCGGCCGGGGGCCAGTCACCGCCAAGCTCCGCCTGGATGCGCCTGACGATGGCTTCCGCGGTGAGCGGCTCCTCGGCGGTGAGGCCACGCGGCGCGACGCCGGCCGTTCCCGCCATCAGGGCGAATCGTCTCCGCGACATGTGCGCGCGTGGCATTGCCACTCCTCCGGATCGCATTCAGCGGGCTTTGAACTCGCGTTCGGCAAAGGCCAGGAAATAGGGCCAATTCGGGTTGGGCGTGTGTCCCGCGCTGTGCTGGCGGAACACCAGATCGCCGTCCAGGATGCCGGTCTCGATGTGCGGGAACACGTTGGTTCCCAGATCCTTCTTGCCAAGCAGGCGGTAAACCGGGCCTGCGGCGACACCCGCCAGGAATGTGCCCCTGGCATCCACCCAGGCGTCCGAGTGTCCGATGTCGACCGCGGGATCGACCAGGTTGCCGGCGCTCAGAAATACGGGGCGCGGGGCACACAGGGCGATCAGCTCGTGGGAATCGACCGGAAGATCGCTCCACTTCAGCGGGCCGGCGTACTTCAAAAAGTTGCCGGCCATCCAGTGGTATTCGCTCTCGCCGGCGACATTTTCCACGAGCTCGCCGAAATCGCGGCGGTGGAGTTTGGCGCCGCCTTCTCCGGAGGAGCTGACGAAGACGATGGCGATGCGCGGGTCGTAGGCCATGGTGACGATGGCGGCTTTGCCGTAGCGGGAATGGCCCTGGATGGCGACGTGTCTGGCGTCGACGGCCTTGTCGGTTTCGAAGTAGTCCATGGCGCGGTCGGCGCCCCAGCCCCACGCCCGCAGAGCGCCCCAGTCAGCGGGTTGGCGCGGCTCTCCCTTGTTTACCAGACCGATGATTCCCTTTCTCAGGCCCGCGCCGTTGTCGGCCTGAATGCTGGCCGGATTCAACGTGGCGAAGCCCCATCCTCTGGCCAGCACCTGCGCCTGCCAACTCCGGAGCGACCGCGGGCGGCGGCCCGCCCTGCGCGGCGCCGAACCCTCCGCCGAAGACCATGATCACCGGAACCGGAGCCTTCGCGTCCGCGGGTGTGCTGAGGGACAGTTGAATATCGACCGCGATCTCAGGGTAAGCGGAGTTATCGACATGCCCCACCAGGGTCTTGGTGACGATGGGGACATCGCCTACGCTTTCGTTGACGGCTTTGGTGACTTCCCACTTCACGTTCGGAACGGATTTGGGAACCCGCCCGTAGATTTCGCGATCGAAGTCCTCGACGATTTCCGGGCGGCGCCGATCCCACCACATCCTGGCGCTGGTCACCTTTTTGCCGTTCTTCATGGTCAACGGGTCGGGCAGATCGGGATAGGGATTGGCTTTGGCCTCATCGTAGTTGGTCGAGCCGGGCACGCGGGCATTGACTCCAGGCCGGAGCGAGGCGATGTGCAACCGATCCATCATCTGCCGATGGTCTTCCTTATTGCCTTGCTGAATTGCGAGCTGCTGCGGAGTGGGTTGAGCAGCTGGTTGGGTCGGCTGTTGGGTGCTTTGGAAGGCCTGACTGCCGAAAGGGATCAGGGCCAGGGCAAGAGCCGAGACGCCAATCAATGGGGGAATCCATCGATTTCTCATGATGGGCAATTCTCCTTCGGATTTGATGGAAGGCCGAGATCAAGATATCAGAGACGGCGCGCGCCCGGCAGTCCAGGATGAGGTCGGTTGCGGCGAGGCACAAGGCGGGTTAACTCGTCATTCGATCTTCAACTTTGCCAGCGTGCCGGTCATGCGCATTTCCTTGGCGCCGCTGGTGAGTACGATGGCCAGGCGGCCGTCTTCCTGGGTGGCGCCGCGGCCGGTGTAGGTGTCTTCGTCGGTACGGAGGTTCAGCGACGTGAGTCGCAGGCGCGGGCCTGCCTGCCACCAGGAGAGGTTGTAAATCCCGGCGGCGGTGCGGAGCGGCGCCAGACCTCCGAAATCGAGATTGGTGCCGCTGAAGGCGCCGTCGGCGGCCAGGTTGGCGAGCAACTGCGAGCCGGTGCCGAACGTTTCGACCGTACCATCGAGATCGAGTTTGCCGTTCTGCCAGCCGATCCCTTTCATGCGGGCGGTGAGCTTGTAGTTGGGACGCGAGCCGCGCAGGTTGACATCGAGCTTGCCGGAGATCGCCGCGCCCTCGAGCTTCGCCTGCAGGTTTTCCAACTGCACCCGCGCCACATCCCAGAGGATGTGCGCGCGGAAGTTCTCCAGGTGCGCGCCCGCGAGGGTGAGGTCGTCGATCTGCAAGGTGCCGTCGATGGTGCGTTCGCGGAGCCATTCCGTGACCATGGCTCGGCCCAGGGCGCGCGCAAAGAGGTTGGTGCTGCGCCGGAGTGTGGGCATGAGCTCGGCCTCCAGGTCGGCGGCATCCCAGCCTGGCGCCCGCAGGCGCAGACGGTGCGGGCGCGCGGTCTCGGGCTCGTAGCGATACTCGGCGGCGAACGGGAGTTTCCCGGCCTGACCGGCGATGCGGTCCATGACGACGCGGGCACCGTCGATCTGCACGCGCGCCGCGGCCACCTGCACCGGGCGGGCGAGGCCGGCGACGGCGATCTGCGCATCCGAAAGCGCGAAGTGGCCGCTCCATCCGGCGGTGCGCGGGTCGCGCACGTAACGGAGATCGCCGCTCCAGGTGCCGGCGGTGAACTGATCCAGGCCCGGCACGGCGGCGAGGGCGACCTGCGCCCGCAGCGACTTCACGTCCATGGCGTCGGTGGAGATTTCCAGGTCGAGGGTCTGGCTGCCGAATGCGTAATCGGCTTCAATGCGGGCCTGGTCGTTCTCGCCGCCGTGCACCAGGGCAGGCGAGAGGTGGGCGTGGCCGGCGCCGAAGATCACGCTGGCCTGGGAAAAGCGCAGCGGCGGCGAATCGGGGATGGTGAGCGCGGCATCGCGGAACTCCACACCGCCCTGCAGGCTGGCATTGCCGGAATATACGATGGCGCCGTCCATGGTGCCCGCGAACTGGAGCCGCGGCGGAACCTGCGCGCCCATGTGACGGGCGAGCTCCAGAATGGGCGCGATCGGAAAGCGATTCCAGTTGACGGCGGCGGCCCAGTGCGGCTGCGAGAGGTAATCCGTGGCTCGGAAATGCACGGCCAGGGGCAGGGGGGCGTTCCCCGGCGTGCTCGAGTGCAGCTCCAGTTGCTGCCCGATGAGGTCGAGCCGGCCTCCGATGTACAGCCTGCCGCCCTCGCTGTTGCCGGGCAGCATGTCCCAACGATGGACATCGCTGATATCGAGCCTGCCGGTGATCCCGAGATTGTTCAGAGGCCCGGCGAGATGGATCCGCGAGGAGATCGACCCGTGTACACCCGCGTCCTCGCCGTTGAGCAGTGCCGTGACCTCGCCGAGCCCGGTGTGATCCACCTGCAGGTCCACGTCGAAGCGGTTGACGTCGCGGTACCAGCGTCCGTTGAGCGTGAAAGAGCCGAGGCCCTGGGCGGGGCGGTCGCTGCGCGCGGGGCGCGCGGAGCAGGCGATCTTCCAGTCGCCGGTGACCGTCGGGGAGAGATCGAGGTCGGTCTCGGTGAGGTAGAAGACGTTCTTGGTGTCTCCGAATTTGAAGTGGATGCGGCCGTTGCGTACGTGGATGGCGGGAGCAGTGTGGATGACACCCGGGTTGATGAAGGACGCGAAGTTCCAGCGGCCCCATTCCGATGCCGGCCCGGACTTGGTGAGATTGATGCTGGCCTCGTCCAGCCGGATCGACGAGATCACAAACTTGCCGCCGAGCAGCGACCAGATGCTGGGCACGACCTCGAGCGAACCCGGCTCCTCGATATAGGCGAAGGGCTCGAGGCCGATCGCGGGGTCCTCGTAGATGATCACGCGGTCCACGCTGAAGCCCGGGCCTTTGAACAGGCTGAAGTGGACGTTGCCGAGCTCGACCGGCCGGCCGAGCGCGCGCGCGAGCGACAGTTGCAAACGGCGGGCGTAGGTTTCGACGGTGAAGAACGGCGCGAGCGCGCCCGCCAGCAGCACGAGCAACGCCGCGGCGCCGGCCGCCTTGATCATCGTGCGGGGCCGGATGGTCACAGCACCGCTCCCGTCAACTCGCGGTAGGCAGCCGGATCGTCGATGTCGGCGACGACGCCGGGATCGTCGAGATCCAGAAACGCCGTGTCCGCCGAGTGCGCGCGCACCACGTCCCGGGCAGCGCCGGTTTCGGGGAGGGCGAGGAATTCCGGGATGAGCGCGCTCGAAAACCAGATGGGGTGGCCGCGGCGCCCGGCGTAGCGGGGAACGCGCAGGAGGGTGCCGGTTTCGGCGAGGAGCGCGTCGAGGGTGGCCGGCGCCACTGCCGGATGGTCGACCAGAGTGAGCAGCACTGCTTCGGCGTCCGGTGGGACGGAGCGCAGCCCGCATTGCAGGGAGGTGATCATCCCGCGCTGGAAGTCCATGTTCACAACGAGGGTGGCGGCACAGGCGGCGCGCTCCCGGATGCGGTCGGCCTGGGCGCCCAAGACTACGATCACGGGCGAGCATCGCTCCGCAAACAGGCCCACCAGCGTGTCGAGGAAGGTTGCGTTGCGGTAGCGCAGCAGGGCCTTCGGAAAGCCCATGCGGCGCGATTCTCCGGCGGCGAGAATGATTCCTGCGGTGCTCACTTCGCGAGCACGGCACGCTGCCCGTCGCCGGTAAACACCGACATGGAAAGGGCGCGCCAGTTGGCGCCGGCATTGCGGCGCACAGCGATCATCTCCGCGGCGACGGAGATGGCGATCTCTTCGGGCGAGATGGCGCCGATATCCAGTCCCATGGGTGCAAAGATGCGCTCGAGGGCGGCGCGCTCGACGCCTTCTTTTTCAAGCTCGCGAACCACGTTCAGCACCTTGCGCTTGCTGCCGATCATGGCGATGTAGCGGGCGGGGGTGGCGATGGCAAGCTGGAGCACGCGCATATCGTCGCGGTGCCCGCGGGTCACGATGATGATGTAGCTGGTCTCGTTGATGGCGAGTCGCGGGAATACCTCTTCATATTCGGCGGCGTGGACTTCGGCGGCCTCGGGAAAGCGCTCGCGGTTGGCGAAGCTTTCGCGGTTGTCGACGACCACGGTAGAAAATCCGGCGAGGTTGGCGACCTTGGAGAGGCTCTTCGAAATGTGGCCGGCTCCGAAGATGAAGGCATGGGGCACGGGCATGACGGGCTCGACGAAGACCTCGAGCTGGCCGCCGCAGATGAGGCCGTTGTCGTAGGCCGCGTCCTGGCCGAGGTTGAAGCTGAGGTGTTTGGGCTTTTCCGTTTCGATCACCTCCCGCGCGGCGTTCCAGACTTCGGCTTCGACGCACCCGCCGCCGATGGTGCCGATCATGGAGCCGTCTTCGCGGACCAGGAGCTTGGCGCTTTCGTAGCTCGGGATGGAGCCGCGCACGTCGACGATGGTGGCCAGCGCGCATTTTTGGCCGAGGTTGCGCAGGCGCACGAGTTCCTCGTAAACGTCCATTCGATGACGATTATAGCGTGGCGAGCGTGCGCTGCGCGCCAAGTTCAGGCGGGCGTGATTTAGTAGGTCGTATCCGACAATTGATTCGTCTCGTATTTGGAGGCGTCATTCCGATCGCAACACGTCCAGGGGCGAAATCAAGCTGGCTCGAATTGCCGGAATGACCGATGCAACGAGCGCCGAGAGCCCCAGCGCCACGACCGCCGTAATCGTCGCAGCGGGATTGTACGGACTGAGGCCATAGAGCTGATTTCCCAGAAGCCGCCCGGCCGCAAAAGTCAACGGCAGCCCAATCGACAACCCGGCAAGAATCAGCCCGAATGCGCCTTTCAGGACCAGCCGGACCACATCGGCGCGGGTAGCCCCCAGAGCGATCCGCACGCCAACCTCGCGGATGCGCCGGCCGGCGTTGTACGCAATCACTCCATACAGGCCGACCGAAGCCAGAATCAGGGAAAGCGCCCCGAAGAACGAAGTGAGGCGTGCGATGAGGCGCTGTTGAGTAAACTGGAGGTCGACTTTCTCTCTTATCGTTTGAATCGCAATGATGGGCATACCGGGGTCCACCGAGGCCATCGCCTGGCGCACTTCGGCAGCGGACAGCTTCACCCCAGGCTTTGTCGAAATGACGATATCGTGCAGGAAAAGAGAGCCGGCGCTCTTCGTATAATCGGCCTGTGCCTCCGGCAAAAAGAAGAGAGGACCTACTGGCCGATCGATCTGGTTAGCGAGGTAACGCGCGTCTTTGGCGACGCCAACCACCTCGAATTCACGGCTGGTCTCGGGATTGCGGCCAAAGTGCCTGCCGATCGGGTTTTCATTTCCAAAGAACTTCCGGGCAAACGCCTCATTGACGACGGCCACGTGGCGCGAGGCCGCTGTGTCTTCTTCGGAGATGCCGCGCCCCTCGACGATCGGGGTTCCGATCACCTCAAAGTATCCCGGTGTAACCCGATCCCATTGGCTCGAGTTGTCATCCCTCAGTCCTGGAGCAGGCCGGCCATCGACCCACACGGAAGAGCCCCAGCCCCCGCCGGGCGGCGAGTATAAACACAGAGCCACGGAGGACACGCCAGGAATATTTGCAATCGCATCATGAATGCGCCGATACAATTGCGACAGCTGCGACGGCTGGTAACCGGCGAGTTTGGGATTTATCCTGGCGACTGTGCGCCTGTCCTGTTTGAATCCGAAATCCTGAGTCTCCAACGCGTGGAGCGCAGAGGTAAGCAGTCCCGATACCGACAGCAAAGCGAGGGAGAGGGCGATTTGCAGCACGACCAGCGCTCTCCTCGGGAGGGAACCCGCGCCGGCAGTGACGCGGCTTGCGCCTCGCAGCGCTTCGATAGGATCTGTCCGAGTGGCGATCCATCCGGGCGCGATTCCGAAGGCGATTCCCGCAAGTGCCGAAACACCGAATGCGAACAGGAGTACCGGCAGGGAAGGCGACGCATCGATGGGTATGCCCGGCATGCCGGTATTCACAGGAAATACGAAATGCAAGATCAGGCGGGTGCCGGCAAAAGCCACCGCCAGGCCCACCGCGCCGCCAAAGAGCGCCAGCACGACGCTCTCCGTGAGATCCTGCCTGACGATCCGCGACGCTCCCGCTCCCAAGGCCATGCTCAACGAGGTCTGCCGCCGCCGCTCCATCCCGCGCACCAACATCAGGCTGGCAACGTTGGCGCACACGATGAGCAGCACAAATCCGGTTATGGCCATCAGGATTTCCAGCCATCGCTGGTATCGCTCGCGCATGCTGGAGATGCCTGCACCTCCAGGAACCAGGAACAGGGTCTGCTCGGGGAATCTCGCACGGTCGCCCGCGCTCATTTCACCCCAATGCGAGCGGAGCCACTGCTTGAGTCTTACACGCATTTCCGCTTCGATGGACGCCGGGCGGGCGCCTGGCACGATGCGGCCAATCAGCTCCAGCCAGTGCTGTCCATACTTGTTGAGATCGGCCTCGCTCTCGACGTAAGGTTCCGTGTTCAGCGGCAGAAACACGTCGGGCGGAGTGCCGCGCAAGGTATCGCCGAAGAAGCCCGGCGGAGCGATTCCAACTACCGTAAAGGGTTTTTCATCGACATTGATGGTGCTGCCGATTACCGACGGATCGGCGCCATATCTTTCGTGCCATAAGCGATAACTCATCACGGCGACCGGGGTCGCGCCGGGCTGATCGTCCGCGGCACTAAATGTGCGCCCGGCATACGCACCGAGACCGAACATCGCGAAGTAATTGCCCGAAACGAATTCGCCTGCACTGGTCTGGGCCGCCTCCGAAGCGCCCGCGCGCCGAAGGCCGAACAGCATGTCGGCCGCCGGGAAGGCGGCCAGTTCGGCAAAGCCTTTGGTGTTATCCCTGAGATATTTATACAGTTCATAGGAAACGAGAGAAAACTCCTTGTCCTGGCTATAGGCATCCAGGTAGCAACAGTGCGCTTCTCTCCCCACGCGGTGCAATTCGTCCGGCTTCGCCACCGGCAGGGATTTGAGCAGAACAGCATGCGCCAAAGTAAAGATCGACGTGGTGGCGCCAATGCCGAGCGCCAGCGTCAGCGTCGTCGCGAGGGTGAACGCCGGGGCCATTCGCAGGCGCCGCAGGGCCAGGCGCGAATCCCGGATCAGTGTTTCCGCGAGCGGCAGGCCTCGTTGTTCCCGATAGGTTTCCTTCATCGCTTCCACCCCTCCGAATTTCAATGCAGCTTCGCGCCGGGCATCGGCCGGCGATAAGCCCGCCCGGAGATTTTCCGCCGTTTGAAGGGCGAGATGTTCTTCGATTTCAGCCTGCAATCGTTCTTCATCCCGTTGGGCCGTAGCCCAGGAGATCAGCCGGCTGAAAGATCTGCGAAGCGCCCTCATTCCAGATCCTGGGCTTTTACGGCAAAGAATCGCCCGATGATTGCCGCCGTCTGTTCCCAGCCTCGCATCTCGTCCTGCAATTGCCTGCGGCCGTTGCGCGTCAACCGATAAAAACGCGCCCTGCGATTATTCTCCGACGCGCCCCATTGGGACGCGATGGAGCCCTCCTGCTCCAGCTTCAGCAAAACGGGATAGAGCGTGCCCTGGTTTACGGAGAGAAGGCCGCCGCTGATCTGCTCGATACGGCGGGCGACGCCGTAGCCGTGCAGCGGCCCGAGCACATCGAGCGTCTTCAAAACCATCAACGCCAGGGTCCCCTGCAGGACGTCGGGTTTCTCTTTCATGGCCTATTGGGTTTCCAACAGGAAGTATGGCACGTGTCCATTGGGAAAACAACAGGACCGCTCGATTGCTTTCGCGTCCCTTAGAATGGAAGGGGCACGATATTTCCGCGAAGGCGATTCTGCGACGGTGGCAACCACATGATTCAGCCAGAGATCTCCGGCATTGCGCCGTTCTTCATCGTGAAAAATGTTCCCGCCGCCCTGGCGTTTTATCGTGACCGTCTGGGATTCGACATAACGTTTCAAGGGCCTGAACCTGACGACATCTTCTTCGGCATTGTAGGGCGCGGCGCTGCGATGATCATGTTCAAGGACGTCGGCGTGGTTCCGGCGCCTAACTACACGCGAGATGTCAAAAAGGGCATCGCCCGCTGGGACGCCTACCTCTATGTCCCCGATCCGGACGCGTTGGCGGCAGAGTTCTCGTCGCGCAATGTCGAGTTTTCAGAACCGCTCAAAGATACCGGCGATGGATTGCGTGGATTCGAGCTCCGGGACGCCGACGGCTATGTTTTGTTTTTCGGCCGTCCCCGTTCGTGATCGCCAACGCACCGGCAGGCGGCACTCCCGAGCAGCTATTTGCCTTTCAGCACCTCGTCCAGCTTGGCCAGCATCATAGCCTGCCACTGCGGGTCGCCCCCGTAGCCCTCCTGCAGCCACTGTAGCTTGCCCTTTGTATCGACGAACCAGTTCTGCGGGATAGCGATTACCGGCACGACCTGGTCTACCAATTCCCGCGCCAGCAGCACGGGGAACGTGTACTTATTGTCCTTCATGTAAGGCGCCACTTTGCCGAGGTCGTCATCCACGTTGAAGGAGATCACACTGACATCCGACCGCTCCTTCAGCTTCTCGTAGAGCTTCTGAAACTCGGGATGCTCGGCGCGGCAGGGACCGCACCAGGTGGCCCAGAGGTTGATGAGGACCGCCTTGCCCTCAAGGCTCGCCAGCTTCCAGGTCTTGCCTTCCAGGTCGGAGAGGCTGAACATCGGCAGCGGATTCTTGGGCCGCTCCCAACGGCTATCGCTGACTTCGATTGGCGAACAGGGGCCGGCGGACGCAGGTCGAGCGCCGCCCGATACGTGACGAGAGCGTCCAGTTTGCGGCCCAGCACTTCGGCCGCCTGCGCCTGCCGCTCGAGCAATGTGGATTGTGCTCCCGGCTTGGAGGGCTTGAGCGAAGCCAGCTCCGATTCGATCGCCCTGGCCGCTTCGGTCTGCTTCGCGTCGGCGTAATACGTCAGCAGGATTCGGGCGCGCTCCATTTTCAGGTTGTCCGCACTCTCGGCCAGCATCGTGCGCATTTCTTCCGGAATCTGATCGTCGGCCATTTCCTCGCGTAGGCGCTTCCCGGCCGCGTCCGCGCCTTCCTTGACCAGCGCCGGCGCTTCGTCGATATTCACTTTGAACTTCAGGTACGCATCCGCCACACAGAACTCCAGCGGCGGCGAGCCGTACCAGTTCGGGTTCTTGCGGTAGAGTGCGCCATCAGTTCGTTGCCCATCCGCGCGACCTGCCCGGCTTGGGTGTCCGGCAGTTCGACCAGTGCCGAGAAAAAGCACGTTGTAGATCAGCGAGTCCTGCGGCCAGGTCTTGCGCCACGCTCCATACTGCTCGGCCTCCGCACGCCGATACGCCTCCATTTGCGCCTTATCGGCGTTGGTCGGGTATTTGTAGTCCCTGCGCAAGCGGTCGGCAAGTTCCTGCTTCGCCGCTTCGGATCTGGGATACCTGGTCGCGATCTCCTGGTTGATCCGCTTGAGGCCGTCCTGGTCGCCGGCGCATATCGTAGCCACCGCGCAGGAAGGTCAGCCACCGCAGCTCGTTTCTTTCGGGCGCTTTTTCAAAGTGCGCCAGGTCACTGGCGATCTGCTTGCGCAGGGCGGAGTGCTTGTCAGGCCGCCGCGCCTTGAACTCGAGAGCCCACAAGGCTCCCCACACCCCGGTCATGGCCTAGTCCGGCATCCCGGCGAGGCGCTTGCGGACCCCCGCGGCTACCGCCATCGCCTGCTAAAGCGGCAGGTTGGCGCCGATGGACCGCAGCGGGCTGGTATCCAGCGGCGCCGGGCACGCCTTTACCAACTCTTCCACTTCCCGTCTGGCGCTCTCCCTGTCCTTGTGGCTGCCGTATCCGAATATGGAATCGGCCAGCACCAGGTGCGCGCGGGTCAGCTCCGGGTGCGAGGCCTTTAGCCCTTCGAGCATGCGCTGGGCGGCCGGCGTGTCGCGGCCCGCCAGCGCCTGGGCGTAGATCAGATCGTAGACCGGCTGCTCCGGGTACTTCTCGCGCATGGATCTCGCCCAAGCCAGTGCGTCGTCTTTCTCGCCGGTCGTAATCAGCATCATGCGCAGCACGAAATAATCGTGCGGGTGCGCCGTGAGAGCCTCGCGTACATCTTCATGTGCACGGCCTCGCCTTCTTTGTAGGGAATGTTGTCGGTGTCGGCGGGCCGGATTTTCTCCAGGATCTCGCGCACCGGAAGCGAGGGCTCGCACTGGGTGTGAAGGGCGGGCATTGCGCCGGCCAGGACGAAGGTCAGGCGCAGGAAGCGGCTCATACGCACCTCCAGGTACCAGGATATCTCCGCGGTCGGCGCAAAACAGGTCGGCGCCGCTGCAAGCTACAGTGTTGGTGAATGGCTTCCCGGACCTACCTGATCGTCGGCGGCGGAATCGTGGGCCTGGCCACGGCCTACCGCCTGGCGGAGTGCTTCCCCGGCGCCCGCATCCGCGTCCTTGAAAAAGAAGACGACGTCGGACGCCACCAGACGGGCCATAACAGCGGGGTACTGCACAGTGGCTTGTACTACAAGCCGGGCTCGACCAAGGCGCGGCTCGCCGTCACAGGCATCCGGCAGATGGTCGAGTTCTGCCGCCAGAACGCGATTCCCCATGACGTCTGCGGAAAGCTGGTCGTGGCCGCGGACGAGACCGAGGTCCCGCGCTTGCAGGCGCTGCACGAGCGCGGGACGGCCAACGGTCTCCAGGGCCTGCGCCGGCTGGGCCCCGAAGAGATGCGCGAAATCGAGCCGCACGTGGGCGGGGTGGCGGCGCTGCGCGTGCCGCAGGAGGGCATTGTGGATTACCCGCGCGTCTGCGAAGTTCTGGCGGCGAAACTCGCGGAGCTCGGCATCGAAGTCACCACCCGCGCCCGCCTCACCCGCGCGCGGCGCGACGGCACGGGGTGGGTTGCGGAAACTACCGCCGGCGAATTTCCCGGAGACTACCTGATCACCTGCGCGGGGCTGCACTGCGACCGCGTGGCGGAGATGGCCGGCGAGCGGCGGGAGATGCGGGTGGTTCCCTTCCGCGGCGAATACTACAAGATCCGTCCCGAGCGGCAGGAACTGGTGCGCCACCTGATCTATCCCGTGCCCGACCCGCAGTTCCCCTTCCTGGGCGTGCATTTCACCCGCCTGATTCACGGCGGCATCGAAGCCGGACCCAACGCGGTGCTGGCATTCGCGCGCGAAGGCTATCGCAAGACGGACTTCAACGCCGGCGATCTATTCGACGCGCTCAGCTATCGCGGGCTCTGGCGCTTCTTGCGCAAGTACCCGTCGATGGCGTGGTTCGAACTGCGCCGGTCCTTCAGCCGCGAGATCTTCTGCCGGTCGTTGCAGCGGCTGGTGCCGGAGATCCAACCAGGCGATCTGGCCACAGGCGGCAGCGGAGTGCGGTCACAGGTCATCACACCAGGCGGCGAAATCGTGCAGGATTTCCAGCTCATCGCGCGCTCGAACGCGCTGCACGTGCTGAATGCGCCCAGCCCCGCGGCCACCGCATCGCTAGCGATCGGGGCCGAGATCGCGGGCATGGTGGACGGATCGTGAACATCCAGGTCGAGTGCTACGCGGGATACAAGGCTGACGAGCGCCCCATCCGGTTCCAGCTCGGCCAGCGCTGGCTTGGCGTGGAAGACGTGCTCGACCGCTGGTACGATCCGCACGCGATCTACTTCCGCGTCCGCGCGGATGACGGCGGCACTTACATCCTCAGGCACGATGAGGCTGCGGACGCCTGGACGCTCGAATCTTACCGTGCGAGCTAAATCGCACGTACAGCACTTGACGCGGTTTTGGCGGTGATATAGTAAATGCTGATGACTCCGTAGTAGATACCGATGGTACGTCAAAAGCTAACCGCGTTGGAGTTGCGCATCATGGAAGCCCTCTGGAAGCAGGGCCGCCTCTCGATCCGCGAAATTCAGGAATCATTTCCCGAGCCGGACCGTCCGGCCTACTCGACGGTTCAGACCACGGTCTACCGCCTGGAGGAGAAGGGCGCCGTGCGGAGGCTGAGGAAGATCGGCAACGCGCACATCTTCGATGCGGCCATCTCTCGCAAGGAAGCCGGCAGCCGCCTCGTGGACGAAGTCCTGGATCTCTTCGGCGGCAATCCGCAGTTGGTGATGGCGCAGATGGTGGAAGCCGGCAAACTTACGCTGGATGACATTCGGGAGGCCGAGAGGCTGATTCAGGAGCTGTCCCGGAAGCAGGAGGGGGGAAATGAGTGAACTGGGCAATCATCTCTGGCAATCGACGCTGTTTGCGGCCGCGGTGGCCGCGGCGTGTTTCGCTCTCAAAAACAACCGGGCGCGGACCCGCTACTGGCTCTGGCTGGCGGCGTCGCTCAAGTTCCTGGTGCCGTTCTCCCTGCTGCTTTCGCTGGGAACGCGCGTGGAGATCCGGTCGGTGCGAATGGCGACGGTGATGCCGGCGATGCGCGTCGAACAGATCACGACGTCGTTTGCGCCGATGCCGGTTGCGCCGGTTGCGGCGGCCTCTCCGCTGTGGCGGCCGCTTGCGCTGGCGGCGATCTGGATCGCCGGGTCGCTGCTGCTCGCGGGGCGCTGGCTGTGGCGCTGGAGCGCGCTTCGCAGGCTGCGAAGGAACGCGACTCCGCTGCCGATGCACTATCCGATTCCCGTGGCGGTGTTGGCTTCCGCGATCGAGCCGGGGGTATTCGGCCTGTTCCGCCCGGTCCTGCTGCTGCCGGAAGGCCTGGCGGCGAAACTCACGCCGGAACAAATGGAGACGGTACTCGCACATGAACTGTGCCACGTCCGGTCGCGCGACAACCTGACGGCGGCGTTGCACCTTCTGGCGGGCACTCTCTTCTGGTTTCACCCGGCGATGTGGTGGATCGGCCGGCGCCTGATCGAGGAGAGGGAGCGGGCCTGTGACGAGGCCGTCCTCGGACAGGGAAGCCAGCCGGAGACTTACGCCCAAAGCATCCTGAACATCTGCACGTTCTACGCGGAATCGCCGCTGGCATGCGCGCCGGGTGTTACCGGCGCCGACCTCAAGCAGCGCATTCGGGAGATCATGGCGCAGCGGGTGACGCTTCGCCTGACATTGGCCCGCAAGGTGGCGCTTGCGGCCGCCGCGCTTGCGGCCGTTTGCACACCGCTGGTGATCGGCATGCTGCGCGCCCAGACGCTTCCGCCACCTCCGCAATACACCTACGAAGTGGTCTCGATCAAGCCGTCCGATCCGGGATCGACGGACTCACGGATTGGCCCGGGTCCGCAGGGTGGGATTCGAACCCAAGGCACTACGGCCATGACGCTGCTGACGGTCGCCTACGATCTCCGTTCCTACCAGATCGTGGCGGCACCGGGCTGGGTGCAGTCGGAGCGCTACGACGTCAGCTTCACGCCCGACAAGCCGGAGGTCGCGTTCAATCCCTCGATGACCCGGCAGCAGGCGGAGGCGACGTTCAACCGCCAGCGGCAGCGGCTGCAGGCGGTGCTGCGCGACCGCTTCAACCTGCTGTTGCGCGCGGAGACTCGGGAGCTTCCGATGTATGCCCTGGTGGTCGCGAAAAATGGTCCCAGACTCACTCCGGCGGCGGATCCGAAGGCGATGCGAATGATGACCGGACGCGGACAAATCACGGCCACCGCCACCGACCTGACCATGTTCGCCCACAACCTGGCTGCCCTGCTGGGACGCTACGTCGCCAACGAGACCGGGCTGACCGCGCCGTACGACCTGAAGCTGGAATGGACGCCGGACGCGCCTGTCCAGTCTCCGCAGCCGGGCGAACCGGCGGCGGCGACCGAGGCCGGCACCTCGATCTTCACTGCCCTCACCGAACAGCTCGGCTTGAGGCTCGAATCGAAGAAGGGGCCGGTCCCGGTGTACGTCATCGAGAGGATCGAGAAACCGAGCGCGAACTGAGGTCAGGACCGCGGCAGCACACCATTCCGCGTATTCCGGCTCATGCCATGGCATAATCCGGTTGATGACGTCTCAGCATGAGATCACCTCGTTACTCGCCGAGTGGAGCAACGGTGACCGTCATGCCTTGGAAAAACTGACACCATTTGTTTACGACGAACTCCGTCGCCTCGCCAGACACTACCTGCGACGGGAGCGGCCGGGTCACACCCTACAAAGCACCGCCCTCGTCCACGAGGCCTATCTGAAGCTGGTTGGGCAACGCAACGTCCGCTGGCAGAACCGCGCCCATTTCTTCGGCATCGCGGCCCAGATGATCCGCCGCATTCTGGTGGATTACGCGCGTGCACGCAGCGCCGGCAAACGCGGTGCCGGCCAGCAGCGCCTTTCTCTCGATGATGCCGTCGCCCTACCGGGTGGTCCGAACCTCGATCTCCTCGACCTTGACAACGCCCTGGAGGAACTCGCGCGCATTGACGCCCGCCAGAGCCGCCTGGTAGAGCTGCGATTCTTCGCCGGCCTGACTTTGGAGGAGACCGCCGACGTGCTTCAGATGTCCCTGGCAACCGCCAAGCGCGATTGGGTCTGCGCAAAGGCATGGCTCGGGCGCGAGTTGCAAAGGCGGTCTTCGGCAAATGAATCCTGACCGCTGGCAGAGAATCAAGGAAGTCCTTGACGTATGTCTGCGTCTCGCTCCGTCCGAGCGCGACGAATACTTAGCGCGGCGTTGTGAGGGCGACACCGATCTCCGGGACGAAGTGGTTTCGCTTATCGACGCCTACCAGAGCGCAGGAGATCTCCTCGAGCCGCAGCCACCTTCGCCGCCTTCGGACACCTTGCTTGGCACGCTCCTAGGCCCCTACAAGATCGCCGAGCACATCGGCGACGGCGGAATGGGCGCGGTCTATCGCGGACTGCGCGCTGACGAAGTATTCGAAAAGGAAGTCGCCGTCAAAGTGGTCCGCCGCGGGCTTGACCTCGACTACATGGTCCGCCACTTCCGCCTGGAGCGTCAGATCATGGCCAGTCTCGACCATCCGAATATCGCCCGGCTGCTGGACGGCGGCACTACACCGGACGGCCTGCCTTACTTCGTCATGGAGTTCATTCACGGACAAGCCATCGATGCCTACTGCGACCAACACAAGCTGGATCTGCGCGTCCGGCTCGCGCTGTTTTGTTCGGTCTGCAGGGCAGTCGAGTTCGCGCACCGGCTCGGCATCGTGCACCGCGATATCAAGCCCGGCAACATTCTGGTTACCAGCGACGGCGTACCGAAGCTACTCGATTTCGGTATCGCCAAGATTCTCCGCCCGGACCACGTTCCCGCCCGCGACAGTGTTACTACCGTCACGCCGGCGATGACCCCGGAATATGCCAGCCCCGAGCAGGTCCGCGGCGAACGCGTCACCGAAACCACCGATATTTATTCGCTCGGCGTGCTGCTCTGCGAGTTGCTGACCGGCCGCCGCCCGGATGCGAATGAGCGCATCAAGCTTCCGAAGGATCTCGCCAATATCGTGCTCATGGCTGTCCGGCCGGAACCCGAGCGGCGCTACCAGTCGGCAGCACTCTTCGAAGACGACATCCGCCGTCATCTCGAAGGCCTGCCCGTGGCCGCGCGCAGGGACAGCATTCTCTACCGCGCTTCCAAGTTTCTCCGTCGGCAAAAGACCATAGCTCTCTCGGCCGCCGCCGGACTCGCCATACCCGCCCTGATCCTGCTTGGGCTGCAGATCCGCGACCGCTGGATGGAATCGTCGGCGCAGCCACAGATCATTCCCCTCACCACGATGCAGGGCAAGGAGTTCCATCCCGCATTCTCGCCGGATGGCCTCCGCATAGCTTACGCCGCATCGGGCGAGACCGGAGAAAACACCGACATTTACGTGCAGGCCATCAACGGCTCCCAGGTAATGCGCCTGACGACCAACCCGGCAGAAGACGTCAGCCCGGCTTGGTCGCCCGACGGCTCGCGCATTGCGTGGCTGCGCATGGGGAAGCAGGAAACGGCCATATTCGTGTCTCCGTCCATGGGCGGCGTTCACGGGAAGGTCGCGGACCTGTTCCCGGCCCGCATCGATGTGGTCGGCCGGCAGCTCGACTGGTCGCCTGACGGCAATTGGCTCGCCACCTCCGATAAGCCTTCCGACGGGCAGCCGTTCCGGATCGTCCTGATAGGCGCGCGCGACGGCAGCAAGCACGAGCTCACGCTGCCGCCCGAGAAAATCATCGGCGACGTCAGCCCGGCGTTCTCGCCCGACGGTAAGGACGTGGCCTTCATCCGTGCCGTTTCCAGCGGCGTCAACGATGTGTATGTCGCCTCCGTGGCAGGAGGCACCGTCAGGCGCGTGACGTTCGATAACCGCTATCTGCTTTCGCTTACCTGGGGTCCGGGAGGCCGCTCCATCCTCTTCTCCTCGCAACGGCGCGGCAATTACGCTCTGTGGACCACATCCATCTCGGGCGGGACGCCCGTTCGCGTACCCATGGTGAGCGAGAACGCCACGGATCCCGCCTTCTCGCGTGACGGCCGCAAGATGGCTTACGCCCAGTTCTTCGAGGACACCAATATATGGCGCTTCGACCTCGAAGGCCGTGAGCAGCCCAGGAAGATCGTCGCTTCCACGCAATACGATTCGAGTCCCCAGTATTCACCCGACGGCAAGCGGATCGCTTTCCGTTCCAGCCGCTCGGGCAGCAGCGAAATCTGGATCTGCGATTACGAGGGCCGCTCCCCCACGCAGTTGACTCACTTCGGCGGAACCCTCACAGGGACTCCCCGCTGGTCCCCCGACGGGACGCAGATCGCTTTCGACAGCCGGCCCGACGGACAGCCCGACATCTTTATCATGTCCGCGAACGGAGGCGAACCGCGCCGTGTGACCACGGACCCGTTGGAGGACGTGGTGCCGAGCTGGTCGCGCGACGGCAACTGGATCTACTTCGCCAGCCATCGCACCGGGGCATGGCAGGTCTGGCGCGCCCCCGCTGCCAGTGGCCCGGAACAGCAGGTCACGCGTCTTGGAGGGTTTGCCGCATTCGAGTCGCCCGACGCGACATTCTTGTACTACGCCAAGGCCCGCAACGAAGCCGGACTCTGGCGCAAGCGGCTGCCCGACGGTCCTGAAGAAGAATTCATTCCGGAACTCAAAGCCGGCTTCTGGGGCTATTGGGCCGTGGGTGCCAAGGGCATTTACTTCATGGATTGGCCCGCACCCGGCAAGCCCGTCGAGTTATGGCTCCAGAGCGCATCGCGCGTGCGCATCGGAACGGTAGATGGTCCGCCCGAGCCCGCCGATTCGGCCTTCGCGCTCTCTCCCGACGGCCGGCACGTCCTTTATACGCAGGTCGACCACTCCGGCAGTGACATTCTGATCCTCGACCACTACCGCGCGAGGTAGGGCACGGACTCGCTGCGCTGGCCCGAGCTCGTCATGGAAACTCTTCGTCTGGGATCAGACGCACCGTTCTCGATTCTTTCGCGAATTTAGTTCCCGCTTTCCGCTTCTCAGGGTAGACACGGCTTGCTGTGGCCGGCAAAAGGACCGCAGCGACACGAAAGGGCCGCGAACTTATCGCAAGGAGCCTGAACAATGATTCGCATAGAAGGAATCCCGGTCGTCGCCGCCAGACTTGCGGCCGCGGCGACCTCCACCAAGACTACCGCGACCAACCCGAAGGTCCGCAAACGAGTGACGATCCGGTCTCCCGAACTCTCGACATCTTTGCCTGCCAGCATGCGGAAGAAATCCCTCTGCGGCCAGGAGCCGCGGGAAGCCTGTCGCGGGATACCGAGCGACAGAACGGTATAATCTCTTCAAATGCCTGAGATCCGCCACTCCGTGTGCTCGCTGGACTGTCCGGACTGCTGTTCGGTGCTGGTCACCGTCGAAAACGGGCGCGCCACCAAACTGCGCGGCAATCCCGATCACCCGGTCACGCGCGGATTTCTGTGCGGGAAAGTCGCGCAGTATCTGGAGCGCGAGTATCACCCGGGCCGCCTGCTTTACCCGCAGCGCCGCACGGGCGCCAGGGGCGAAGGGCGCTTCGAGCGCATCTCCTGGGAGGAAGCGCTGGACAGCATCGCAAGGCGTCTAAGGGACGTCGCCACCGAGTTCGGGCCCGAGTCCATTCTGCCATACAGCTACGCCGGCACCATGGGCTTTCTGAACAACGCCGGCATGGACCGCCGCTTCTTCCATCGGCTCGGAGCATCGCGGCTGGACCGCACCATCTGCTCCTCGGCGGGCGGGGTCGGGCTGACGCAGGCGCTCGGCGTGCGCTACGGGACCGAGCCCGAGCAGTTCCGCCACGCCAAGCTGATCCTGGCCTGGGGTGCGAACATTCTGGGGACCAACGTCCATCTCTGGCCGTTCGTCATGGAAGCGCGGCGCAACGGCGCGAGGCTGTACGTGATCGATCCCAACCGCAACCGCACGGGCGCCGCCGCGGACCGGCACTATTTCATCAATCCCGGCTCGGACATGGCCCTGGCGCTCGGCATGATGCACGTCATCATCGGCGAGAACCTGTACGATGCCGATTACGTAGGGCGGTTCACCGCGGGTTTCGAGGGACTTCGCGAGCGTATCAAGGCCTGGACCCCGGCGCGCGCCGCCGAACTCACCGGCATCAGCGCCGAAGAGATCGCCGCCCTGGCGCGCGAGTACGCCGGCACGTGCCCATCCGCCATCCGCCTCAATTACGGCGTGCAGCGCAGCGAACGCGGCGCCACCGCGGTGCGCACCATCGCGCTGCTGCCGGCGCTCACCGGCTCGTGGAAGGAAACCGGCGGCGGTCTGCAGCTTTCCACTTCGCAGGCGTTTCAGGTGAACCGTGCCGGGCTGGAGCGCGCCGATCTGCAGCAGAAGGCCCTGGGCCGCGAGGCGCGTATGATCAACATGGTGCAGCTTGGGCAGGCGCTCACCGAGCTCGATGATCCGCCGGTGAAAGCGCTGGTGGTCTACAATTCGAATCCCGCGGCGGTGGCGCCCAATCAGAACGCCGTGCTGCGCGGGCTGCGCCGCGACGATCTGTTTACGGTCGTGCTGGAGCAGTTCCAGAACGACACCGCCGATCACGCCGACATCGTGCTGCCGGTCACCACTTTCCTGGAGAACACCGACCTGTTTTTCGCTTACGGGCACTATCATCTGCAGCTCGCGCGGCCGGCGGTAGCGGCGCCCGGCGAGTGCCGCAGCAACGTCGAGATCTTCCGCGAACTGGCCCTGCGGATGGGCTTCGGCGACCCGTGCTTCCGCGATAGCGAGGACGACATGATCCGCACGCTGCTGGATTCGGGGCATCCGTTCCTGGATGGGATCACGCTGGAGCGCCTGGACCAGGAGCATTCCGTGCGGCTCAACATTTCCCGCAATGGCGATCCGTTCCTGCCGTTTGCCGAGGGCAATTTCGGCACCGAGGACGGCAAGTGCCACCTGGATTTCGACGAGCTGGAGTATCAGCCCCCGATCGAATCGCGGCACGGCGATGCCGCATTGCGCGCCCGTTTTCCGCTGGAGCTGATCTCGCCCAAGAACGACGACAGCATGAATTCCACCTTTGGGCACCGCGACGGCGTCGATCTCGATACCGCCACGCTGCACCTGAGCGCGGAGGACGCCGCCGCGCGCTGCATCCGTACCGACGACCACGTGCGTGTATTCAACGACCGCGGCTCCTGTACCCTAGTGGCCAGCGTCGACGGGCGGGTGCGCGCCGGCGTGGTGTGCGCGCCGGCGGTGCGGTGGAGCAAACGCGCGCCGGGCCGGCGGAATGTGAACGCGCTCACCAGTGAGCGGCTCACCGATTACGGCGGCGGCCCGACGTTCTATAGTTGTCTGGTGGAAGTGGAGAGAATCGGAGACTGATGACATACATACGCTGGGCAGTGCCGCTCGCGGCAGCGGCATTGCTACTCGCTCCTGCCTGCAAGCGCAAGAAGGTCAACGTGGCGATCGACGAAGAGACGCCGCGCATGCTGAGCGTCCTGATCATGGCCGATCCCAAGGCCGAACCTCAACTGGTGAAGGGTTTCCATGGGATCGAGTCCTCGGCCTGGCGCTGGACGGAAAAGCAATTCACCGTTGCACTGCGTCCGCCGTTCGGCGCCGCGCAGAAGGGCGCCAAGCTCACCCTGAAGCTGACCGTACCGCAGCCGACCATCGACAAGCTGAAGACGGTCTCGCTCTCGGCCAGCGTCGGCGGGCTTACCCTGCCGCCGGAGACGTACACCACGCCGGGCGATTATGTGTATGTCCGCGACCTGCCGGCGAGCGTGCTCGGCGGCGATTCCGTGCGGGTGGATTTCCAGTTGGACAAAGCCATGGCTCCCAGCGGCGCGGATGTCCGCGAGCTGGGAATCATCGTGTTCAGTGTCGGGCTGGAAAGTAAATGACCCGGGCGCGGAGCGCCGCGTGGTGGATCGCTCCGTCTCTGCTGTGCCTGGTGCTCTACTGGCCGGGAATGACCGCGTGGTTTCGCGGCGACGATTTCGCCTGGCTGGGCGCGGGGATTTATAACCGGAACTTCCACGACCTGCTGGTGTCGATCTTCGGACCCAAGGCGCAGGGCACCATCCGGCCGCTGAGCGAGCGCATCTTTTTCATGCTGGGCTTCCGGCTGTTCGGCCTGGAGGCGCTGCCTTTTCGCATCGTGGTCTTTGCCACGCACTTTGCGAATCTCGCGCTGGCCGCTTCTATCGGCGCCCGGCTGACGGGATCACGCAGCGCCGGACTTTGGGCCGTGCTGCTATGGCTCGTGAACTCGTCGAATATCCTGCCGCTGGGCTGGACCAGCGTCTACAACCAGGTGCTCTGCGGCTTCTTTCTGCTGCTCGCGCTGCACTTTCTGCTGCGGTATACGGAGACGGGCGAGCGTCGGTACTACTGGTGGCAGTGGCTGGCGTTTCTGGCCGGCTTCGGCGCGCAGGAATTGAACCTGGTCTATCCCGCGATCGCGGCGGCTTACACGCTGCTGTGCAAGCCGAGGTTCTTCCGCGGCACATTGCCGATGTCCGCGGTGTCGGCGGCCTATGTTGCGGTGCACCAGGCCGCGGCGCCCGCCCCCAGGTCCGGCGACTACGCCATGCACTTCACGGGCTCGATGCTGCGCACGCTGGGCAAGTACTGGTCGTGGAGCGTGGGGCCCACTTTTCTATACAGCCCGTTGACGCTGCCGAAGTGGGTGTTGCCGGCGGGCGTCGCGCTGGTCAGCGCCGGCCTGCTCGCGTTCGCGGTGCGCCGGTGGATTCGCGGCGCGCGCGTGGCCGGGTTCTTTCTCGCGTGGTACGTGGTCCTGCTGGCGCCGGTGCTCCCTTTGCGCGATCATCAGACCGAGTATTACGTCTTCCTGCCCGTGCTGGGCCTGGCGTGGCTTGGGGGATGGGCCTGTAGTGGGGTGGGCGTGCGCGGTGTGGCGCTCGGGCTGGCGGCTGTCTATGCCGCTATGGCGCTACCCACCACCATCGCCACCTCGCGCTGGAGCCACGATATCTCGGTGCGTGTGCGCCGCCTGGTGGAGGGCGTCGAGGTTGCGCATGCCCTGCATCCCACGCAGGCCATCCTGCTGGAAGGCGTGGACAGCGAGCTATTTTGGAACGGCGTGCTCGACCGTCCGTTCCGGCTGTTCGGTCTCGACCAGGTTTACCTTGCGCCGGGCAGCGAGCGGCGCATCGATGCGCATCCCGACCTGGGAAACGTGGCGGATTACATCCTGCCGCCGGGCGTGGTGGCCAACGCGCTGGCTCGCGAGCAGATCGCGGTCTACGATGTCCGCGGGGCACGGTTGCGCAACATCACGAGCATCTATGCCGCCATGCCGCTGGACACGAAGGCGCCGCTGCGGGTTGATGCCGCGAGCCCCCTGACACAGTATCTGCTCGGCCCCGAGTGGTATGCGAGCGACGGCGACCACCGCTGGATGCCGCGCCGCGCGACGCTGCGCATGGGCGCGCCCGACGCACCCGGCCGCAAGCTCTACCTGCGCGGCGACTGTCCGGAAGAGCAGTTGCGCGCCGGCCCGCTGGAGGTGACCGTAAGTGTCGACGGTTCGACATTTCCGCCGGCGGCGATCCGCGAGAGCGCGTTTGAACTGTCGTTCCCGCTTCCGGAGGCGTTGGTGGGCCGAGGCGAGATGGTGGTGACGGTCGAAGTTTCAAGAGTGATCCGGCCGGCATCCGATCCGCGCGATCTGGGCCTGGTGTTTGGAACGTTCGAGGTGAAGTAGGTTGGCTCCTACTTCCGCACAAATCGAAACACCTCGTAGACTGTACGGCCGTAGCTGTCCGGGATCGTGGCCAATATCGCGCGCTGGAACCCGAGACCCGCTGCATGCCGCTCCAACTTCTCTGTGTTGCCCTGGAAGAACTCGAAGTCCTTCGTGTGCCCGATGAAGAGATCATCCGGCGCGGCGATGGCTTTGGCGACCGCCTCGCCTTCGGCAGGATTTGCCGCAGCGCGGGAAACCAGGTCGCTGCCCACGCGCAGCGGCAGTTTTCCGCGATCGAGCAGGCGCAGGCTGTCCATGATGCCCCAGTCCACGCAGTAGACTTCGCGCGGCGCCGTTCCCCGCATGTAGTCCGATAGGCGGAAGATCGCGTCGGTCCAGTTCTGGGCGCCCCCGTTGCGGATCATCAGGAAGAGGTACTCGTTGGTGACCAGCAGGCTCGAGATCATGAGCACGGCCGTCACGGCGGCAAGGACCGGCGGGCCGGCGCGCCCTATGCGCCGCGACGCGCTCGCGAAGGCGACAGCGATCGCCATATCGGGCAGGGGCCACAGCAGGATGGCGTGATGGACGCTGCCGCCGGCGTTGGCCGTTACGGCCATCTGAATCCAGGCGACGGCGATGGTAATGAGGGCGAAGAGGATGGCGCGGAGGGCGGCTCCCCGGGCCAGAGGCGTCAGGAGCAGCGCGGCGAGGAACGCGTAGAGCAGCAGGCTGTGCCGGGGGCGCCCGGCAAGCGCAGACAATTGGGCAGAGGCGTCCTGCACGAAGCCTTGCGGCCGATGCGGCGCCGCCGCCTGCCAGTCCTCGTCGACCAGCCAGCCGAAGAGTGCCCGGCCTTCGGCCGTAGCCACGAGAAGGCGCGCTTTTCCCGGCAGCTCGCGAGTGTCGTAGGAGGCGTTGGAGCGGAACGTGGCAAAGTCCCGGTCCACGTTGTAGACGACCAACGGCAGGGCGCCCAGCAGGAAGGCCAAGGCGGAGATGGCCACGCGGCGGAGGCTGATCACGGCCAAGAATTCATTTTTGTACACCAGGAGCGCGGCCAGGAGCATTCCAGATAAGATCCATGTCATCAAGGCCTTGTCCCACATCCCGAGGCCCAGCAGGAAGCAGCCCGAGAAGAGCCGGCGCACTTGACACGTCTGGTAGAATCCCAGCAGTAGGAGGATTCCGCTCACCAGCAGCAGATGCTGGAGAGCGACCGGTCCCCAATCAAAACAGATGGTGAGGAGGTAGAGTGTGTCCGCGGCCAGGAGTGCGCATCCGATGCAGGCGGCGCGGTATCCGGCGGCGCGGACGAGAAACAGGAAGAACAGCCAGATGCCGGCAGCGCCCGCGAGGAGGACAGGAACGCGGATGGCCATGACCCCGGTGCCGGCCAGTGCAAAAACCGGCCGGTAGAGCAAGCTTTTCAGGGTTCCGAGGTAGCTCATCAGCATGAGCGGCAGCCGGGAGTGGCCGATTTTCACTACCTCAGCCGCCTTAGGCGGGAATAAGGGCGCCGCGAAGAGCGCCTCATCGTTCTGCAAGCCCAATTGGGGCAGAAAGATCCAGCCCGAGGCCAGGAACATCAGGCAGCAGACAGCGGGAACGCAGCGGGTTATCGGAGCTGGGGCAGTCCGCTTCACGTAGTATTTTCGTGTTTGCTAAAGAGAAATGGTAGCATCTGGCCGATATAGGGTAACGTATCACCTGCCCTGGAGAGTTGCGAAAGGGCGATAACCTCCGCTGATAAGCGGTTTGGCACGTCGATTGCTATAAAATGACTCGTAGTCGTTGTCCGGTGACCGGGAACGGCCAGGGGGTTGGCCCCAAGGAGGGGGCCCGAACTTGAAACCTTTAGCTCGATTTTCCGTCTATATGGATACGGCTCAAGATGAGCTAAAGAAAACAAAATAAAAAGAAATACTCCGACTCGAACCAGGAGATGGATGCCATGAACCAGACCGAACTCAAGAAATACAAAACGATCTTGGAAACCAAGGCGGCGGAACTCAGCGCCGGCTTGCGGAACCGGGACGAAATCGCTATCGAAAAAACCCCGGATGCTATTGATGAAGTTCAACTTGCAGGCGAACGTGAACTCGCGATCCGCAATCTGGACCGCGAATCCAACCTGCTGCGCAACGTCAAGGGCGCCTTGGCGCGCATCGCGGACGGCAGCTACGGCGTGTGCCTGCATTGCGAAGAGGACATCAAGCCCAAGCGGCTGGATGCGGTGCCGTGGACTAAGTACTGCATCACCTGCCAGGAAGCGGCCGATCGGCACGAATTCGAAACCGAATCGAGCGATTCGCCGGACGAGCTGTTGGCGAGCGCTGCCTGATCGAACACGAGATTTCAGGGCGCAGGAGAGATCCTGCGCCCTTCGTGTCTTCTGACAGCCTGCTCGTGAGTTGGGCAATAACGCTCATTCACCTGCCCCAATTGCGGCAGCGATGGTGGATTTTGCCCCAATTGGACCAGTAACTCCGGTTATGCTGGGGCCATGGAATTCTTCCGCCGGGCGATGGGGAATCCATCGACTCTGGCCGTTTTCCCCGGGACGTTCAATCCGGTCACGATCGCCCATGTGGCGCTTGCCGAAGCGGCGCTCGCAGTCGTAGACGAGGTGGCGTTCGTCCTGCCGCGGATGCTTCCCCACAAAGAGTATTCAGGTGTTCCCTACGAGCAGCGTGTGCAATTGTTACTCGCCGCGCTGGCGAACGAAGAGCGGTTCTCGGTGGCTTCCACGGCGAGGGGACTGTTTGTCGAAATTGCCGGCGAATGCCGCGAGCGATACGGCAGTGAGGTGAAGCTCAGTTTTCTGTGCGGCGCCGACGCAGCGGAACGTGTCGCGAGTTGGAACTATGGCGGTCAGGGCACGTTCTCGGGCATGGTGGCGCAATTCGAGCTGCTGGTCGCCGAGCGGGGCGGCAGATTTACGCTGCCGCATCGGCCTCTCGAACTCGCGGCGGGCTATGCGTGCGTCTCGGCCACGGAAGTGCGCGAACGGATTTCCCGGGGAGATCCCTGGGAGCACCTGGTGCCGGCGGCCGTACGCGAGCAGGTGCGTCGGATTTACTCTACTGACTGACGATCGGTATCGTAACGATATTGCTGACGTATATGTCCTGGGCGATGGTGAGCTGCGAGAGGGGATCGGTCGGCAGGTCCGGGTTCAGGTGGAGGAGCACCTTGTACACGCCCACCGATCCGGGGAGGAGCGTCGCGGAAATCACGTCGGCAGTCTTGCCTCCCGCAATCGAGTTCATCGCCACTGCCGGCGAAGTCTCGGGGCCATCCGACGGATACGGATATCCGGTCTGGATCAGGCTCTTGTTGTTGTCGTCCAGCACGGGGAGGCCGACGCCGGTGGCCAGCACGTAGATCATCTCGCCGGGAACGGCGGGATTGTTCTGGGTCACCAGGGTATCGGCGACGTTGGCGCAGCACAGGTTGGTGCCGATCGCGGTCATGATCACGCTGGCGCCGGAGTTCGCCGAAGCGCCATACGGAATTCCGTTGGCGTCCGGGCCCTGGATGCGCGCTACGAGCAGAATGCGGTCGAACACGCCGGATGCCGTGGCGGTCACCCTGGGGTCCTGATTGATCAGGTTCACCAGCGCATCGCGGATGCTGTCCAGGGTGTCGCCCGTCTGTACCGTATAGTTGTAGCTGCGGTCTTCGATGGTGACCGTGGCGGTATCGCCTGCGTTGGCGGTACCGTCCACCGAAATGATGCCGGTAGCGCTGCTGGAAGCGTGGTAAACGATTCCCACGGAAGGTTGGGTATTGGGCTGGGCAAAGATTCCGGGGTTAGCCGAGACGATCGATACCGCCACCGCGCTGGTCACCATCACCGAGCCGTCGGGGCGCACGCTGCGCACATACGCATTGATGCTGGTGGAATCTCCCACCTCCCACGGAATCTGCGCGACGACCTTATCCGGGGCGACGCTCATCAGCGGGGCGCGGATGCCGTCGAAGTAGACCTCGGTTCCGCCCAGATCGGTGGGCAGAGGATTCGCGTTGGGGGGAGCCACGGCCGTCTGATAGGAGAGCGTGGATCCAGGATTCGGGATGATGGCGACCAGCGATCCTGGCGCGATCTGTGCCGCGTCGCCTCCTCCGGACAGCGTGCTGCCGCCGGTGGTCACGGTAATCTGCGGGGACGCAGTGGTGGAGGCCGCCGTCACCGTCGAGAAGTAGCTGATGTTGTTGCCGTCTGTGCCGGAGGCGCGTGCGGTCAACAACAACTCGCTTGTGGCCAAGTCGGGCGTGGCGTAAACGTTCGGGTCGCCCGCACCGCTGTTGGCAGTATTGATGGCGCTGACCAGCGCGTTGATCACATCGTTGATTGCGTCGGTCGAGGCCACCGTGTAAATATAGTCCGCTCCGCCGGTGATGGTCGTGTTTCCGTTGCTATCGGTGGTCGAAGTGCCGCCGATGTTGATGTCGATCTTGTCGCCCGCTTGGATGGTTCCACCGACGGTCAGTGTGCCGTTGGCGAAGATGTCCAGGCTGGCCGCATTGCGGATCCCCTGGTACGGCACGATGGTCTCGGCGATCGTGTAGACCGTGATGCGCCGGTTGTAGGCATCGCTCACATACAGGTTGGTGCCGTCCCAGGCTAGCGACATCGGCGTGCGCAGCGAGTCCGCGGCGTCGGAAGCCTGGTTCACCGTACCGCCGATCTGGCCGATGATGTAGTCCGCGGAGGCTCCGCTCTGAGTGGGGATGGAGTCGAACACCAGGAGGCGATCGTTGCCGCCATCGGCGATGAACAGCCGGTTGCCGGCCGCGAGCGCGAAACGCGGAAAATTCAAGGTCGAGTTGCAGTACGCCGGATAGGTCGGGTTGCCGTTGCTGTCGGTTCCGTTGGAGACGGTGCACAGGACCGCAGTCTCAATATTGTTGTTGGTCGTATCGACGGTGTAGGCGTTGTTGGCGACCGAGCTGACCAGGTCGGGCTGTCCGACGGCCACGTCTGCCGGCTGCCCGTTGGTGTTGGGAATCGAGTTCCAGATTAGCACCCGGTTGTATCCGAGATCCGTCACGATGAGGTGAGTTCCATCGGAGGTGACCGCCACCGGGTTCAACAACACGCTGGCGGTGACGTCGGTCTTCTGCTGCGTAAGGTCCGGTTGGACGAAGGTGCTGAGATTGGGCTGCCCCAGGACGAGGTCGGCGGCGGCGCCGTTCTTGGTGGGGATCTGGTTGTAGATCATCACCCGGTTGTTCTGAGTGTCGGCGATGTAGAGCTTGCCGTTCTGGATCCAAACGCCCTGCGGCCCGCGCATGCTCTGAGCGTTGGGCAGATTGCCGGGGATGGACGTGCTGCTGAAGTTCGGCTGTCCGATAACCACGTCGGCCGGCTGATTGTTGATGGTCGGAATGCGATTCCAGATCAGCACCCGGTTGTGGTTGGTGTCGGCGACAACCACGTGCACGCCATCGGAAGCCACGGCCGTCGGAAGCCGGAGGTTGCTCTGGTTGGCGACCAGGTTTTCAGTGGTGGTGGTAAAGTCGGGCTGGCCGAGCACGACGGTCGCCTGCCCCACGCAGACCGGGCACTTGGTGGTGTAGTTGAGCTGTGCCGTGGGTGACGGCAGCATGCCGGAGAGATTCTGGAACAGGAGCACGCGGTGGTTGTTTGGTGTCGAGCCCACGCGGTTGGAATCCGCCACGAACAGCGTGTCCGCCGCATACGCGATGCCGCTGACCGCGCCGACGATGACGTCGCTCGAATTGGCGTCCTGCGAGGTGAATGTTTCCTGGCCGATGACCAGCCTCGCGGCCTGTCCAGTTGTAAAGTCGGCGGCGAACCCGGTCGCCGCGCACAAGAGTATGA
>DATJYW010000230.1:0-7929 GCA_035499435.1 Candidatus Acidiferrales bacterium | reverse complement strand
AGCAGGATCGGATGGTCCTGCGACTGCGTGCGCCGCTCCAGCACGCGCAGCGTCCGGTTGGCATCGAGCGCGGCTTGCGCGATCAACTCCAGAAACGCCGCCTCGCTCACGTGGTACGAGCACGTGCAGGTCACCAGCACGCCGCCTGGCGGCAACAGGCGGAGCGCGCGCAGGTTGATCTCCTTGTACGCGCCCAAGGCCGGATCGAGGTTGCGCCGGCTCTTGGCGAAAGCCGGCGGGTCCAGCACGACGAGCGAGAACTGGCGGCGCGCGCTGGTATGTCCGGCCAGCACGTCGAACACGTCCGCTTCGCGGAACTCGACGTTGGCCATCCCGTTGGCGGCGGCGTTGGCGCGAGCGGTTTCCAGCGCAGGCCCGGACGAATCTACCGCCTCCACCGACTCGCATTTCGCGGCCAGATGGAGCGCGAACCCGCCCGTCGAAGTGAAGCAGTCGAGTGCGCGGCCTCCGCCGGCATACCGGGCCGCTGCGCGGTAGTTTTCGCGCTGATCGAGAAAGATGCCGGTCTTCTGGCCGTGGACCAGGTCGGCGCAAAAGGCCAGGCCGTTCATTCGCACCGCGACCGGCCCGGGAGCTTCACCGGAGAGCACCGCAGTCTCGAGCGGCAACTCCTCCTTCGCGCGCACCGAGGCGTCGTTGCGGGCGACGATCGCCTTGGGGTGAAAGATCTCTTCCAGGCAGGAGACGATTTCGTCTTTGGCGGCGTCCATGCCCTGATCGAGCGTCTGGATGGTCAGATACCCGGCGTATCGATCGACGATCAGCGCCGGCAGCAGGTCGGCCTCGGCGTGGACCACGCGGTACGCGTCCGAGTTCCGCACCACGCGGCGGCGATGCTCCTCGGCGTCACGCAGCCTGCGCAGGAAGAATTCGCGGCCGATCTCTTCCACCTGCGGCGAAAGCATCCTCAGCGAGATCTGGCTGGTGGAGCTGTAGTGCGCGGTTCCCAGCGGCCGCCTGCGCTGGTCGGCCACTTTGACCGCCTGCCCCGGCTGGGCGCCGTCCCGTTCCAGAATGTCGCTCGCGAAGATCCACGGGTGGCCGGAAGCGACCCGGCCGGCCGCTTTCCGGTTCACGCGGACTTCGTTCATCGCATCGCCTGCAGGCGGGCGATCCGGTCCTCGGTGGAGGGGTGCGTGGAAAACAGCCGCATCAGGCTCTCGCCGGTGAACGGCTTGACGATGAACATGTGCGCCGTCGACGGGCTGGCGTCCAACGGGATGCGCTTCGACCAGGTATCCAGCTTCTGCAGTCCGCCGATCAGCGGATAGGGAGAGCCCACGTACTTGGCGCTGGCCGCGTCGGCGTCGTACTCGCGCGAGCGGCTGATCGCCATCTGGATGAGGGCCGCAGCGAGGGGCGCCAGGATCATCATGGCGATGGCTGCGATCGGGTTGCCGCGGTCTTCATCGTCGCGGCTGCCGCCAAACCAGAAGGCCATGCGCGCGAGGAATGTGATCGTGCCCGCGAGCATCGCGGCCACGGAGCTGATGAGGATGTCACGGTGCAGGACGTGGCCGAGCTCATGCGCGATCACGCCCTCGATCTCGTTATCGTTCATCAGCTTGAGAATACCGACGGTAAAGGCGACCGAGGCGTGGCCCGGATTCCGCCCGGTGGCGAACGCGTTGGGGGATTCTTCCGGGATGATCCAGAGCTTCGGCATGGGCAGGCCCATGCGCTGCGCCAGCCCGCGGACAATCGGCGCGACCCGGCGATACACTTCGGGATTTTCCGTCTCCGTCACCGGTTGGGCCGAATAGCTCATCAACGCGATTTTGTCGGAGAAGAAGTAGCTGGCCAGGTTCATGATCGCGGTGACGACGAAGGCGATGTAAAGGCCTTGGCGGCCGGCGATGGCCTGGCCGCCGACGAGGAGAATCGCGCTCAGCAGCGCGAGAAGCATTGCGGTTTTGAGGGCGTTCATTGGATGACCTCCGAAGGACAGGCTGAAGCCTGTCCCACAGAAGAAAAGGTAAGGGAACCATCGGGGGCGGCATCGACCATTACCGTGTCGCCTTCGGGGAAATCGCCCGAGAGAAGCTTCAGGGCGAGCGGGTCCTGCACCAGCCGCTGGATCGCGCGCCGCATCGGCCGCGCGCCGTACTGCGGGTCGTAGCCTTCGGAGATGATGACTTCTTTCGCCGCCGGCGTGACCTCCAACTTCAGCTTACGATCCTTGAGCAGTTTCGCGACGCTGGCAAGCTGGATATCGACGATCTGCGAGAGGTGTTCGCGCGTGAGCTGGTTGAAGACGATGATGTCGTCGATGCGGTTGAGGAACTCCGGCCGGAACTGCATCTTGAGCGCATCCAGCAGCCGCTTGCGCGCATCCGCCGTACGTTGGTCGCGGGCGTGAACCGAGAACCCGATGGTATTCCTCTCCACCATCCCGGTGCCCACGTTGCTGGTCATTACGATCACCACGTTCTTGAAGCTCACCGTGCGGCCCTGTCCGTCGGTCAGGCGCCCGTCGTCGAGAATCTGCAACAGCGTGTTGAACACCTCCGGATGCGCCTTTTCGATTTCATCGAACAGCAATACCGAATAAGGACGGCGGCGCACCTGCTCGGTGAGCTGCCCGCCTTCATCGTAGCCTACATAGCCGGGAGGCGCGCCGATCATGCGCGCCACGGCATGCCGCTCCTGGTACTCACTCATGTCCACGCGGATCATGGCTTTGTCGTCGTTGAACAGGTACCCGGCCAGGGCGCGGACCAGCTCGGTCTTGCCGACGCCGGTAGGCCCGAGGAAGATGAAGCTGCCGATAGGCCGGTTCGGGTCGCTGAGTCCGGCGCGGTTGCGCAGGATGGCGTTGGACACCAGGCGCACGGCTTCGTCCTGCCCGACCACGCGATCTTTCAAGCGCTCCGGCATCTGCACCAGCTTCTGAATTTCGCCTTCCATCATGCGCGTCACCGGAATGCCGGTCCACTTGGCGACGATGCGGGCGATATCGTCCTCGCCGATCTCTTCCTTGAGCAGCGCGTTTTCCTTGATGGCCTCCAGCGCGGCTTCGGCGGTCTGGATGTCTTTTTCGATCTGCGAGAGGCGTCCGTAGCGGAGCTGGGCGGCCTTCTCCCAATCGCCGACACGGCTGGCCTTCTCCTCTTCCTGGCGCAGCGTGTCCTGCTCTTCCTTGAGCTGGCGCACGCGGGCGATGGCCTCCTTTTCGCGGTTCCAGCGCTCCTTGAGGACCGCCGACTGGCCGCGAATCTCCTCGAGCTCGCTTTCCACGTGGCGGAGCCGCTCGTGCGAACCGGAGTCCTTTTCCTTACTGAGGGCCTGGCGCTCGATCTCGAGATGGGAGATGCGCCGGTCGAGGTCGTCGATCTCGATGGGCATGGAGCCGATCTGCAAGCGCAGCGCGCTGCCGGCTTCGTCGATCAGGTCGATAGCCTTGTCCGGCAGGAAGCGGTCGGTAATATAGCGCTGCGAAAGCACCGCGGCGGCGATGATGGCCGAATCCTTGATGCGCACGCCGTGGTGGATTTCGAACTTCTCTTTGAGCCCGCGCAGGATGGCGATGGTGTCGTCGATGGTGGGCTCGCCGACCATCACGGTCTGGAAGCGGCGCGCCAGGGCGGCGTCCTTTTCGACGTGTTTCTTGTACTCGTTGAGCGTGGTGGCGCCGACGCAGCGCAGCTCGCCGCGCGCCAGGGCCGGCTTGAGCAGGTTGGCCGCGTCGATCGCGCCCTCCGCGCCGCCCGCGCCCACGAGGGTGTGCAGCTCGTCGATGAAGCAGAGGATCTCGCCGTTGGAATCGATGATTTCCTTGACGACGGCCTTGAGCCGGTCTTCGAACTCGCCGCGGAACTTGGTGCCTGCGATCATGCTGCCCAGGTCGATGGCGACCAGGCGCTTGCCCTTGAGCTGTTCGGGCACGTCGCCGCGCACGATGCGTTGCGCCAACCCTTCGACAATAGCGGTCTTGCCGACGCCGGGCTCGCCGATCAGCACCGGGTTATTCTTGGTGCGCCGGCTGAGCACCTGCATCACGCGCCGGATTTCGTCGTCGCGGCCGATCACCGGATCGAGCTTGCCTTGGCGGGCAGACTCGGTCAGATCGTGGGCATAGCGTTCCAGCGCCTGGTATTTGCTTTCGGGATTCTGGTCGGTGACGCGTTGCGATCCGCGAATCGCCACCAGGGCTTTGAGGATGGCGTCGTGGGTGGCGCCGGCGCGGTCCAAAAGCTGGCCGGCGGGATCGCCGCGCTGCTCGGACATGGCGAGCAGCAGATGCTCGGTGGACACGAATTCGTCTTTGAAGCGGATGGCTTCGTCGAACGCGTGCTCCAGGATCTGGTTGAGGGGCTGGGAGAGGTACATTCCAGGCTGCATGCCAGCGGTTTTGGGGAGGTTGGCGATCTGGCGGTTGGCTTCGGAGACGATGGCATCCGGGTGTACGCCGCACTTCTCCAAAACCGGGCGCACGATACCTTCTTTTTCTTCGGCCAGCGCGGCGAGCACGTGAAGGGGAAACAACACCTGGCCCTGATTCTTCTCGGCGATGCCCTGGGCTTGCTGGAGTGCTTCCTGTGCTTTCTGAGTCAGTTTGTCGAGACGGAACATTCTATGACCCCCCTGAGACAACAATAGGGCAGGTATGGGGCCAGCGGCCATTTTGGCCCCCAGCCTCACCTGCCCTTCAAGCCGAGACCTGTCTTGACGGCTTGAAACTTACTCCTGGACAGCGACTTTGATCTGGCGCGGCTTGGCGGCTTCCTTCTTGGGCAGTGCCACCGTGAGCACGCCGTTGCGATAGGACGCGTTGATCTTGTCGGTGTCGAAAGCGTTGGGCACGGCGAAACTGCGTACAAAGCTGCCGTAGCTGCGCTCGATCCGGTGGAAACCCTTTCCGGACTCCTTCTTTTCCTCGAACTTGCGCTCGCCGGCGATGGTGAGCGTCTGGTTTTCCATGCGAACGTCGATGTCCTTCAGATTGACGTCGGGAACATCCGCTTTGAGCACGAGTTCGTTCTCGGTCTCATAGATATCGACGGCCGGAGCCCAGGGACGGTTGGTCTGGGGCTCGGTGAAGAAACGGCTGAAAGCATCTTCGAACTGGCGCAGGCCAGCGAGCGGATCGTAATGGGTGAGAGACATGGATTTGAAGCTCCTCATTGGTTAGATTCTCTGAGAGGCCTTTCAAGACCTCATCTAGAACCAATCATAAAACCTTAGTATGTAATTGTCAAGTATATTTTAGCGCTTCATTTGAATGCCTTGGGCTCTTCTTCAGGAGCCTGCCCTTCTGTTTTGGTGTGTTTGTTTGTTTTCAACAACTTGCTGGGTTCGTTTTTTCGCCCGCGATTTTCCGCCGGCTACGGTCTTTCGCCCGGGGCCACCAATGGGCCTCCCCTTGATCGGAGGCTAGCACAGGTAATAGGCGCGCTTGGGGCTCGGGTGTGTAAGTTACTTCCTATCAATGCGAGGTTTTCATGTTGTCGGCGTGATTCGCGGCGGCGGCATTTGTCCGGAGCACCGGCTTTCGCCCAATGAGACCAGGCGCCCCGCCAGGGCGATAACCCGATTTCGGGGATTGCATCCGGGCCTTGCCGGTGCAATCACTGTTTCGGAGTTTCAGACCCTATGGACGCTGGCGACATGATGTTGGTGGGCTTCCTTCTAAACTTGATCTCCGGAATCGGGGCCATGGCGGTGGCGCGGCGACGAGGCGCCAGTGCTCTGAGCGGGCTTGCACTCGGATGCTTGCTGGGGCCGCTGGGGCTCATCCTTTCGTTCGTAGTGTTTAAGGGTTCCAGCTTAGAGCCCGCCATCGCAATGGCGCCAGCGTATCTGCCGCTCCAGGCTGTCCATCCGCCCTCGATATCGCCACCGGTTCACGCAAGCTTCCGGTGTTCCAAGTGCCAAACCGCCGTCGCAGAGCTAAGGGGCTTTTGTCCGCAATGCGGCTCAGTAATCGAGCAGGGCCAGACCGCAGCGGCCGAGTCGCCCAAAGTGTTCATCAGCTACGCCCAAGCGGATAAAGCCACCGCCGAGCAGGTGTGTTGCGCACTGGAAGCAGCCGGGGTGGCGTGCTGGATTGCGCCTCGAAATATCTCGCCCGGAGCGGACTATGCTCTGGCTTGGCAGCGAGCTCACCTTCGACGTGTTATGAATCTACGCTCACGGTCCTGGTCATCTTCGTGGCCGCTTTCAACGTCCCGGAATACTTAATGGTGAGCGGAGCCGTTGTTTTCCGCATCACTACCACCGAATCTGCCCCTCCGTGTCCTCCACCAGCACCACGTCGTACTTCTCGATCATCGGCATCAGCACGTTTTCCAACTCCTGCTTCCAGAGCTCGCCCTCGTAGAACCGGGCCTTCATCGGCTCCCGCGACTCCAGGTCGGGGAACCCGCGCATAAGAAGAACACGTCGGGATCTTCCACCGAAAGAAACGGGCCCAGAATCTTCATCCCGATCTCCGCGTGCGCGGGCACCGATTTGCTGCGGAAAACCTCCAGGAACTCCGCGCGCTTGCCCGGTTTGAGCCTGTACGTCCGCATTTCGACGATCATCGCCGTCCCCTCACCCCAGTCCCGCCAGCGGCGCTGCCGGCTCGGCGATGGACTGTAACCGCATCAGGACCGCCGCGGGTTGGTTCTTGACGGAAACCAGCGGCATGAAGCCCGCCTCCAGCAGGTTCTCGGCGTCCTGCTCGGTCATGAAGATCTCCGCGCAGGGCTTTGCCAAAGCTTCTCCGTCTTCCCGGTAGACGTACAGCGGCAGCCCGTCGATGCGCCGTACCGTCCTTCCAGCCAAAAACGACTCAGCGACCAGCTTCGCGCACGCGAACGCTGGGTTGCCCCACAGGTAGGCGCGGTGCTCGCTCTCCGGCATCTCCTCGAAAGGCAAACTCTCCACGGTGAGGCCGTCCTTGCCGTAGGGCAGGCGGAGCAGGAAGCGCGGCATCGCCAGTCCGATCCAGCGCGCTGCCTCCGAACCCCGCAGTTCGGCCCACGTCCGCTCCGACGCTTCCTCCCCAGACAGGCGGGCCTCGCCCACAAATGGAGCTCCCAGCTTCTTCGCCATCTCGCCGAGCCGGCGCAACACCTCCGCGTCCACCGCGGTCTGGCCAAACACGTAATTGCCGGCGATCAGCGCCCAGGGCCCTTTGCCCTTCAACTTCGCCTGTACGGCGTCCATTTTTCGCACCAACTCCGCCAGCGTGATGTCGAGAACGTAGAGCCGCAGATCGCTATCGGTATCCAGCTCGCGGACCAGCCAGTCGACGGCACGCCAAGCCGCCTCCATCGCCTGGAACCGGGGGTGATGCAGGATGCCCCGCAGCAACTCCGCCGCCAGTTCCTGCCGGTGGGCCTCGCGAGCCCTTTCGCCCGGGCGCTCGCGCTCCACGTGGCCCGCGCTCACACGCCGGATGAAACCCGCCAGATCGTCGGCGTCCCGCGTGGTGACTGGCTCGTCGCCGCCCTGCTCCGCGAGGATCTGGTCCAGCAACCCGGCCGTGGGCACTTCGCGCCGCGGCGCCTCTGGCGGCGGCGCCGTTTCCGGGCAGGGTTCCAGGTTCTGAAACAACGTCGCCGACTGGTAGATATGATCCGGATGGAAATCGTCCATTCCCCGAAATTCCAGCGTTACCCCGTTCAGTTCCACGGCCGGCTTGATTCCGGCCAGGACATCCTCGAAATTGTCCCGGTCGATCACGCGCGGCTCGATCGGCCCGGATGGCCGCCCGCTGAAATCTGCAATGAGCAGGATGCGGAAACGGCGCGGACTATCGTCCTTCGCGCTTGGCGCGGTTTCCGCCTCTTCGGCGCCGCCAATCCTCACTTCAACTCTCGACATGAACCCTATCCCACCACTTCGCCCGGAAAATGGCAATAACGGGCGTCCGGGCGGGCTACACTAAAGACATACCCGTGTCCGTCTTTTTGGGGCCGG
>DATJYW010000229.1:0-28783 GCA_035499435.1 Candidatus Acidiferrales bacterium | reverse complement strand
GCCGGCGGCGGCGAGGCCAGCGCGCCCGGCGAAAAGGCTTCGGGCGCGATCCGCGCATTGGACGCGACTACAGGACAGATGCGGTGGGAATTTCCGATGCACTCGGCGCCCTGGGCCGGTGTGTTGGCCACCGCGGGCGGGCTGGTCTTTTCGGGCTCCGATGAGGGCAATTTCTTCGCGCTCGACGCGAAGACCGGCAAGCCGCTATGGGACTTTCAGACGGGCGGCCGGGTTGCCGCCAACCCGATTTCGTTCGCCGTGGATGGCAAGCAGTACATCGCGATCGCCGCCGAGCGGACGCTTTACGTGTTCGGGCTGTAGGCTGGCCGGACTCAAGTCCAGTAGTTGCGGTCCAGGCTCCGATATTGCACGGCTTCGGCAACGTGCTTGGCCGAGACGTTCCCGGATTCGTCCAGGTCGGCCACCGTGCGCGCCACTTTCAGAATCCGGTCGTGCGCCCGTGCGGAGAATCCCATGCGGCGCACCGCCATTTCCAGGGTTCGCTCTCCCGCATCGTCCAAAGCGCACAGGCTGCGAAGCGTACGCGTCGGGATGCGCGAATTGTAATGGCCCCGGCCATGCTGGATTGCGCGCGCCCGCTCCACGCGCGCGCGGATATCGTCAGAGGATTCGGCTGTCGCGTTGCCACGCAGTTCTTTGTACGGCACTGCCGGGACCTCGACATGGATGTCGATGCGGTCGAGCAGGGGGCCGGAGATCTTCCCCAGGTAGCGTTGAATGATGGCGGGCGTGCAACGGCACTCGCGAGTGGAGTCTCCATAGAACCCACAGGGGCACGGATTCATAGCGGCCACCAGCATGAAACTGGAAGGGAATTGCAGCGTCATGGACGCCCGGGCAATGGTGACACACCCATCCTCCAGCGGCTGTCGCAACATTTCGAGAACGTCCCTGGGAAACTCCGGGAACTCGTCGAGGAACAGCATGCCGTGATGCGCGAGACTCACCTCACCGGGACGCGGGATGCCGGCGCCGCCCCCGATCAATCCCGCGTCGGAGATGGTATGGTGAGGGGAGCGGAAGGGCCGTTCGTGCAACAGTCCGCCGCCGCTCCGAAGCAGTCCGGCCACGCTGTGGATTTTGGTGGTTTCAATGGCTTCTTCGAATGTCAGCGGCGGTAGAATGCCGGCCAGGCGCTTGGCGAGCATGGTCTTGCCGGATCCCGGTGGCCCGATCATCAGGACGTTGTGCACCCCTGCTGCCGCGACCTCCAACGCCCGCTTTGACATGGTCTGGCCGCGTACGTCCCGGAAATCGGGACCTTGTGGGGACGCTCCGTTCCGGCCGTTGCGGGCGGGCGCTTGGGGTGCGAATTCCTCTGGCCGGTTGAGCAGCGCCACGACTTCGGCCAGCCAGCGGACGCCGAACACCCGCACGCCCTCCACCACGGCGGCCTCAGCCGCATTCTCCGCCGGCACGATCAGGTTGGCGATTCTCTTCTCCCGCGCGCACACCGCCACCGGAAGAGCGCCGCGCACCGGCCGGATCGCGCCGTCCAGGGAAAGTTCGCCGACCGACAGATATTGATCGAGGCCGCGGACCGCTCCCATGGCGCCGAGAATGCCGAGCGCCACCGGCAGATCGTAGCCGGCGCCCTCCTTGCGCACGTTGGCGGGTGCAAGGTTGATGGTGAATTGCTTGTTCGGGTATCCGAACCCGGAATTGATGAGCGCGCTTTTGATACGCTGCCGGCTCTCGCGCACCGCGACGTCGGGCATACCCACCATGACGGAATCGCGCGCGTTACCCGACGAGAACATGTCGACTTCGACATCGATCAGATGAGCATCGATGCCGTAAACGGCAGCGCTGCGCGTTTTGAACAGCGCCATAAGGATTGAACTGCCCCTACGGTAGCATGCTGCGCGATTGCGATTTTCGCTATTGCCTGCCGCGGAAAAAAGGGTATGCTATGGGTGATCGTGCCTTGACTGCAGGAGGCCTATTACATGGTTGATAGCCCCGAATTCGTTCTGATGAACGGAGAAGACATGGAAGATTTCCACGATTACGAAGACGAAGAACAAGGTGAGATGGGATCCAAGCTCGATGAGTACGAAGAAGACATCGAGGACGAGGAAGACGACGAGTTGGATACCCCGGCGCCGCCTCCGGTAATCGCGACCGTAGAGGTGGTGGAAGTGGTCGAGGTGCCCGTGGAGGCTGCTCCCGAGGCCCCGCCGGCGAAAAAGCCGGTGACCAAGGCGTCGGCTCCGAAAAAGGCCGCTCCGGCGAAGCAGGCCGCCGCTCCAGCCAAGAAAGCCGCTGCTCCAGCCAGGAAAGCGGCGCCCGCGAAGAAAGCGGTGAAGAAAGCGCCGGCGAAAATGGCCGCCAAGAAGGCCGCGCCCAAGAAGGCCGCGCCCAAGAAGGCTGCCCCCAAGAAAGCCGCACCCAAAAAGGCCGCCAAGAAGGCTCCGGCGAAAAAGGCTGCGAAGAAGACCGCCCCCAAGAGGGCCGCGAAAAAAGCTGCTCCCAAGAAAAAGAAGAAGTAGGCCCTACTCCGCCTTCACCACCTTCCGGCAACGGTTGAAAAGCTCGATCAAAGCCTCGGCATGCTCCTCGGGGGAACGTGTGAGCGGCTTTCCGGAGAATCCGGCCGAGCCTTGGGACGCCTTTCCGTAGCCCGTGTTAACTGCAATAAACTTCATGAGTTCCAGGGCGACCTCGTCTTTGCTGCGGCCGCCGCCGGACGATTCGCCCTCGTTGGTCTTGCCGTTGTTCTCCTGATCCGCCATGGGTGACTGGCCCTCCGTATGATAAAACTCTAGGTTAGCGCGATTTTCCTGCGATGCCGCTCACCGCAATCCGGCACGTCCGAAAAATGCGAGGCGGCGCCCAGGCCCAGCTACTGGAAGCCGATGATGGCCGCTGGTACGTCGTCAAGTTCCGCAATAATCCTCAGCATCGGCGGGTTCTGGTCAACGAAGCGCTTTCGGCCGAACTACTGAACTACCTAAAGATTTCGGCTCCCGAGACCGCCCTGATCCAGGTTACTCCCGAGTTCCTGAAGGCCAACCAGGAGTGCTGTCTGCAAATCGGCGCCCGGCGGGTCGAGGTCGAACCGGGCTGGCAATTCGGGTCGCGGTATCCCGGCGACCCGGCGCGCCTGGCTGTCTACGACTTCCTGCCCGACTCCCTGCTCGGGCAGGTGGTGAACCTGAACGACTTCCGCGCCATCCTGGTCTTCGATAAATGGACCGGTAATGCCGACGGCCGGCAGTGCGTCTTCTACCGTGCCATGGTGCGGGACGAAGGGGGCGGCGGCAGGGCCGGATTCGTCGCGCGGATGATCGACCACGGGTACGCCTTCAATGGACCCAACTGGGACTTCCCGGAATCGCCGCTGCAAGGTCTGTACGCGCGGCGGGCGGTCTACGAGGGCGTCCGCGGGCCCGGCGACTTCCAACCCTGGCTGGACCAGGTGGTCCATTTTCCGGAGGAGGTGATCGACCGCGCCTGGAGGGGAATCCCACCTGATTGGGTCGAGGGCGAGGAGGACGCGTTGGATCGCCTGCTGGAGCAGTTGTGGCAGAGGCGGAAGCTGGTCCCGGCAATGATCGAGTCATGCCGGACGGCCCGGGTCAATCCGTTCCCAAATTGGTAGGGGGGACTGGGCAAGCGCCAACCCGGCCAGATACACCCACGCAAAAGTGGTTCCTAAAACAAGATAAATGGATATAGAATACCGGTGAGAGGTTTTCCATGTCCGCAGTGCTTACCCAGTATCCCCTCTTGGAGCAAGAGGCACGTGCCGCTCTGGCCGCGAGCGAACCGCAACGATTCCAATACCGCGCCAAGGGCGGCGCCTATCTCGACCTGCGCGGCCTCGCGCTGGAGCCGCTGCCCGGGATCGATGAAGACAAGATTGCGAACCTGAGCCGCGTGGTGCGCGGGCTGCTGTTTGCGGCCGTTGACGGCGCGCAGTCGGGGCACCCGGGCGGGTCGACGTCGAAGGCCGAGCAGGTGGTGACGCTGGTGGCGAGCGGCGCATTCGGGTACGACGCGTGGAATCCCAAGCACGCCGGCCGCGACCGGCTGGTGTGGAGCGCGGGACATACCTCCCCGCTGTTCCACTCCGTGGTCGCCCTGGTCTACGAGACGCTGCGACGTAACGGCGATACCCTGGCCGGCGCGGATGCGCGCATGGTGGTGTACCCGGAGGATTTGGCGCGGTTCCGCAAGTGGGGCGGCCCGAGCGGGCACGTGGAAAGCGAATACGCACTGGCGGACACCTCGACCGGTTCGAGCGGACACGGGTTTTCGGCGGGGCTTGGTTTCGCGGCGCTGCATCGTTCCTGCGGACTGCGCACCTGCGCGTGGGTGATCGCCGGCGATGCCGAGAGCGAAGAGGGGATGTCGTACGAGGCTCGCAACGCGGCGGCGAACCTGGGCATGGACAACCTGGTAGTGACACTGGATTACAACGGGTTCGGAATCGACGGCCCGATTTTCGAGGTGGTGCCGGCGCCGTATCAGAACCACTGGTTCGCTCTGGGATGGAACGTGATCGAGGTGGACGGCCATAACGTGCGCGAGCTAGCGTACGCGTACCGGCTGGCAGCTTCCACGTTCGCGCCGGGACGGCCGACGGTGGTGATGGCGCACACGAAGAAGGGTACCGGATACGGGCGGCTGGAGGGCACGGGCGATTCGCACGGGACGCCATTGCCGCACGAAGAATATGTCGAGGCCATGCGCAAACTTGGCTTCCCCGTTCCTGGAGTGAAGGGAGATGTGTCGGCGGATATCGCGGTGGTCGTGGACGGGCTGCGCGACGGCGACGTGGAGTATCTGACCGGGAGACTGCGGGCGGCGGCGGCGCTGGTCGTGCCCGAAGAAGACCTGGTGGACCGCATGGAGACGGCCCTGGCCGGCCGGCCGGTGCGCGACTACACGGCGATCGAGCGCCCGGCGGTGATGCCGCCGGAGCTGACGTTCAAACCGGGCGAGATGGTGCCGACGCGGCGCGCATCCGAGGCCTGGTTCGCGTGGGCCATGAAGAACACCGCGTTTTTCTGGATCGGCGCGGGCGACCTGATGAAGAGCATCCTCACGGGCAAGGCGGAGGACGTCTACGGGATTCTCAAGCGCGAAAATCCGCTGGGGCGGGGCATCCGGTTCGGGATCGCCGAACAGAACATGGCCATGATGTCGTGTGCCATGGCGCAGGACGTGCTGCCCGGCGGGTTCCGTCCCATGACGGCGTTCGCCAGCTACGGCGTGTTCACCTGCATGATGGCCAACTCCATCCGCATGACACTGATCAACAACACGGTGAACCCCGCGGCGAAGGCGTTCTTCATCGTGCTGGCGGCGCACGATGGACCGGAGACCGGGGAAGACGGGCCCACCCATCACGGGCTGTTCTGGATGAGCCTGTTTACGGCGTATCCGGGTATCAAAGTCTACAAGCCGCTGGACGCCAACGAGGCGGTGGAGATGCTCTTCCACGCCGCCCGGCGCGGCGAACCGGTGGTGTTCAGCGTGGTGCGTCCCGGCGTGCCGGTCTTCGCGCGCGGCGAGGGCGTGCCGGAAGCTCGCGAAGCGTGTAACGGCGCCTACGTGTTCCGGCCGTTCCGGGAAAACGGCAAGCCGAAGCTGGTCCTGGTGATCAGCGGCGGCCAGGTGATGGCCAACACGCTGGAGGTGCTGCCGGAAATCGAGGAACGCCGCGACGTCAAAATTGTGGCGGTTACCTCGCCGCAGCTCTTCGAGGAGCTGCGGCGGGATGATCCGGCGAAGGCGGCGTCGATCTTCAGCGACGACGAGCGGCAATACGTGGTCACGCTGCACAACGGCTGGCGCGGATTCCTGTATCCTTTCCTGTTGCCCGGCGATCATCGCGCGCGGACCTTCGGGATGGACGATTTCTCGCGATCGGGCAACCCGAAGGAAATCTACCGGCACGAAGGGTTCGACGCGGCGGGCGTGCGGGCGAAGATCCTGGGGGCGATTGGAGAGGGGCCGGGCTGCTAGACTCGTAGCCATGGTCCAGGCATTGGCGATTCAGGCGGCCGACGTGCGCGCGGCGGCGGAACGGATCCGCCCGCTGGCCAGGCGGACGCCGGTGATGACGTCGGCCGGGTTCGACGCCCAGGCCGGAGCGCGGGTCTTCTTCAAGTGCGAGAATCTACAGCGCGGCGGCGCGTTCAAGATCCGCGGCGCGTCGAACCTGGTGCTGTCGCTGAGCCCGGAGGCGCTGAAACACGGCGTGGTGGCATACTCCTCGGGGAATCACGCGCAGGCGACGGCGATTGCGGCGAAGCACGTCGGGGTTCAGGCGACCATCGTGATGCCTGACGACGCGCCGAAATCCAAGATGGAATCGACGCGCGCGCACGGGGCGCGGATCGTGACCTACAACCGGTTCAAGGAAAGCCGGGAGGCCATCGCGCAGAGCATCCTCAAAGAAACCGGCGCCACGCTGGTGCCGCCGTTCGATCATCCGATGATCATGGCGGGGCAGGGGACGGCAGCGCTCGAGCTGCTGGAGGAGACCGGTCCGCTGGACGCGTTGATCACGCCGGTGGGCGGCGGCGGCCTGCTGGCGGGCTGCGCGACCATTGCCAAGGCGATGCATCCGGCGATGCGCGTGTTCGGCGCCGAGCCGGAGGGAGCGAACGACACGTTCCTCTCGATGCTGAGCGGCGAGCGGACGACGGTGCACCCGGACACGATCGCCGACGGGTTGCGCGCGCCCAAGCCCGGGGAGCTGACGTTCCCGGTGCTGCGGCAGTTGGTGGAGCGGATCGTGCTGGTATCGGATGACGAGATCCGCGCGGCGGTTAAGTTTCTGCTGCTGCGGCTGAAGATTCTGGCGGAGCCGAGCGGCGCGGTGCCGGTGGCGGCGGTGCTGTTCCACAAGCTGCCGCCGGAGATCCGCAGCTTGGGCGTGGTGATTTCGGGCGGCAACGTGGATTTCGAAGAGCTGGCGAAGTACTGAGCAGTTGCCGCGGAGCGCGCGGACTCATACACTTTCGGTATGTGGAGACGCGCTTTTCTCTTTCTGATTTTTCCAGTTCTGATCTTTGGCCAAAATAGCGTCACGGTGACGGCGACGCGGCCAACAAGTGTCCAGCCGGACCTGATATCACTTAACGTGGACGTGCTGACCGATACCGATGCCACCCGGGATGACGTGCTGGCGGCGTTGCAGGGCTCGATCGTGACGGCGGCGAATTTCTCGAGCCTGCGCACGGTGCAGCAGTACATTTTGAACGGCACGCAAGGGCAGAATGTTCAGAACCTGGACTGGACCTTTACGCTCTCGGCGCCGCTGGCCAATTTCCAGGCTACGCTCACGCAGTTGACGGCGCTTCAGCAAAGCGTGGCGCAGAAGAAAAACGGGATGTCGGTTTCGTTTTCGGTACAGGGAACGCAGGTGTCGGCGCAGGCACAGCAAGGCCAGGCCTGCTCGACGTCCGACCTGCTGAGCGACGCGCGCGCGCAGGCGCAGAAGATGGCGTCGGCGGCGGGGGTGGGGTTGGGAAGCGTGCTGGCGATGTCGGGTGCGACGGTGTCGCAACCGGCGAGCGGAGCGCTGTTCAGCTCGCCGTATTATGCGCCGGTGTGCTCGATGACGGTGAAGTTTGCGCTGGCGGGGTTTTGAGCCATGCGGATACTTTTCGCGTTACTGATGGCCGCGGCGGCGCTATCGGCAGGGACCTTGGACAACAACACGGTGACGGTCACGGCGACCCGGACGATGAGCATCCAGCCGGATCAGGTGCTGCTCTACGTGAATGTGCTGACGGCACAGGATGTGGGGCTCAATGACGTGGTGGCCAAATTGAACGGGACGGGGATTACGGCAGGGAATTTGAGCAACGTGGGGACATCGAGTGCCGGGCCGCTCTGGACTTTCCTGTTGCCGGTTCCGTTCGCACAGATGAAGAGCGTCGTCGCCGCACTGACTCAGGCGCAGGCCAGCTTGGGGGTGATCGCGGGGTCGCCGGCGCTTACATTCTCCGTTGCCGGTACACAGGTTTCGGCCGACGCCCAGGCTGCGCAGCCTTGTCCGCTCCCGGCCCTGGTCAGCGACGCCCGCAGGCAGGCGGATAGCATGACCGCGGCGGCAGGGTTGAGGACAGGGGCGATTGTGGCGATCTCGGATGGCACGCCGGCGGACGGGACGGGGGCGATTGGGGTGCCTACTGCGGCGGCTCGCATCGGCGACTTCAGTCAGACTCTGGCGGGCTTCCTCACAGCTGTCATCGCGACCTCCCCACTGCCGTCGTGCTCGCTGACGGTACAGTTCCAACTGATTCAGTAGCGCCCTCGCTTACTCCGCGCGGATGACGCTGGCAGGATCGACGGCAATGGCTCGCAACGCGGGAACGGCCGCACCGGCCAGGGTCATCGCCGCGCACAGGCCGATGGCGGCCAGGTAGGTGCGCATATCGGCCGGATCGACGCCGGCCAGCAAGGCCTGAATGCTTCTGGCGGCGGCATATGCCAGCACCAGGCCGATCGCGATGCCGGCGATCGAGAGATGCCCCGCATCGCTCACGATCATGGCCAGAATGGAGGATCGCCGCGCGCCCAACGCCATGCGGACGCCGATCTCCTGGGCACGGCTGCCCACGGCGAACGACAGCAGGCCGTGAATGCCGATGCCTGCCAGCAGAAACGCGATAGACGCGAACGCTCCGAGGGCGCGGGCCTGTACGGCTCGCGCAGCGGTTTCGCCATCCACGACGTCGGTGAGCAGGCGGACGTCGGAGATGGGCAGTTCGGGGTCGGCGGCGGCGATGATGCGGCGGATGGCGGGGAACAGCGCGTCTGGATCGGAGGCCGCACGCACCGCCAGGTCTTTGGGCGCATACCAGATGATGCTGCCGTCGTCCACCTGCCCGCACGGAAGGTACACCTGCGGTTCGCTTTCGCGCTCCAGACCGCGAGCGCGGATGTTCGCGGCCACCCCAACCACGGTTCGGTCGGCGAGCGCAAACTTGAAGTGCCGGCCCAGGGGAATCTCGCCCGGCCAGTAACGCCGCGCGAAGCTCTCGCTCACGACTGCGACATACGGCCGCCTGGCGGTGTCCGCGGCGCTCACGTCGCGCCCGAGGCGCAGCGGAATGCCCATGGCATCGAGATAGCCCGGGGTGATGTAGCGCAGCAAGGCAGTGTTTCCCGGTCTGCTGGTGTCGCGGCCGGGAACTTCGACCGGCCAGATGCCGCCGTGAGGCGCCATGGGAATGAAGCTGGTGTATCCGGCGCCAGCGACGCCCGGGAGGCGCCGGACTTCGTCGAGCACACGGCTGTAGAACCGGTCCCGTGTGGCTACGGCCGAGTATTGCGGCATCGGCAGAGATGTGCGCAACGTGAGGACGCCCGCCGCGCGGAAGCCGGGGTCGATCGATTGCACGCGCCGGATTGCGCGCAGGAGGAGGCCGCAGGTTACCAGGAGCACGACGCAGCCAGCGACTTCGACGACCACCAAAGCAGAGCGCAGGCGGCTGCGCCCTCCGACGCTGCGCGGGCCCTCGCGGAGGCCCGTGAAATCGCCGCGGGCGCAGGCTCGCAGCGCGGGAAAGACGCCGAAAGCCAAACCTGTGGCCACCGTCAACATCGCCGCGAAGGCCGCCACGCGCAGATCCATCGAGGGCACTTCCGCGACTGGAAGCGAGTTCGGCACCAGCCGGACCAGCAGCGGCAGAGAGGCGACGGCCAGCGCGACTCCGGCTGCGCCGCCAACGATCGACAGCACCAGGCTCTCCGTCAGCAACTGCCGCACCAGGCGATGCCGCCCGGCTCCGATGGCGGCGCGCACCGCCAGTTCGCGCCGGCGCGACACCGCGCGCGCCATGAGCAGGTTTGCCAGGTTGGTACAGCCGATGAGAAGAACACACAAGGCCGCGGCGAGCAAGGCTTCCAGGGCCAGGCGGGAACGCGGGTTGACTTCGTCACGCAGCGTGCTCACGACGGCGCCCACCTCCCGGTTCTCCTTGGGCCACTCGCGTTCGATTCGGGCGGCAACCAGCCGCATCTCCGCTTGTGCGCTCTCCAGGGTTGCGCCCGGCTTGAGTTTGGCGAGCACGCGCAGGTAGGTGTTGTCTCGCTCCTCGAAATCCTGCGCTGCAAAGCGGGTGGGCTTCCAGAACTGCACCGTGCGGCTGGGAAAACGGAAATCGGCGGGCATCACGCCGATGATCTGGTGCGGGGTGCCGTCCAACAGGAGCGTTCGCCCGATTACGCCCGGGTCGGCGGCGAAGCGGCGGCGCCAGAGACCGTCGCTCAGCAGCATCGTCGGAGGGGCGCCCTCGCGATCGTCGTCCTCCGTGAATGAGCGGCCGAGGGAGGGGCCGGCGCCGAGCATCGGCAGAATGTCCGCGGTGAACGCGGCGCCTTCGAGCCGTTGGGGATCGCCCGCGCCGGCGAGATCGAGGGAGACGCTAGCGTAAGCGCCCATGGCCTCGAAGGAAGACGCGGCGCGCTTCCAATCGCGATAGTTCGCGGGAGAGACCTCGTTTCGCGAATAGCCCTGGGCGCGCTGCTCCTGCCAGATCTTGACCAGACGCGCCTCGTCCCGGAAGGGCAGGGGGCGCAGCAGAACGTGATCCGTCAGGGTGAACGCGGCGGTGGTGGCCCCGATGCCCAGGGCGGCCACGGCGATCGCGGTGAGCGCAAATCCGGGCGCGCGGCGCAGGGTGCGCATCGCGTACGAGAGATCCCCGCGCAGGATATCCAGGTGGATGGCAGGCGCGTTGCGGAGGATGTCGAACAGCGCTCCCGCCCAGAGCATGATGACGTCGGCGATACCCGACGCCTGCCCGCGTCGGCGGGCGAACAGCGCGCACAAGTCCTCGCCGTATTCGGCGCGGAACGACGCGGGATAGAGGTGCAGCAGCAGGCGGTAGACGTGCATCACGCTCTCCCCGGAGACAGTCCGCGATGCCGAGCCATGCGTAAGAGTTGGGCCATGCGGTGGGATTCGGCTTCCGCCACGGCGCGGCCGAAGGCGGTGATGCGGTAGTAGCGGCGGCGCTCGTCATCCAACTCCGGCAGCGGCCGTTCGCGCGGCTCGACGATGAGGCCCTGTTCGAGCATGCGCTGGATGGAGCGGTAGAGCGTGCCCGCGCTGAGCTTCAGCTCGCCGTTGGTTCGCGCCGCGACGTCCTGAATGATGGCATAGCCGTGGCGGTCCTCGTCGGCAACGGCGAGAAGAATGTGAAACGTGGCGGGCGGCAGCGGGAGCAGAGAAGCTGGGTCGGAATCGGGCATGTCTCATTATAGCCATACCGGATATATTGTCTATGGCTATAGTCCCGGCTGCGTTAAGCAGACGTTTTGCGGAGACGGCGAATTGCACCGCGATTGAATCATCCCAGACGGGCGACGATCTCTTCTTCGGCGCGGGTGGCCTGGCGGAAAGCCAGCTTGAGCAGTGGCGGAGCGATCAATGTCGTGGCCACTGACATAAAAACGATGATTCCGTAGACACTGTGGGCTAGCACGCCCATATTGAGGCCGATCTGCGCTACCACCATCCCGACTTCTCCTCGCGGGACCATTCCGACTCCTACGCGAACGGCGTCCGTGCGGCCCATTCCCGCGGCTCCCAGGCCGCAGCTCACGAATTTGGAAGCGGCGGCGGCCAGCACGATCAGGCCGGCGAACCCCAGGGTGGACGCCGTGGCGAAGGCCGAGAGATCGAAGTGCAGTCCGATCCCGGCAAGGAAAAACGGCACGAGCAGTTCGGAGACGCCGCTGGTCATATCTTGCAGGCGGGGCTCGGCACTCTCCGAGAGGGCCATCCCGGCAAGGAACGCGCCGATGATGGCGGCGACTCCGGCATACACAGCGAGGAGTGAGAGCGCGAAGAGCAGCGTCATGGCGATCGCAAAATCGCCTTCCGGCAGATTGAGCCGGGATCGGACGCGCGGCACCACGTGCTTGACCGTGCGCGTGCCGAACTTCGCGAGCAGAAAAACGAATCCCACCGCGAGCACGCCGGTCAGACCGATATCGACGTAATTTGCGGCGCCTCTTGCGAGGCCACTGACGACGGCGAGCACGATGAGGCCGAGAACATCGTCCACAACCGCGGCCGCCAGAATCACCCCGGCGGCGCGCGTGCGCAGCAGGCCCCGTCCTGCCAGGACTTCGGCCGTGATGCCGACGCTGGTAGCGACCATGGCCGCACCCGTGAAGATGCTCTCCAGGTGGGGTTCGCCCCAGAGGGCTGAAATCCCCCACCCGCACAGGAACGGCAGTGCGACGCCGGCGACCGCGACCACGATGGCGGTGCCGCCCACCTTGACGAGTTGGGAGGCCTTCACCTCGAGGCCAACGCGAAAAAGGAGGAACATCACACCCAGGTCGGAGAGGATGTCGAGAATTTGGTTGGGCGCCATCCACCCGAGGACGTGGGGTCCGATGAGAATGCCGGCGAGGATTTCGCCGACGATGCCCGGCTGGCCGAAACGTTCGAAAAGCTCGCTCAACAGCTTGGCAGACGCGAAGACCACCAGCATGGAGAGCGGGATCTGCGCCGCGGCAGGCATGACTTCATTATCAGGGAAAGCCGCACGGAAGCCGCGAAAAACCGGACCTGGGGACATTCCGCCGCGCTAAAATGGCCTTGTGACATGGCGCTGATCGCGGTTTCTGGGCATCCGGGGTGCCGGTTCGAAGAGGTGGCGCGGTTCAGCGCTCAGAAACTCGGGTTCGAGTTGCTGACCCAGGCACGCATCCGCACCTTGACTCGCGAAGAGTTCGGCGAGTCGGCGAAAATTCCGGACCGGGCTTACTCGGCCCTGGTGACCTCGATTCTGGCGCGGCTCGGAACGGAGCACCACATCGTCTATTGCGCGGTCGGGGGCGAGGTGCAGGCGCGGCATTTTCCGGGAATGCTCCGCGTGCACGTGGTTGCGCCCGAAAACATCCGCATCGGCAATATCATGCTCGATCACCGGGTGGACCGCGCGGCGGCGCGCAAACTCCTGCTCGAGATGGAAGCGGCCGATCGAGCCGACCGGAAAGCCAAGTTCGGCAAGACCAAGGCCACCGCCGAGCTGTTCGACCTAGTGCTCAACAGCGAGGCCCTCACCACGGAGCAAATGGCCGAACTCATCCAGACCGCCGTGGAGAGCTCGGGCCTGAAGGAGCGCGGTTTCGTCTCGCAGGCGGCCGAAGCGCAGCTTCAGTTTCAAATGCGCTTCAAGCTGTCCCGCTACGGCATCGTTCCGCCGGGCAATATCACCCTGCGCAAGAAAATGTTCGCCAACGCCAGCGAGGAGATCTTCGCCAACCTTCTGGATTTCTACCGGATCGCATGGGAATACGAGCCCCGCAGCTTCCCGATTCAATACCATCCGGATGGGACCGTTCTGGAGAGCTTCACGCCCGATTTTTATCTGCCGGAATTCGATCTGTACGTCGAGCTGACCACGATGAAGCAGTCGCTGGTGACGCGTAAGAACCGCAAGGTCAGGCTTTTGCGCGAGCTCTACCCGCACCTCAACATCCAGGTCTTCTACCAGAAAGACTTCGAGAACCTGGTGTTCAAATACGGCCTGGCAGAGCGGCCGGTGCATTCATGAACGCACTGGAGATTCCGGGGCTGGATCGGGTCCTGTTCACCGGAGAGCAGATCGACGCCCGCATCCGCGAGCTGGCGGCGGAGATTTCCCGCCACTACCAGGGGCGAACGCTGAAGCTGGTAGGAGTGCTCAAAGGCTCGATCTTCTTTCTGACCACCCTGGCCCGTTATCTCGATGTACCGATAAAGATCGATTTCCTGGCCATTTCGAGTTTTTCCAACCGCAGCGGATCGCCCGGCGTGGTGCGCATCGCCAAGGACTTGGACGAAAGCATCGAGGGCGAGGACGTCCTGCTGGTAGAGGACATCGTCGATACCGGCTTCACCCTGCGGTATCTGCTGCAAACACTGGCGGGAAGGGCGCCGAATTCCCTGTCCGTATGCACCTTCCTGGACCGCAACTCGCGCCGGATCGTGCAGGTGCCGGTGGATTACCGGTGCTTCGAAATTCCCGATCGCTTCGTAGTAGGTTTCGGGCTGGATCACAACCAGCTCTACCGTAATCTGGACTGCGTTGCGGTCATGAAACCCGAAAAGTAGACCGCTTCGTCCAGAACGGTACGACAATGCTCGACTTTATCCAATTTTTTCGTAACTGTTATTGTTTCGTGTTGAGCAACGGGCTAGAATGAAAGAAGCTTCATGAAGGAGCGCGCGATGAGGTCTAAGATCCTCTTTATTTCCGGGCGGGAGGCGGACGCCCGGCGCCTCTCACGAATGCTGCAGGCACTTCCCCTGGTGCTTGATCACGCCGATGGCGTGCAGCATGCGCGTGCCAAGCTTCAGCAGGACTCCTACGACGTGATCCTGACCGAAGCCGCTCTACCCGACGGGTATTGGCTCGATGTGCTCCGGTTGGCGCGGGAATGCGCCCAGGAGCCACAGGTCATCGTGACCGACCCGCAAGCAGACGCCCGATTCTGGGCTGAGGCCTTGAACCTGGGCGCATACGACTTGCTCGCTCAGCCCTTCTACGAGCCCGAGGTCTGCCGCATCTTGTACAACGCGTGTTCACGCCCGGCAATGGTGCAGCACGCGGCAGCGGCCGTCTAGCACCCGCACTCGCAGACCCGCAAGGTCTGCGTTATCAAGCACCCATTACGAAGAATGACTGCTGCGGCGGGTAAGGCGGATTCGTATGACCGTACGATTCGAGTCAGGCATCCGGCTTAGAGCGAAAAATCCCCCGGTGAGCGCTACCGCTGTTGCCACAGACCCCGCGACCATGTACTGCAATGGACGATGCGGTTGCGGAATCAGCCACAGGCACGCCGCGATGGTCAGCCCAAACAGAAGAATGAGCCCGGTGCCCAACAGGATCGTACGCTTGAACAACGGCGCCACGACCCTATTGTAGATTGGGTTCTCATAACATCGGCTGTTAAACTAATAGGCGGGTGTGCCTTCAGGTTCCATAACAAGAGTAAGTGCCCTGCGATTGATTCAAGCGGTGTGGCCGATCCTGTTGTTTGTGCCGGCCGGCTGCCGCAGTGGGCCGCCGGTCGCCAAACCGATCGGCGAGGCCTACATCGGGCCGGCCCAACTGAAGATCCGCAGCGACATCCCGATGCAGTCGTCCACCGTGACCATAGTGAAGCACGGCGACCGCCTGGAGATTCTGCAGACCCGGCGCAAGTTTCTGCGCGTCCGCACGCCTGATGGTAAGGAAGGTTGGACCGACGAGCGCTCGCTTCTGGCCGCCGCCGACATGAAGTCCCTGCGCGACCTGGCCGAGGCTTCCGCGAAGCTGCCGTCACAGGGCGTGGCCACGACCTACCAGCCGCTCAACATCCACACACAGCCGGTGCTGGCATCCCCCAGTTTCGTTCAACTCAAGGAAAACGAAAAGTTCGATGTGCTGCGCAGTGTGCTTTTGCCGCGCATCGACGCGCCGCGCACGCCGCTGATTCCGCCGTCTCCGAAGAAGTCGAAGACGCCGCCGAAGAAACCCAAGAAGGAGCCGAAGGTCCCGCTGCCGCCCGCGCCGAAGCCGCCGCCTCCTCCGGCCGATTGGGTAGAACTCTCGCGCACTCCGGCGGACGAGGCGGAGGAAGCGGTGATGCAGGAAACGCAGCCCCCGGTCCGTGTGGATGGCTGGAGCCTGGTGCGCACCCAGAGTGGCCAATGCGGATGGGTACTGACGCGCCTGCTGTACATGGCGATACCAGACGAGGTGGCACAATACGCCGAGGGCCGCCGCATCGTGAGTTACTTCCCGTTGGGAGAGATTGCGGACGGAGACCAGAAAAAGAAGATCTGGCTTTGGACGACGAGCTCGGACAGCCACGCCCCATGGGATTTCGATAGCTTCCGGGTTTTCGTCTGGTCCCTGCGGCACCACCGGTACGAGACGGCGTATATCGAGCGGAACCTCAAAGGCTACTCGCCGGTGCTGCTGGAGGAGGCGACCTACACGGCGAGGCCGCTGGCGGGGCGCTATCCCGGGTTTTCCATCTGCACGGAAAAGAAGGACGGCAGCGCGCGGGTGCGCCGGCTGTTTGCCATGATCGGGCAGAGCGTCCGGCTGGCGGGAGAGCAGGCGTGCGAGTCCGCGTCGTCGCCGGTCACGGTGGCGGCGCCGGCGCCCCTGGCGGTGGCCGAGGCTGCCGCGCCGCTGCCCAAGGAGAGCTTCTTCGAGCGGCTGAAAAAGCGGCTGAAGGGCAAATAGCTTGGGGCGCGGTGCTTTTGAGCCAGCCGAGCTGGCCTGCTACCGTTGCAGCGTCCCCGCCATTGTGCTATTCATGGTTTCAAGTCGGAGCATTTCCAACGAACCGCCCGCTTCAGCAAACGTAGCGACGGCCGGCAATTATCTCATCGCAAGGATGGCATCCTGTGGAAGCTGTCAATCGTAAACTCATTCGTCCGTCCCTAAATGAAATCAAGGAACAGATCGCTCCCCCGCGCAAAAACCAGCTGCAGCAGAAGCGCCCCGTTCCACCGGATCAGACCAACGCGGAGAATTTTTACTACGTGAAACAGATGCAGGCCAAGACCGCGATGGTCTTCGTGCTGCGCGACGGCGAAACCCTGCACGGTGTGATCGAGTGGTACGACAAGTGCTGTCTGAAGGTGAACCGCACCGACGGGCCTAATCTCCTGCTCTACAAACCAGCGATCAAGTACATGTACAAGGAGTAGCTATCGGCCTTCAGCTATTAGCTCTTAGCTTCTTGCGCAGAGCCAGGCGGGCGTCGCGGCGTTCTCCCGCCTGCCGGTAGCGGCGTTTTTCCTCATCCGTTTCGGGAATCACGGGGATAATCGGGATCGCTTTGCCGTTGGCATCGATTGCCACAAACGTGAGGTATGCCGAGCAGGTGTGGACCCGCTCGCCGTTGAGCAGCTTTTCCGTTGTCACCTTGACGCCGATCTCCATCGAGGTCCGGAAAACACGATTCACCGAGGCGCGCAGCATGATCAGCTCGCCCACGTGTACGGGATGCAGGAAATCGAGATGATCGACGGAGGCGGTCACCACCGGGGTGCGGGCGTGCCGCAGGCCGGCGATGGCGGCGGCCAGATCCACCAGGTGCATGACTTTTCCACCCAGCACGTTTCCCAAGCCGTTGGAATCGTTGGGCAGTGCCAGTTCGGAGTATTCGTAGGCCGATTCGCGCACCGGCTTGCCTTGTGCCGTGCTTTCCACTCAGAGATCCTTCCTGCGCCGCAGGTAGCTCTCCACATACGCCTGCGCCTGGCGCAGGAGGGTGTCGTCCGCCGGGGAGGGACTCCATTGCCCGGTGGTGAGAGAACAGGCCAGCGCGCCGTGCGCGAACGGATGGTGATCGCGCTCCACCACGTAGTAGATGCCGAGCGTATCGCCCTGGTGGCTGGAGATCGTGAAGCGCACGGCGTCGGGACCGTCGCTCGCGGGGAAACGAGGGCAGGATCGGCGGGCGTATCCGAGATTGCAGGACTGGCGGAGGGCTGTCTCATCCGGGCGCAGGTCCTCTCCGGGAACGGCGCGGCAAAGGCCGGCCCACGATTCTCCCAGCGGCAGCATGGCGCTTCCGCCGCGCATCTCCAACGGGTAAAAGTACGGGCACGACATTTCGCAGGGTATAGTAACACAAGGATGTCGAGCAGCCGCCTGGAGTCGTTGAAATCGTTAGTCGCGCAGAATCCGCAGGACAGTTTCCTGCGCTACGGCCTGGCCATGGAATATCGCAACGGCGGCGACCTGGAATCCGCCATGCGCGAATTTCAGGCGCTGATGGACGCCAACCCCGATTACGCCGCCACGTATTTTCACGCCGGGCAGACCCTGGAGCGGATAGGGCGCTTGGAAGAGGCGCGCGCGGTGTATCGGCGCGGGATCGAGGTCACCACGCGCAAGGGCGACCAGCACGCGTGCAGCGAATTACAGGGGGCTCTGGACCTGTTGGGCTGAGTTCAGCCGTCGGCTTTCAGCCGAACCGGCTTAGTCGGCTCTCGGCTGGTCGCCGAGAGTCTGTCTTCTAGGCCGCGTCCGGCGCCAGGACGCCGTTGGCGCCGGCAGTCTCGGGTTCCAACTCGAGGGGTTCGCACGCGGGTGTGAACCGGAACCATCGGACCAGTGCGGCATCGTCCACCCGCCGCCGCTTCATGATCTGACGACGCGCATCCCAGGCTTTGCGCCAGCATTGGGCCAGACGCAAGAAGGCAGGCAGTGACCGGGGTTCCGCGGCCAGACACCCGCCGACTACCACCAGGTCCCGCGCTGTCATGGGCATCCAGCACCGCCGGTACAGGCCCGGTGTGGAATTCTTGATGCGCATCAGAAAACGGTTCTTCACCGAGTGCATGTTGATGACCGGCGCTACGCTGCCCCGGTTCCCTGGGATCATGGTGCGCACGTGCCAGGCGACTCCTTCGGGGGCGTAGATGCAGCGCCACCCCAGCAACTGGGCGCGCCACGCTACGTCGGCATCTTCCCGGTAGGCAAAGAAATCCGGATCGAAGAAATTGCCGTCGATGGAGACATCGCGGATCATCGTCCGCCGGTAGAGCGCGGCCGCGGCGGAAGCGCCGAACACGTATTCGGACCGGTCGTAAGCGCCATTATCGGGCTCATGCCAGCCGCGGTCGAAGTGGCGCATCGTGGGCGTGAAGAAAATACCCGCGGAATCGATTCGGCGCTCGGGCAGCGGCTGGAATCCAGGGCCGATGGACAGCAACTTCCCGCAAATGGTTCCGGCCCCGGAATCCAGCTCCCCCGCATCCACCAGGCGGCGGACGAAGTCAGGCTCGAGCAGCACGTCGGGATTGAGCGCGAGCACCCAGTCGCCGTGCCCCGCGCGAATGGCCTGGTTTTGCGCCTCCGCGAAACCGCAATTGCCGCGGTTGGCGATCAGCTGGATCCGGCGGCGAAACTCCTGCAGGATTTTCCGCGTGCCGTCGGTGGAGGCGTTGTCGACGACCACCACTTCGAGGCCGACATCCTTTTGTGCCAGAGCGGCCTCCAGGCACCGCCGGATGTACCGGCTGCTGTTGAACGTCACGATGGTTATGGAAACAGTCGGTTCCGGCATTGCGTTGAAGCGTTCAGTATATTCCTTACGATTCGTTACTAAGACCCGGACAGGGCGAAACCAACTACACTGGAAATTTCTTTTCGCGTGTGTAGTTGAAAGCACGGGACGCGGGTCTTTGGCTGTAGAGGTAATGTCGTCATTCGCGTCCGACGAACATTTCGTGGACTCTATGCGCCAGGAACGGTCCGGCACGGGTCTTCGGGACCAGGTCTCGCGGCTGTTCGAAGAGGCGCGCGACGACGTTTACCGCTACCTGCTCACCATCGGGCTCCATCCTCCGCAGGCCCAGGAAGCGGCTCAGGAAGTTTTTCTGCGCCTCTACGCCACCCTGCGGAAGGGCGAGGATATCCAGAATCCGCGGGCCTGGGTCTTCCGGGTGGCGCACAATCTCGGCTTGAAGATTCGCACTCGGCAGCATGCCGAGGAGCCGTTCGAGCCGGAGCTGAGCGCGCGGTACGCTCAGGACAGCGGCACACCGGAGAGCGAGCTGATCGAGCGCGAACGGATGCGCCGGTTCCACGATGCGGTGTCCCGGCTCAGCGAGCAGCAGCGCCGCTGCCTGTTCCTCCGGATGGAAGGACTGCGATATCCGGAGATCGGTTCGGTGCTGGGAATCAGTGCGTCGGCCGTGGGCGAATTTTTGCGCCGCGCCATGGTGCGGTTGAAGAGGGTGCGCGATGAGTAACTTCGAAATGCGCCACCCCGACGACGGCCTGTTGCTGCGCTATCTGGACGGCGAGCTCTCCGGCCGGAAAGCGCGGCAGCTCCGCTCGCACCTGGAAGCCTGCTGGCAGTGCCGCTGCGAAGTCGACGCACTCCAGGCCACGGTCGCCGATTGCATTCGATATCGCAAGAGCGTTTTGAGGGATGGACTCCCGCCGGCTCCGGCTCCTTGGAGACCTCTCGATTTTGAATCCGTGGACACCGAACTGGCGTCGCAATCCGTGGCGGCGCGCCTGGCGCGGTTCTTCTCCCCGCATCAAGGCGCGCCGCTGCGCTGGGCGCTAACGGGCGCGGCGGTGCTGGCGCTGGCGTTCGTCGCGATTCACAAGCTGGGAGAAACTCCGAGAGTCGAAGCCGCCGCGCTGTTGAAGAAGGCGGTCGCGGTTTCCGAAGCCCGTCCCCACACCGCCAAGCGGCTGCGCATCACCACCAGCCGGCGGCAGATCACGCGAGTGATCTATGGAGCGGACGTGACCGCTCCCGGCGAAGCCGAAATCGCGGCGCTGTTCCAGACGGCGCACTACGATTGGAGCGATCCGCTCAGCGCGCAAGCCTTCTCCAGGTGGCGGGACCAGCTTGCCCGCAAGCAGGACCGAGTCGAGACGCCGGACAAGGATTCATACATCATCAAGACCACTACCGGGGAAAGCGAGCTCACCAGCGCGACACTCGAAATGCGCGCCACGGATTTCGAGGCCGTGGAAGGGCGCTTCGAGTTCCGCAATCGCGAGTGGGTGGAAATGACGGAATTGGTTGACCAGCAAACACTTCCCGCAAGCACGTTGGCTGGAACCGCCGGCGGCATGTCTCGCCAACCGGACATGCCGCCGGTTCCTCTTCATAGCACGCCGCCGGCGCCGGAGCCTGAGGAACCCTCCGCCTACGCCGAGCAGTTGCAGGTGTTCTCCGCCCTACACCAGGTGGGCGCGGACCTGGGCGATCCCATCGAAGTGAATCGCGAGGGCCGCGACGTGGTAGTCAGCGGCACCGGAGTTTCGCACCAGCACCAGCAACAGCTTCATGCACTCCTGGACCGGCTGCCCCACGTGGTGGTGCGGTTCAATGACCCGAGTTTGCCCGCAAGCAACCCGTCGGCAGAGGAGCCGGCAACTCGTGATGCGGCCGGCCCCGAAGCACCCAAATATCCGGCGCGGCTGGAAGCGCGCCTCGGTGGCCGTCCGCAGTTCGAGCGGTTCAGCGGGCAGGTGCTCGATTGGACCGATTCCGCCATGTCGCGCGTTTACGCGCTGCGGCGGCTGGCGCAGCAGTTCCCGGCGGAAGCGGAAGCCGGCATGCGGCCCGGCGATCGCCGCACGCTGCACGCGCTAGGCGCCGAGCACGCTGCCGCACTGGCAAAAGATCTTCAGAAAATCGCCAGTACCGTGCCCCCGGTTCTTTCCGGATTGGGCGCAGCCGGCAGTTCACCTGCCGCGTCATCAGCCTCGGCCTGGCAGGCCGCTGCCGAAAACCTGTTCACCTCGGGGCGCCGCGTGGAGACCCTGTTGGCCGAGGTGCTGGGCGTCAGTGCCGGCACAACCGCGGCAATACGACCCCAGGGCGCGGATGCTGCATCACAATTGTTGACCGCGCTGGCCCAATTCACCCGTGATAACGAGCAATGCCTGCGTCTTCTGTCGTACGATGACGTAAGGCAGAGCAAATGAATGCCGGGCCCCTCGTCCCTGCTCTTTTAACAATTCTGTGGTTCGGTGGGCCGGCGCGGGCGCAACGCTCGGCTTTCCTGCATGGCCGTGTGCTGGATCCTTCGGGCGCGTGCGTTCCGGAAGCCAGCATCAGCGCGGTCAATGAGGAAAGCGGGTTCCGACGCACTACCGCTACGGAACCGGACGGGACGTATATCGTCGGGTCGCTCGAGCCCGGGCTCTACAAAGTCACCGTCCGCAAGCAGGGTTTTATCGGGATGGTACGGTTCGATGTCCACGTCGGACTGGTGGCGGGAGCGCGCGTCGACTTCAACCTGATAGTCGGAGCGGTGCAGGAGACGATCAGCGTGGAGGGGACCGTGCCCCTGCTCAGCCACGAGGATATTTCGATCGGGGCGCGCGTCTATCCCGACGAAATCCAGCGAGTGCCGTTGAACGGGCGCGGGCTGCTGGGCTTGGTGGAGCTTGCGCCGGGAACCAATGTCACTCCGGCAACCCGCGGCGAAGCGGGGCAGTTCACCGCCAACGGGCAGCGGCCCAACACCAACTACTTCACCATCGACGGAACCAGCGCCAATACCGGCGTCTCGGCCGGAGGCCTGGCGGCGCAGACCACCGGCGGAACGCTGCCCGCACTGAGCGCGTTCGGCAGCCTGGATTCGCTTCTCCCGTTGGAAGCTGTCGACGAATTCCGCGTGCGCACCTCGATCGCTGCCGACGAAGTAGGACGCCTTCCCGGCGCCATGATCGCAATCAACAGCCGGACGGGATCCGACGATTTCCACGGCTCGATCGCGTATCGCGTACGGCACGAGATCGGGGCGGCGAACGACTGGTTCGCGAATGAGAGCGGAGAGGGCCGCGCCGCCCTGCGGCTCCAGGACGTGGCCCCGTCGCTCGGCGGACCCATCCGGCGCAATCGAACCTTCTTCTTCACGGCGTACGAGCACCTGGTCTTCCGCGGACCCTACGTTTCGCGGCAGCCGGTGCCTTCGGATGCCACCCGCGCCGCGGCGCTCGATTGGGTGCTGCCGGCGCTGAATCTCTATCCCGAGCCGAACGGTGCTGACCTGGGCAGCGGCCTTGCCGCGTGGAACGGCCGCAATCTCCGGCCTTCGGCGTTGGATTCGGGACTGGCGCGCATCGATCACACCATCGGCACGCGGACCACGCTGTTCGGCCGCTACACCGATTCTGCTTCCTCAAACCAATTCGGAGCGATCGAGGTGAACCGGCTCGATCTGCGTTTCAAAAGCCTGACGCTCGGCTTGAATATCCGCCCATCGGCCCGATGGACGCTGGACATCCGGGCCAACGAATCGCAGGCCGATGCCGAATCGGGATGGGCGAAGCCGGGGCAGACGTCGGCTTCGGGTTGCGACCTGGAGCCGATGACCTCGTTCCTGTTTCCACAAGCCGGCACTTGCGACGCGCTGGTGCGCTTCGATATCGGCGGCGTGGGACAGGTGGTGGTGGGACAGGAAGGAGTGCGGCGGCAGCGCCAATTTCAGTACGTGACCTCGGCCGGTTGGAATCGAGGCGCGCATGCCGTGCGGTTCGGCGGGGACTACCGGCGCATCGTGCCTATCCGCCGCGATGCCATGGCTTCGCTGAGCGCCATCGCCGACAACATCACCGAGCTCACGGACAAAAAGAATCTCTGGCTGGGAACGTCGCCTGCCTTGAGCCGCACCGCGCGTGTCACCGAACTCTCCCTGTGGGCGCAGGACACGTGGCAGATCAACCCGCGGCTTACCCTGACGGCGGGCTTGCGGTGGGAGTACAGCCCCCCGCCATTTCCCGAGGACCAGCCGTATCCTTACTTTCTGCACCCCGATACGAACACGGTGTATCAGGATCGCCAGGCGCTATGGCCGGAGACCTACACGAATTTTGCGCCCCGCCTGAGCGCAGCCTGGCGCCTCGACAAGAGCGGGCGCACGGTGCTGCGCGGCGGAGCCGGGATCTTCTACGACTCGAGCCTGAGCATCGCCACCGATCTGATCAATAGCGGACCACTGAATATCCAGCAATTGACCAGCGGCATTCACGGGTTGTTTTCGTCGCTGTTGAGTTACGGCTTCTGGCCGGACCTGCAACTGCCGCGATTGCTGGAGTGGAACCTGACGCTCGACCGGGCGCTTAGCGCGCACGACGCCTTGAGCGCGGGTTACGTGGGCTCGGCGGGACGGCGCCTGTTGCGCCGCGAGGCCGGAGGCGCGGGCAGCAGTCCGACCGCCTTGCTCGCCCTGACCACCAATCATGGATCCTCGGCCTACGAAGCTCTCCAGGCGCAATACCGCAGGCGGGTGCTGGAGGGATTGCAGGCGCTGATCTCGTACGCGTGGTCGCACTCGCTCGACGACGGATCGAGCGACGCGTTTCTGATGTGGGCGGGCCCCAGTGCGAGCCGCCTGCTGGATCATGCATCCAGCGATTTCGATCTGCGCCACGCGCTCACCGCGACGCTCACCTATGAAGTAGCGAGGCGAGGCGCCGGTGCCGCGCGGTATCTCGGGGGCTGGGGGATCGACGCGTTGTGGCAGATCCGAAGCGGATTCCCGATCACCGTGCTGGACAACGAGCAGTATCAAGGCATCACCCTGGCCAACGCATTTCGGCCGAATTTGGCGCCCGGCGTCCCGATCTGGATTGACGACAGCTCGGCTCCCGGAGGCCGGAGGCTCAATCCCGGTGCGTTCACTCCCGCGCCGGCCGAGGTGCAAGGCACGCTTGGGCGCAATGTGATCTCGGGGTTCGGCATGTCGCAGATCGACCTGGCGGTGCGGAGGGAGTTTCACTGGAAGGACCGGTACGCTCTTCAGGTGCGCATGGAGGCTTTCAACCTGACCAACCGGGCCAATTTCGGCGACCCGGTGAAGTACCTGAGCAGCGCAGTCTTCGGTCAATCGACGTCGATGTTGAACGTGATGCTGGGAACCGGCAGCCCTGGCAGCGGCCTGGCGCCGCTTCTGCAAACCGGCGGGCCGCGCAATCTTCAAGCGACCCTGCGATTCCGGTTTTGACCATTTCCGCCGCGGCGTAAACTCGCGGCAACTCATGGGACGCGCGCTTGCATTCCTGGCCCTGATGCTCGCTTCCCGAGAACTGCCGGCGCAGCTGACCACGGGACAGATCGAGTGCACCGTACTTGGGGCCGATGGCCGACGGCTCCCCGGTGCGCCGGTTTCGATCGCGGGCGGCGCCGGATTCAGGGCCCTGGTTCACGCCGGCGCGAACGGTGTCGTTTGGGTCACGCTGCCCTACGGACGATACACTCTCTCGGGCGCCGAAGTCTTCGTGGCACCTCTCGAGACGACGCACGTCGACCTCGTGATTACCGGATCGGGGGAGGCGCGAGCCACACCATCACGAGCATGGGTGCCCGGCCTCTGGGACGACGACACTCGCGGCCGGCGCTTTCCGGAAGGATTCAGCCTGACGGGGACTCTGATGAGCCGCGAGCCATCCAGCGTGACGGTGCCCCTGGATTTCACCGGCCTGAGCGACAACCGGCTGGCCGTCGAGTCGGAGCGCGCGTTTTCCTGGACCGAAACCCAGTTCCGCATTCACGGCATGGATGCGACTGATTCTTACCAGCCCGGCTTCCCAGAGGCATATCCCGAAGTGGAGTCGCTGGAGCAGGCCGTCGTGAGCGGTGCATTCGCTCAGGCGCCGGGGTCGGGTACTGCTGCCGATGTCGGCTTGTATCTTGCCGAACCGCGCGAATCGTGGCATGGAGCGCTCTCGACGGTGTACAGCGGCTCCGCGCTCTCATCGGACAATCTGCCCGCTCCCGCGGAGCGTGGCCTGGTACGTCAGACGCAGCACTTCCGATGGTTGACCCGGAATCGGTTCGAAATCGGCGGAGCTCTGGGGAGACGCGCCGACATTTACGCCTCCGGTGCCGCGCAGTGGTCCTCCCAGACCGAGCCGCTCGCCGCGCCGGAAGCCACTCAGGGCAGCCGCCTGCTGTTCGGTAACGTGCGGGGACGCGTCCGCGGCGGCGCGCGGGACCGGCTCGATACGTTGTACAGCGGGTCGAGAATCAATCTCTCGGCCGGGGGCGTGCCCGCGGGGCTGGAAGCTCTGACCGGCAATCGCATGGCGCCTTCGTTTGTCTTGCCGGGCGGATTTTCCGGCCAGAAGGAGGTCGATCACCTGGACACGATCCAAGTGGGGTGGACACACCTTCTGCCCGCGGGCACCGGCGCGGGCGCGCTGGAAATGCGATACGCATACTCGATTGCGCACCTGGATACCGACACCGCGCCATCCGGAACCAGCCGCATCGAGCTCCTGGGTGGCACGGTGACGGGAGCGACGCCGCTGGCCAATCTGGCCGTGCGGCCGCGTCACGAGATCGCGGCGGCATGGCAGCCGGTTATTCTCGATATGCGGGGGAGCCGCCATCGCATTCTCGCGGGCGGAAGCTGGGAGTATTCCGAAGCGCGCAACCGGTTCGATACTCCTTCCGGCATGAACCTGGTCACTGCCGGCGGGGCGCCGGCATTCATCGCTGAATTCAACACGCCGCTGGATTCGCGCGAGACCGTGCGGTCTTTCCGCGGCTATCTCGCGGATCAGCTTGACTGGCGGCACTCACTATCGGTCGACCTGGGCGTGATGGCCGACTTCTCGCGCGGCTCGCTCCCTGCGCAATCCAGCCCCGGCGGTGTTTTCACCACAGCGCGCACTTTTGCCGCACAGCCCGGCCTGATCGCGTGGAACAGCATATCTCCAAGAGCCGGATTCGCCTGGCAAGTGCCTCATTCACACGGGATGGTTTTGCGAGGCTTATATTTCCGGATGTACGCTCCGCCGGCCGCGAGGTATCTCGACTACGGAAATCCGAATGGCCTGGGCGGGAGCTTATATCAATGGATCACAACCAATCCAGACACCCCGTTTACTCCCGCGCAGCAAGGCAATCTGCTGGCGCGTTTCGGAGGACCATACTCCTCGATCTCGCCATCGCTCGGCAGACCCTACAACGACGAGTTCGACGTCGCCGCGGAATTCCGTCCGGGGGGCTCGAACAAGGCGGGTGTGCATCTGTTTCGCCGCGACGACAAGGACCGGATCGCCGCGCTCGACACCGGCGTGCCACCCTCGGCTTTCACTCCAGTCTCAATCCTCGATCCGGGCCCGGACGGTATTCCCGGAACGTTCGACGACCAGCGGCTCACGGTGTACGCGCAGAACCCCGCCACGCTCGGTCAGGACCGTTATCTGCTGACGAATCCGCCAGGACTCCGCATGCTGCACGAGGGCCTGGTCGCGGAAGCCGCCACTGCGCAGCGCGGCCTCGAGCTTCACGCCTCGTTCGTAGCGGAGAAGTCATTCGGGCCCACCAACCCGGGAGACGTATTCTATGAGAACGACCCGGGCGTGATCGGCGCTCTGCTGCAGGACCCCAACACGGCCAACCATGCCGCGGGCCGCAGCTTTGTCGATCGGGCATTCGTGGGCAAGCTCCAGGCGATTTACCGGCTGCCTCGCGCGGCGGGCGGGCTCGAGTTGGCCAGTGTCGCCGGGTACACGGACGGCCTGGTATTTGCGCGGCAGCTTCTGGTGACGGGCTTGCCGCAAGGTCCTTTTCTGGTCGCGACGACGGTCCGCGGGAGTCCCGACGGAGGCAATCGAGCGCAATACGTCACCAACTGGAACCTGCGGCTCGCCCGTGGTTTCGATCTGCGGCCCGGCCGACTGACTATTTCAGCGGATCTTCTCAACGCGACGAACGCTGCGCAGAGATTGCAGGAGAGCGACCTTAGTGGTCCGGCATTCAATCTCCGTCTGCCCGTCGCGATCCAGCCCCCGCGAATGCTGCGGGTGGGCCTGCGCTATGAATTCTGACGGCGCGTGGGAAAGCTGAACGAATGAGGTCACTGTGGTAAAGTGAGGATATCTTCAAAGGATCGGGCCGTGGCGCAGCCTGGCTAGCGCGCTTGCTTGGGGTGCCGCCTTCCTTCAATCGACACAAAATCCTTCTCACGGTGGTCTCGTGCCTGTCATGAGGCTTTCGCCGGTGTCTCGCTGGTAGCAGCGGCGTCGAGGAGACCCCGGCAGATCCGCTCGATGTGCGGCCTCCTGCGCTCCAAATCCGCGATGGTGTAGTGGGCGGTCATCTCCTGGCTGGCGTGACCGAGGCTGTGTTGCCGGTCGAGGGGATGCATCCCCTTGCGGTCCGACTGCGTCGCGAAATAGCGGCGGAACGCATGCCAGCCCAGATGGAGGATGCCAGCTGCTTTACAGGCGGCGGTCAGCTTCCGGCGCATCCTGTGCTCGTCGAGCGGCTTGCCTTCCTCGCTGCAAAACACGAGGTCATTAGCGCCGGTGAACTTGCTGCGAGCTTGGTGCTGCACGAGCGCCGTCACCACGTCGGCCGGCATCCGCTCGATGCGGTTACGGCCTGCGTTCTTCGGCGGTCCGAATTCGCCGCGGTAATAGTCCTCTCGGATGGCCAGCGAGTAGGGCGGTAGATTTTTGCCGTCCGCGACCAACGGCTCCCCGGTGAGATTGACGCGCCTCCAACGCAGCCCGGCCATCTCGGCGTAGTGGACGGAGGTGCAGCAGGAGAGCAGCACCATCTCGTAACAGGGGCTATAGGCGGGGTCGCGCAGCACGACCAGCAGCTTGCCAGCCTCGGCCTCCTCCGGCGTTGGCCGTTCCCGCTTCTCGTGGCTGCGGGGCAGGCGCACAGCACGCGCCGGGTTGGAATCGATGAGCCGCAAATCCCGCGCGTATTGGAGGAACGCGGAGCTATAGGCCTTGATGTGCTTCAAGGTCTCCAACGGGTAGCCCGCGTCCCGCTTCATGTTGCAAAGCCGCTGCAGGTCCGTGACCGAGAGGTGCCGCAGTTGCCGGTCGCCGTAAGCGGCGATGATGTGCTGCCGCAGAATACTGGCGTAGACCTTGCGGGTGCCCAGCGCCAGGTTCGACACACGTTCGGGCAAGAAGCGATTCTCGATGAACTCCCGAACGGTGATGCGATTCGTGGGAGCGCTGTGGGTGGCGAGCCGCGCCGTGATTTCCACCCGCGCCTGCTCCGCCTCCTCATTCGAGACCCGGCCCACGGGGTATTGCACAAGCTGCTTCTTGATGCTGCCATCGGGCTGCAGGACAGGTTCACGAACCAACAGGCGGGCTACCCCGTTCCGCCACTGAATATAGCCGCGTTGATTCTTTGGTTGGGACAGCCGCCGTTCAGGCATTTGCTACCAGGGAAACACACTGAACCGATCGTTAGGAAGATTCCTGGTTGCGCGGCAACTTACTAACTGCACTTGACGGCAGATATTCCGAGAGTTTTTAATTTT
>DATJYW010000228.1:0-28089 GCA_035499435.1 Candidatus Acidiferrales bacterium | reverse complement strand
GGTGATCGAGGTGGACGGGCGCGAGCGGGAAGTCGATACCTATTACTACAACAAGAAGCTGGCGCAGGGTCAGCCGCGGCTGCCGCTGATGTACTGGGGCAAGTACGTGCAGCACGACAACAACCGCGACGGCATGGGGCAATACCTGAAGATCACGCAGAACTTCACCAGGGGCGTGGTCGAGTGGCACCCGACGTTTCTGCACGACCTGCACGAGGCGCAGTCGTATCTCTACGTCTCGACGGGCACGGGGCCGTACAACGTGTCGCTGGACCCGATCGCGATCGACGAGTGGTGGCTGCTGGGTGAAACCGAGGTCATGGAGATGGCCAAGCGGGGCGTGCCGGGTATCTTTACGTACGGCTTCTACGACGGCTGGGTGCCCAACTACCTGTTCTGGATCGCGCTCACCCATAACTCCTTCGGGCGGTTCTACGAGGTGCAGAGCTACGGGCCGGACGTGAACCCCAACCTGACGCTGGGAGCGACCCAGACCAGCCGGGAGTGGTACCGGCCGAATCCGCCGCTGCCCTCGATCAAGTGGGGACCGAGGAACAATACCAACATCCAGGAATCGACCCTGTTGATCGCGCTGAATAAGGTGGCGAAGGAACGGGAGCTCTACCTGGAGAATTATTGGTTGAAGAACAAACGCGCCATCGAGAAGGGCGAGAAGGGGCCGAATTACGCGTGGTGGGTTCCGGCCGCGCAGCGCCGCAAGGCCGATGCCGCCGACCTGGTGAACGAGCTGCGCAAGCAGGGCGTCGAGGTTCACGTGGCCACCACCGCGTTTCAGGCGGGCAAATTGCAGGTTGCCAAGGGCGATTACATCATTCGCGGCGATCAGCCGTATCACACCCTGGTGGACATGTACACCAGCGTGCAGAACTATCCGACGGCGAATCCGCGGCCGTATGACGACACCGGCTGGACCATGCAATACATGCGCAACGTGCAGCTCAAACCGGTCACGGATAAGGCAGTGCTGGACCAGAAGTCCAACATGACGCTGCTCACGGCGGACGCCAAGGCGCCGGGAGGCGTGGAAGGTTCAGGCGGCACGCTGGTGGTGGAGCACACCAGCGACAACAACCTGATGATGTTCCGGTACAAGAACAAAGACGTGAAGATGCTCGCCGCGGAGGACGATTTCGACCTGGGCGGGCGCAAGCTGCGAGCCGGGGCATTCATCATCCCGAACGCGGACCACGCGAGGCTGGACGCGCAGATCAAGGACCTGGGGCTTTCCGCGTGGGCTGTCGATTCCGCTCCGCAGGTGAAGACGCACGAGATGACGGTGCCGCGAATCGGGTACGTGCACTCGTGGTCGCGCACGCAGGATGAAGGCTGGGTGCGCGCGGCGCTGGATCACTACGGCGTGCCTTACACGTATTTCGCCGATCAGAAGCTGAAGGAGGGCAATCTGCGCGCGAAGTACGACGTGATCCTTTTCCCGCACGTGGGCGGCAACTCGGCTTCGATGATCAACGGAATTCCGATGACCGGGAGCGCACCGCTGCCTTACAGGAAGACCGCGGCGACGCCGAACCTGGGCGGAGTCGATGAGACCGACGATATCCGCGGAGGCATGGGCATGGAGGGCCTGATCGAACTCGGCAAGTTCGTGCAGGCGGGCGGGACGCTGATTACCGAAGGCTCGACTGCCGCGCTGATGGCGGAATTCAACCTGGCGGGCGGCGTGACGGTGGAACATCCGGAGAGCTTCTTCGCGCGCGGGTCGATCATTCGCGGTGTGATGGCCGACCTGAAGAGTCCGATCGCCTACGGGTACGACAACAAGGACCTGCCGGTGTACTTCAACCAGGACCCGGTGTTAAATGCAACGGCTGCCGGGGCGGGCGGGTTTGGCGGATTCGGCGGCGGTGGCGGGCGCGGCGCCGGCGGGCCGATCAATGGCGGGGCCGGGCAGAACGTGACGCCGAATGCGGTGCCGATCCATGTGTCTCCGCTCGATCCGGCGGATGCTCCGGCGCAGGCCGAGGCTCCGGGCGCCGGTGGCGGGCGGGGCGGACGCGGAGGACGTGGGGGACGCGGCGGCGGCGCGACGGCCGGCGCTCCGGAAGTGGGCGCGGGCGGCGGTGGATTCGGCGGGCGCGGAGGGTTCGGCGCGGCAGCCGGTCCGGCGCCGCGCGTCATTGTGCGCTTCCCGGCGAACGGCAACGACATGCTGCTTTCGGGGACGCTCGGGGGCGGCGAAGCAGTGGCCAATCATGCGCTGGCGGTGGACGTGTCCATGGGCAAGGGGCATGTGGTGATGTTCGCGCTACGGCCGTTCTGGCGCTGGCAGACGCAGGGAACGTACATGCTTGCGTTCAACGCGATCCTGAACTGGGACCATCTGGACGCGGGCAAGGCCGCGCCCGGAGCATCGTCAAACACGGAAGCGCAGTAGACCTGCGGACGGCCCTCAAAGATAGCTGAGCCACCATGCGCGGCTGCGCTCCTTCAGCCGCGCAAACCACAGACACAGCGGGTACATCATCACGACCACGCCGATCCACACGGCATAGACGCCGGGCAGGCTGAGGCCGTAGTTGGCGGGAAAGACCGGCGCCGGGCCGTGCATCGGCGGGATGATGTCGAGGATGAAACCGGCGCGCCCGTGGCGGACGAACGCAAGGAGCACCGCCAGCCCATGGGCCAGGAAGAAGTGGCCGAGAAAGTAGAAGAGCGGCGTCCGGCCGAAGACGATCAGGGGATTCGTCCGGGGGAATGCCAGGCGGTCGAACCACGCAAGGATCAGGATCGCGGGGCCCAGCGTCATCAGCAGAAAATCGAGCGACGGCGGATACTTCGTGCACTTGAGAAACGAGAGCACGGTCATGCCGGGGAAGAGGGTTGACCAGGGGACCGGATCGCCGTAGATGTTGAGGGCGCGGACGACCAGGAAGGCGGCGGTCATGGCCAGACCGATGCGGGTCAGGATCTGCCGGCGCTGCGCGGGATCGCGCTGGAACAGCTCTCCGAAACAGAAGCCAGCGGACATGACGAAGATCCAGGGCACGAGGGGATAGGCAGCGTGAAAGAAGACGCCGCCGAGGCGGAAGGTCCCGGGCTGATGCAGCAGGTTCCAGATCCAGGCGGCGCCGCCGAATTGCGATGCCATCACCGGATCGCAGAGGTTGTGCAGGGCAATGACAGCGACGCTGAGCACGGCCAGGGCGCGGACAGGCAGACGCGCCAGGAAACCGAGCGCCACCATGGACCAGCCGAGCGCCCAGAGCACGGAGAGCATCACAAGCCCGGAAAAAAAGGTGAAGTTCATGCCCAGCCGAAGGACGGTGAGTTCGAGCAGGACCAGCCACAGGCCACGGGTCCAGAGAAATCGGGAGAGTTGGCCGATGGTACGTCCGCGGCTCAACCAGAAGAACGCGCCGAGCCCGGCGGTGAACATGAAGACCGGCGCGCAAATGTGCGTAATCCAACGAGTGAAGAACAATGCGGCGGTAGTTCGCGCGAGATCGTCGGGTTGATAAAAGCGCACGTCGGAATGGACGAAATCGCGTACGTGATCGAGCGCCATGATGATCATGACGAGGCCGCGCAAGGCATCCACGGATTGGATGCGGGATTTCATGGAGGTTTCAGCCAGTATACTGCGCATCCGGGAATCACCTGAACGTCGCCATGAGTATAATGCAGGACAAGCCGGAACCTCGGTGAGCGCCCATGGAACTTGAAGCCGAGATTCGAGCCGGGCTCGCCGGGCACGTCGAGCGGGAGTTGGCCAAACGCTCTATTTCGGGCACGATGGTCTACTTCGTCGTCACGCTGCTGCTTGCCTGGACCACGCCTTACTACGCCAGGCACCCGGTTGTCCTGGTGGTTGCCAGCGCTGTGACACTGGTTCTGGGGCTGATCCGGACCATTACCGCGCTTCGTCTGCTAAAGGGTCCAGCGGATGATGTGCCGCTGACAAGAGGGATCTTCCTGGGAAGTATGTACACCCTGTTCCTGGTCTGGGGCGGGTTTACCGGGCTGACGCTCGACCTTTATCCTGGCCAGTGGACCGCCATGTACGTCCTGCTGGCGACTGCCGCGCTGGCTGCCGGCGCCTCTTCTTCGCTGGCGCCGGACATGAAACTGGCGTACGCGGGGCTGGCTCTGCTGATTCTCCCAACCACGGCAGTCTCGATTGCGCAGGGCGATCGTCAGAGCCTGGCAGTGGCCGCGGGCACCCTGCTTTATCTCGGTTTTTTGATGGCGCAGGCACGCGAGCACTCAAAGGCATTCTGGGAGGCCAGTATCGCGGCGGAACGGGAGCGGATTCGCGGATCGGCCGAACGCAAGCGGGCAGAAGCGGAGCGTGCCAGCCTGGCTGCGGCCGTGGAGCAATCGGCGGAGATGATCATGATTACGGGGGTCGACGGAAAAATCGCGTATTGTAATCCCTCGTTCGAACGGGTAACGGGGTATACCAAGAGCGAGGCGGTGGGGCGCAATCCGCGCTTTCTGAAATCCGGCAAGCACGAGGAGGGGTATTACCGGGAGATGTGGGGCGCAATCGCGGCGGGCGGCGTGTGGAGCGGACGGTTCACCAACCGCAGGAAGGACGGCTCGTTCTACGAGGTGGAGGGAACCATCTCGCCGATCTGCGATGCCGCCGGCAAGACTACCGGCTACGTGGCGGCGATGCACGACGTGACGGAGCGCCTGCGCATGGAATCCGATCTACAGCAGGCGCAAAAGATGGAAGGCATCGGACGGCTGGCCGGCGGCGTGGCGCACGACTTCAACAACCTGCTGACGGTGATTTCCGGCTATAGCGGGCTGCTCGAGGGCCGGCTGGCGCCGGAGGACAAGAACCGGCTTCACGTGGCCGAGATCCGAAAAGCGGCGGACCGGGCCGCGGGATTGACTCGCCAGTTGCTGGCCTTCAGCCGCAAACAGATCATCCGCCCAAAGCCGATCGATCTGAACGTTCTGGTCGGTGAGATGCACCGGATCCTTCAAAGGCTGGTGGGCGACGACATCGAGCTGTCCATTGCGGCCGCGCCGTCGCTTGGGCTGGTGAAGGCCGATCCGGACCAGGTCAGCCAGATTCTGCTGAACCTGACCGCGAACGCGCGCGACGCCATGCCCGACGGCGGTAAGGTGACGATCACGACTGCCAATGTGGAAGCAGGCGAATCGCCGCTCGGCGACCCGGCGGTGCTGCTGGCCGTCAACGACTCGGGTGTGGGGATAAATCGAGAGGCGCTGGAGCATATCTTCGAGCCGTTCTTCACCACCAAGGAAAAAGGCCGCGGGACGGGGCTCGGGTTGGCGACGGTTTACGGCATCGTGCAGCAGAACAGCGGCCTTATCGAAGTGAGCAGCGAAGTGGGGCAAGGGACGACGTTCCACATTTATCTGCCGCGGATCGACGATGCGGAACCCGCGTCCCAGGCTGGGCCGGCAACGGTGGCGCCGATACGCGGGTCGGAGACGATCCTGGTGGTGGAGGATCACGAGGACGTGCGGCAGATGATTATCACGGCGCTGGAATCGTGCGGTTTCCAGGTTCTGCAGGCGCCGAACGGACGCGCGGGATTCGCGGCGGCGGCGCAATATGACGGCACCATCGACCTGCTGGTGACCGACGTGATCATGCCCGGGATGACCGGCAAAGCGCTGGCCGATCGGCTGCTGCTCTCGCGGCCGGAAATGAAGGTGCTGTACATATCCGGATATAGCGGCGACGTGATCGCGCACCGGGGTGAGCTGGATGCGGGCGTGTCGTACCTGCCGAAGCCTTTCACGCCGGCCACGCTGGCGGCGAAGGTGCGCGAGGTATTGGGGTAGGCTCTCGGGCGGCAGGTGGCCGCGGACCCCCGACCCCCGGTATATTGGTATTTCCCATGCAAATCGAGAAAGTGTACGAGCCCCAGCGGTTCGAACCACACTGGGCCCAGTGGTGGATTGACTCCAATATCTTCGGCGCTCCCGCCGATGCGCCCGGCCGCGTGTTTTCGCTGGTCATTCCGCCGCCCAACGTCACCGGGGTGCTGCACATCGGACACATGCTCGAGCACACGGAGATCGACGTGACGATTCGCTGGCACCGGATGCTCGGCGACAACACGCTGTGGCTGCCGGGCACGGATCATGCCGGCATCGCGACCCAGATGGTGGTGGCGCGCCAGCTTGCCGAAGAAGGCATCAACTACCGCGACCTGGGCCGCGAAAAGTTCGAAGAGCGCGTGTGGCAATGGAAGGAGCGGTCCGGCGATACCATCAAGCGCCAGATGATCCGGCTGGGGGCGTCCTGCGATTGGACGCGTGAGCGTTTCACGCTGGATCCCGGGCTTTCGCGCGCGGTGCGCGAGGTCTTCGTCACGCTGTTCGAGAAAGGGCTGATCTACCGCGGCGAGTACATGATCAACTGGTGCCCGGACTGTATGACGGCGCTGAGCGATCTCGAAGTCGCGCACGAAGAGGTGCCCGGCCACCTCTGGCACGTCCGGTATCCGGTCAACGGGCTGCCCGATACTTATGTCACGGTGGCCACTACGCGGCCGGAGACGATGCTGGGCGATACCGCGGTCGCGATCAACCCGAAAGACACGCGCTACACGCACCTGCACGGGCGCACGGTACAGCTTCCGCTGATGGATCGCGAGATTCCGGTGATCCTCGACGAAGTGGCCGATCCGGAGTTCGGGACCGGCGTGGTGAAGGTGACGCCGGCGCACGACGCCAACGATTTCGAAGCTGGCAAGCGCCACAACCTGCCCAAGATTCAGGTGATCGACGAGCATGGCAACATGACGGCGGCGGCGGGCGCGTTTGCGGGCTTGGACCGCTTCGAAGCGCGGCGCCGCGTGGTGGCGCGGCTGCAGGAGACCGGCGCGCTGGTGAAGATCGAGGACTACAAGCTGAATCTCGGCAAATGCCAGCGCTCGAAGACGCCGGTGGAGCCGCTGATTTCGACGCAGTGGTTCGTGAAAACCAAGCCACTCGCGGAGAAGGCCATCGAGGTGGTGGAGAATGGGCGCATCCAATTCGTGCCGCCGAACTGGGTGAAGACCTACAACGAGTGGATGTACAACATCCGCGACTGGTGCATCTCGCGGCAGCTCTGGTGGGGACATCGCATCCCGGCGTGGTACTGCGGCAACTGCAAGCAGATCACAGTGGCGCGGGAGGCGCCGGCAGCGTGCCCGAAGTGCGGCTCGACGGATCTCAAACAGGATCCCGATGTGCTGGACACGTGGTTTAGCAGCGGGCTCTGGCCGTTTTCGACGCTCGGCTGGCCCGAGAAGACGGCGGACCTGGCGAAGTTCTACCCGACGTCGCTCTTGATCACCGGCTTCGACATCCTTTTTTTCTGGGTGGCGCGGATGGTGATGTTCGGGCTGGAATTCATGGGCGACGTGCCGTTCCGGCAGGTCTACATACACGGCCTGGTGCGCGACGCCGAGCGCCAGAAGATGTCGAAGACCAGGGGCAACGTGATCGACCCGCTGGTGGTGACCGAGAAGTATGGGACGGATGCGGTGCGGATGGCGCTATTGCAGGGCGCCGCGCCGGGCACGGATATCGTGCTCACCGAAGAGCGCATGGAGAGCGCGCGCGCGTTCGCGAACAAGATCTGGAACGCGGCACGTTTCCTCTTCATGAACGTGGGGCAAGCGTCCGGCGTGCCCCTGCAGACGGAAGATCGCTGGATCTTCTCGCGGCTCAACGCGGTTGCGGCAGATGCCAACCGGGCCATCGAGCAATACCGGTATCACGAATACGCGCAACTGGTGTGGCACTTCTTCTGGCACGAATTTTGCGATTGGTACATCGAGCTGAAGAAGGTCAGGGCCGGGGGCTGGGAGCACGCGGTGGCAGCCTTCGAGACCGCGCTTCGCCTGCTGCATCCCGCGATGCCGTTCCTCACGGAGGAGCTGTGGCAGAGGCTGCGCCAGAATTCGACCAAGTCGATTGCCCTAGCCGCTTACCCGCAATTCCGGCCGGATCTGGCTGAGCCGGAGGCGGAGAAGGAATTCGCCATCGTCCAGGAGATCGTGACGCTGGCCCGCACGCTGCGCACGGAGAACAAGCTCGATCCGAAACAGCAGCTCAATGGCACGGTGTACGGACACACGGCCGCCCTGGAGATCGCCCGGTGTCATGCGGACGCGATCCAGAAAATCGCGCGGGTAAACCTCACATTCCAGCAGGGAGCCGCGCCCAAGGCCGCGGCGATCCGGTCCACGCCGGAATTCGACCTGGTGCTGGATGTCCCGGTGACAGCCGGGGACCCGGCGCGCCGCCAAAAGGAGATCGACCAGGTCAAAAAAAATATCGCCAGCCACGAGCGCCAACTTAGCGACGAAACGTTCCTTTCGAAGGCTCCGGCCAAGGTGATCGAGGGGATGCGCGCGAAGCTCACGGAGTACAAGGCGCAGCTTCGCAAGCTCGAGGAGTCGCAGTGAACGCGCGCCTTCGGCGCGCGGGCAGGCCGGGGGGCCTACCCTACAAAGACATCGTGCGGCTCGCGCTGGAGGAAGATATCGGCTCGGGCGACGTGACCACGGCCGCCTGCGTGCCGGAACCGCTGATGGCGTCGGGGCGCTTTCTTGCGCGCGAGCCGCTAGTGGTTGCCGGGCTGGACCTGCTGCCGGAAATCTACCGGCAAGCGGTCACCCTGCTGAAGAATGACGGAGATGCTTGCGCGGATGGCGACGTGATCGCCGCGATCGAAGCACCCGCGCGCCTGCTGCTGGAGCGGGAGCGGGTGGCGCTCAACTTTCTGCAGCGCCTGAGCGGAGTGGCTACCGCCGCGCGCCAGTTCGCCGACAGGGTGGCGGGCACCGGGTGCCGCGTGCTGGACACGCGGAAGACCACGCCTGGTTTGCGGGTGCTTGAAAAACAAGCTGCGGCGGCCGGCGGTGTCACCAATCACCGGATGGGCCTGTGGGACGCGATTCTCATCAAGAACAACCATATCGCCGCGGCCGGCGGGGTTCGCGCGGCAATCGGGCGGGCGCGCGCCGCGAGCACGCTGCCGATCGAGATCGAAGTCCGCACGCGCGAGGAACTGCGGGAAGCGCTCGATGCGGGAGCGGCGCATTTGCTGCTGGACAACCTGACGCCGGGCGAAGCGGCGGAATGGATCCGGGAGATCGCTGGGCGCGCGCGGGTAGAGCTGTCGGGCGGCATTACGCTGGAAAACGTCCGGGCGTATGCGGAGACCGGCGCCGACTTCGTTTCTTCCGGGGCCATCACCCACTCCGCACGCGCGATGGACATCAGCTTCCGCCTGGAACAGGTATGAGGCTGGAACGTCTGCGCGCCGCGTTCCCGGATCGTCGGCTTCTCTATTTCGATTCGATCGATTCCACGCAGCGCGTGGCAGCGGGCGAACCGGCCGGGACCGTGGTTCTGGCCGACCGGCAGCTTGCCGGCCAGGGCCGCCACGGACACCACTGGCACTCCGAGGCGGCCTACGGCATCTATTGCACGATCGTCCTCGAACCCACTCCGCTCTTGACGCTCGCGCTCGGAGTAGCGACAGCCGACGCCATCGCGCAAGCCACCGGCATCGTCTGCGACCTGCGCTGGCCGAACGACCTCATGCTGGACGGCCGCAAAGCGGGCGGCATCCTGGTGCAGCTTGTCAACGGCCGGGCGATCGCCGGCATCGGAATCAACGTGAACCACACCGCGTTCCCGCCTGGGATCGAGGCAACGTCACTGCGGCTGCACGCGGACCGGGAGATCGACCGCGAGGACATCCTGCTCGCGCTGCTCCCGGCCATCGATGCCACGGTGAAAGAAGATTCCGAAACCATTCTCCGGCTCTTTGCGCACGCCTCGAGCTATGTTGCCGGACGCCGGGTCATCGTGGATCAGCCCGGCGGCGTCATTAGCGGCACCACCGCGGGACTCGACCCCGCGGGCTACCTCATCGTGCGCCAGGATAACGGAACCGATACCCTGATACTTGCAGGAGGCGTACGTGCTGCTGACTCTTGACGCAGGCAACAGCAACATCACGATCGGCGCATTCGAAGGGCGTAACCTGGTCTGCCAGTGGCGGCTGCGGACGGTTCACGAACAGACCGCCGACGAATGGGGCATCCTGCTTCGCAACCTGTTTTCGCCCGTGGGGCTCGATATCGCCACGGTGGATGGGATCATCATTTCCAGCGTGGTTCCGCCGATCGACTCCACTCTGGCGTCGATGACCCGGCGGTACTTCAAGACCGAGGCCGTGTTTGTCGGTCCGAAAACCGATCTCGGCTTGACCATTCGTTACGACAACCCCAACGAGGTGGGCGCCGACCGGCTGGTCAACGGCGTCGCGGGATTCTACAAATACGGTGGGCCGTGCGTGATCGTGGATCTGGGCACCACCATCAATTTCGACGTGATCTCGAAGGACGCCGAGTATCTGGGCGGGGCGATCGCAGTCGGCATCGGGATCGCGATCGACGCGCTGTTCAGCAAGACCGCCCGGCTGCCGCTGGTGGATTTCCGGCCGCCGAAGGACGTGGTCGGCACCAACACGGTCGCGAGCATGCAGAGCGGGCTGTACTTCGGCGCGGTGGGGATGATCGACGGGATTCTGGAGCGCGTGATCGCCAAGCTCGGTCCCGAGACTAAGGCCATCGCTACCGGCGGGCAGGCGCACCTCATCGTCAGCGGCTCGAAGTATCTCAAGGCGGTGGATGAGTACCTCACGCTGGAAGGCCTGCAGATGATCTGGGAACGCAATCATCCGGCGTGAACTACTTCAACTACTTCACGGAAATCGAGGAGCATTTTCAGCGGGCGCGGGGCACGGGCCTGTTTCTACTTTCGCCGCTGGATTGGGCGCTGATCGAAAGCTGGAACGAGGCGGGCGTGCCGCTGGAGGCCGTACTGCGGGGAATCGACGACGCGTTCGAGAAATGGCGCGGGCGCAAGGTGAAGACGCAGATGGTCAACTCGCTGGCTTTCTGCGCACAGGCCGTGCTAATGGAGGCACAAGTCATGGCGGGCACGGCCCAGCCGAGGCCCGAACCGAAGGCACCATTTCCGCTGGAGGACCTGCGGAAGTACCTGGGGGCGAATGCGGAGGCAGTGCCGTATGCGGAGATTGCGGAATCGCTGCGGCGGCTGGCGGCGAGGGTGGAAGAGCACTATCAGAACCTGGAGGCGCTGGAGCAGCGGTTGACGGTGCTGGAAGAGAAGATGATGGCGCTGGCGCGCGCGAACCAGACCGAGGAGCAGTTGTTGGCGGCGCGCCAGGAACTGGACCGGCAACTCCGGCCGTATCGCGGCAAGATGACGGCGGACCAATTGGCGATGCTGGAGAAGCAGTACCTGGAGCGCAATCTGCTGGAGCAGGCGAAGCTGCCCAGATTGAGCCTGTTCTATTTGCGCTAGAGCAGGCCTGGTCAGCGTCCCGAGGACCCGAAGCCCCCGCTGCCCCGCGCAGACCCGGCCAGCACACCTTCCACCCACTCCACGGCCTCATATGCCGCGACAATCATCTGTGCGATCCGGTCGCCGGGATGAATCGTGTACGGCTCGCGACCCAGGTTCAGCAAGATCACGCGCACTTCCCCGCGATAGCCGGGGTCGATGGTGCCCGGCGCGTTGGGCATGGTGATGGCGTGCTTGAGAGCCAGCCCGCTGCGCGGCCGTACCTGCGCTTCGAAGCCGGGCGGGATCTCCACGGTGAGGCCCGTGGGCACCAGGCGCGGGATGCCGGGCTCCAGGGTTACCTGCTCTACCGCATGGAGGTCCATCCCGGCGTCTTCGCCGGGGCCGTGCGCATAGGCGGGGAGAATGGCCTCGGGGTGAATGCGCTGAATCCGGATTTGCACTCCGCTATCATAACTTCTTGACCCCGCCCAAACGCGTGATCACTGTGGCGCCCATGCCGCCGGAGAAGAGCGCCTACGCGCTGGCCCGATACAGCCGGTCGCCGGATTCCATTCGCGACTCCATCGAGTGGGTTCGGACCCACGATTCGATGAAGTTTCTGGAGAGTTTCTATTTCCAGTACGGGCACGCGTCGATCGCCGACCTGGGGCACACCGTTATGTGCTTCGAAGGGATCAGCGAGCTTGCGGCCACGGAGATCGAGGAAGAGCCGCTGTGGGACGGGCAGGCCAAGAGCTCGCGATACCAGGATTTTTCCAAGTCGGGCTTTGTCGTGCCGCCCGAGTTTTCGGATCCGCAGATCCGTGCGGCCTACCAGGCGGCCGGAGAGGCGCTGCTGGCGGCCTACGCCAAGGTCAACGAGCTAGCGTTTGCGCGCCTCTCGGAGTGCCTGCCGCGGCCCGACGACATGAAGCCGGAGGCGTACAAGCGCAATCTTGCGGCGCGCGCCTTCGACGTGGCCCGATACCTGCTCTTCTGGGGCGTGCCGACCAATGTGGGACAGGTGGCCAGCATTCGCACCGTCGAAAAGCAGATCCGCAGATTGAAGGGCAGTCCGTACCTGGAACTGCGCAGTCTCGGGCAGGAGATTGCCGAGGCGTGCGCGGCGGAACCCGAATGCCGGTGGGATCCTGCCGCGGCGGCCGAGCCGCTCGCGCCCACGCTGGCGCGCCACGCCGATCCCGACGAACACACGGCCCGGTCGCAGGCGGAATTGAAACTCTGGGCGGACCAGAACCTGCCTGCGCCGGCGGGGCTAGAACTGGATCGCGTCGACCTGCTTCGGCCAAGCCATGTGCCCGCCGATATCGTGGCCACCCTGCTCTATCCGGTGACGGACCGCCCCTTCCGGGAGTTGTACGAACTGGCGTGCGGGTGGGGTCCTGCCAAACGCGCGGAGGTGATCGATGTCGCGATGGGCTCGCGAACCCGGCGGGATGAGATTCTGGCGGGATTCCGCGGCGGCCTGTACGCGTACGACATCGTGATGGACATTGGCGCATACCGCGATCTGCACCGCCACCGGCGCTGCCAGAAGTTCCGGCAGGCGTACAGCGGGGACCTCGGCTTCGACACTCCGAAGCTGGTCACGGAGTGCGGCGCAGCGGGAGTGTACGGCCCGGCGATGGAAGCGGCATTCGCGGCCATCCGGCAATTGCCCGCGCCGGGACGCGAGTACCTGTTGCCGTTCGGGGCGCGTTCACGCTTCCTGTTCAAAATGGATTTTGCCGAGGCAGAGTACATTTCCAAGCTGCGCAGCGGCACAAAGGGGCATTTCAGCTATCGCGAGATCGCCTGGGAAATGAAATGCAAGATGGACGAGGTGGAGCCGGAACTGGGTCGCCTGATCGATGCCACTCCGCCATGGGTGGAGGACCCGTTGAAGCGGTGACGGAGAAGAGCACATTACGAGCGGCCATCGTCGGCTGCGGCCTGATTGGCCAGAAGCGCGCGGCCGCGATTGGCGGATGCAAGGTGACGGTCTGCTGCGACGTAGACCCCACGCGCGCGGCCGCGCTGGCGGCGAAGTATCCGGGCGCAGAATCCACGGCCGATTGGCGCGCCACGGCGGCCAGCGAAAAGGTGGACCTGGTATTCGCCGCGACGTCGCACGACATGCTGGCGCGGGTGGCGCAGGCGGCAGCCGCCGCCGGCAAGCACGTGCTGATCGAGAAGCCGGGCGCGCGCCGCGCGGCGGAACTCGACGCCGTCGCCGAAGCCGCTGCCCGCACCGGCGCACTAGTACGGGTAGGCTTCAATCATCGCTATCACCGGGCAGTGCGCAAAGCGCGTGAGATTTTCGAGACCGGCGCACTCGGCGAGATGATGTTTATCCGCGGACGATACGGACACGGCGGCCGCATGGGTTATGACAAGGAGTGGCGCGCGGTTCCGGAACGCTCGGGCGGCGGCGAGCTGATCGATCAGGGCATGCACTTGATCGATCTCGCCCGCTGGTTCCTCGGCGACTTCGCGCGCGTGCGCGGCGCCGCGCCCACTTACTTTTGGAACATGCCGGTGGAGGACAACGGATTCCTCCTGCTGGAAACGGCCAGGGGCCAGGTGGCCTTTCTGCACGCCAGTTGGACGGAGTGGAAGAATCTCTTCTCGCTGGAAATCTCCGGACGGGTGGGCAAGCTGGAGATCAACGGATTGGGCGGGAGCTACGGCACGGAGCGGTTGACCTTCTACAAGATGTCGCCCGAGATGGGCCCTCCCGAGACACTGGCGTGGGAGTACCCGATGGCGGACGCCTCCTGGGAGCAGGAGAATGCCGCGTTCTTCGAGGACATCCGGCTCGGCCGGCAGCCCGACCCGGGAATCCGCGATGCCCAGGCAGCCCTGAGGGTCATCGAGCAGGTTTACGAGGAGAATCGCAAGTGATTATCACGCGCGCTCCCCTTCGCATCTCGCTGGGAGGCGGTGGAACCGACCTGCCCTCCTACTACCGCGAACACGGCGGATTCGTGCTTTCGGCCGCCATCGACCGCTACGTGTACATCACGCTACACGAAACCTTCCAGCGCGAGTACCTGATCAAGTATTCGGCCACCGAGGTGACGCAGACCATCGACGAGATCAAGCATCCGATCATCCGCGAGGCGCTGCGCCTGGTGCCTGTGGCTGCGCCGCACCTGGAAATCGTAAGTCTCTCGGATATTCCGGCGGGCACGGGGCTGGGATCGAGCGGAAGCTTCACGGTTGCCCTGCTGCGGGCCCTGCACAGTCTCAACAAGGAGTTCGTTCCGCGCCAGGCGCTGGCGGAACAGGCATGCCACATCGAGATCGACCTGCTCCAGGAACCGATCGGGAAACAGGACCAGTACATCGCTTCGTTCGGCGGCATCACCGCCTTCGATTTCCGACGGGACGACTCGGTAGAGGTCAAGCCACTCAACGTGCACACGGAGACGCTCTATAACCTGGAGGACAACCTGCTGTTGTTCTTCACGGGCTTCACACGTTCGGCCGCGGCCATTCTGGCCGAACAGGACCAGAGGACCCGTGGCGGCGATACCGGGATGATCGACCACCTGCACCAGATCAAGCAGTTCGGCTACGAGAGCAAGGAGGCGCTGGAGAGAGGCGATCTTCGGCGGTTTGCCGCGATCATGCACGAGCACTGGGAGCGGAAGAAATACCGATCCAAGTCGATGACCAATTCGCAGATCGACGAATATTACCAGCTTGCGCGAGATAGCGGTGCGCTGGGAGGAAAGCTGATCGGCGCCGGCGGCGGAGGCTTTCTGATGGTGTATTCCGAGGACAAGACCAGGGTGCGGCGGGCCCTGATTGCCGCGGGACTTCGCGAGGTCCGGATGCGCTTCGACTTCGAAGGCACTGCGCTGGTGACGCGTTCCTGACATGCTGCCGGTCGCCATACTTGCCGGCGGTTTGGCCACCCGCCTGCGGCCGATCACCGAGACCATCCCGAAAGCCCTTGTGGACGTTGCCGGGGAGCCCTTTCTGGCGCACCAGCTTCGCTTGCTGGCGCGGGCTGGATACCGCCGCGCGGTCATGTGCGTGGGCTATCGCGCCGGCCAGATCCGCGAGTTCGCGGGCGATGGCAGCGCCTTCGGGCTGCACGTCGATTATTCGCCGGATGGAGCGGTTTTGCTGGGCACCGCGGGCGCAATCCGGCGGGCGCTGCCGCTGCTCGGCGAGGCATTCGCCGTGGTGTACGGCGATTCTTACCTGACCTGCGATTACGGAGCGGCCGAACGCGCCTTTCTGGAATCAGGCAAGGCGGGCCTGATGACCGTATATCGCAACGAAGGGCAGTGGGACACCAGCAACGTGGAGTTTACCGGCGGGCGGATTGTAGCTTACGATAAGGTGAACCGGACACCTGCCATGCGCTACATCGATTACGGCCTGGGGATGTTCCGGCGCGCGGCGTTCAACGACATTCACGAAGACCGGCCAAGCGATCTCGCGGCGCTGTACCAGGATCTGCTGCGACGAGGCGAGCTGGCAGCCTGGGAATCGCCGGACCGGTTTTATGAGATCGGGTCGGCGGAGGGAATCCGCGACCTGGCGGAGTTTCTTTCAAAATGACATTCGCGGAGCAATTCCTGGCGGAAGCCATCGAGACCATCAAACAGATCGACACGGGCGCGGTGGAGCGCGTAGCCGAGCGGCTGGCGGCGTGCCGTGCGCGCGGCGGGCGGCTGTTCATCCTCGGAGTGGGCGGGAGCGCGGCCAACGCGTCGCACGCAGTCAACGACTTCCGCAAAATCTGCGGTTTCGAGGCCTACGCGCCCACAGACAACGTGAGCGAACTGACCGCGCGCACCAACGACGAGGGCTGGAGCGGCGTCTTCGAGAGCTGGCTTCGTACCAGCCGCCTGAAAGCGGAGGATGGGCTGCTGATCTTCTCGGTGGGCGGCGGCAACGTCGAGAAACAAGTGAGCGTGAACCTGATCGGCGCGATCCATGTGGCCAAGGAAGTGGGAGCCACCGTCACCGGCATTGTCGGCCGCGACGGCGGATACACCGCCCGGGCCGCCGACGCTTGCGTGATCGTGCCGACGGTGAATCCCAAGCACGTGACCCCGCACGCCGAAGCCTTCCAGGCCGTCATCTGGCACCTGCTGGTAACTCACCCGGCCCTGAAAGTCTCGGAGACCAAGTGGTAGTGAGGCGGACGATCGTTTTCAGGCGCCGGCCCTGCCGGTAGTTTATGGCCAAAGCTGTCTTTCTCGACCGGGACGGTGTCCTCAATCAAGCCCTAGTTCGCGATGGCAAGCCTTATCCGCCGGAGACCCCGGAAGAGCTGCACATCTACGCCGAGGCCGCTCCGGCTCTGGCGCGCTTGAAGGCCGCTGGCTTCCTCCTGATCGTCGTCACCAATCAGCCCGACGTCGGACGCGGAACCCAGTCGCGCCAGACGATCGACGCCATGGAGGCGCTTGTGCGAGCTGCGCTGCCCCTCGACGACGTCCTGGTCTGCTGTCACGACGACCGTGACCGCTGTGTCTGCCGCAAGCCGAAGCCCGGAATGCTGCTGGAGGCCGCGGACCGCTACGGAGTCGATCTCGCCGAAAGCTTCATGGTAGGCGACCGCTGGCGCGATATCGATGCCGGCGCCAATGCGGGCGTGCGGACCATCCTCATCGACCGGCGGTGGCAGGAAAGGGGGCCGGAGCATGCCCCCGATTTCCGCGCCGGCGGCATCGCGGAGGCGGCCGACCTGATCCTCGCAGTGAGCCGCGTGCCATAATATGCGGGGAGGCGATATTGCGTTGTCTGGCTCTGCTGCTGGCGTTATGGCTGCCTGCGTTCTCGCAGGCGCCGATGCTCAACCTGGTCGTGGTTGAAGGCGAGGGGCAGATCAACAACATCAAGGAGCGGACGGCGCGCGAGCCCGTGGTGCAGGTGCAGGACGAAAACCACCGGCCCGTGGCCGGAGCGGTGGTGGTGTTCACCCTGCCTTCCAACGGCGCGAGCGGCGTTTTCGCCAACGGTGCACGGACCGTGACCGTCAACACCGACGAGCAGGGACAGGCGGTGGCGCACGGCTTCCGGCCCAACACCGTGAAGGGCCAGTTCCGGATCCACGTCAACGCGAGCCAGAACGGGAGAACCGGGTCCATCGATATCAACCAGTCCAACGCCGTGCTGACGGCGGCAGGCACCGTGGCCGCGGGCGGCATCAGCGCAAAGCTGATCGCCGTGCTGGCCGTGGCGGGAGCCGCCGCGGTCGGCGGAATCGTCTATGCGACGCAACAGGGCGGCGGCGGGACGACGCCGTCCGGTTCTACCACGACGGCGCCGGTCACCATCGGCGCCGGATCGGGTACCGTAGGACCTCCGAGGTAAGTCAATGCGATTGCGAACGCCTGTTTTTGCAAGCCTCATCTGCTGCCTGGCTTATGCGCAGACGGGAAATGTTGCGGGGCCGTCCGCCGGTTACCTGTTCGATTCCTCCGCCAACGCACTGCGACAGATTCGGGGCATCCCCGGGGCGGCACTGATGAGCGATGCAGTGGACCTGGGCATGAGCGCGGCCGGCGCGGTGGTTGCGCCGCGAGGCGATTCGGCTTTGGCCGTGGCGGCGGACGGGTCGGTTCACCTGTTCCAACTGGCGAACGGCGCTGCCACCGAAATCGCGGTGCAGGGACTGTCCGGAGCACCGTCGCGGATGGTGTTCAGCCCTTCGGGAAGCGCGGCGGTGCTGTACCGCGGCAACGCGGTCCAGATTCTGAGAGGGCTGCCCGGCTCGCCGGATTTGGGCCAACCCTTGCCGGTGCCGGCGGTTTCCGGCGCCACAGCCCAAGCCGCGGCGGCAACCGGTACATCGCGCATGCCGGCCGTCGCGGTCAGCGATGACGGGACGTGTGTCCTGATTGGCCGCGAAACGTCGGTGGCGCTGGTTCAGTACCCGGGCGGCAACCGTCTCCTGACGGATGCCCATGGCGGCGCACAGGTCGCCTTCGCTCCGGGCGGTCACGATGCGGCGGTGGTGACCGGCGGCACTCTATCGATCTTCCAGGATGTGACCGGCGCGTCCACGCGGCAGGATTTTCCGGGGGCTTTCGCTCCGGGGGGATTAGCCTTTTCGGCCGATGGCGGCAAGGTGGTCATGGCCGGCTTGCGGACCGCAACCGTCTGGGACCGGGCCACCAGCGATTCGAAGCAGGTGGAATGCGATTGCCGCATAGACGGAATCACCCCCATGGGATCATGGTTCCGGCTCAACGAGGCCGGCTCCGGACCGGTGTGGATACTGGATGCGGCCGCCGGCAAGGTTTACTTCGTGCCCGCCCGGCCGGGTGCCTGATGGCCGGCTAGAACATCTTCAACCGCAGGAATTTCCGGGGATTCTCCCGGAATTCCTTCAATCCCGACTCCAATTCGCGCGCCGCGCCGGCGATAGCGTCATAGCTCTCGGTCGTCTCGATCAACGGATTCACGGAGAACTCATCAACCATCCGGATCATGTTTTGGACGCCGCGAGTCCATTCGGTATATTGCCGGTCAGAAGTCATCAGCGTGTTGCTGCGGAGAGCCGTTATCGTAGTGTGTAAGTCGGCCAGGGCGTCGCGCGCCTGCACATATTGAGCGTTGTCGCGCAGGAGCCGGCCGAGCGGGCCCTGGCCGGACTGGATCCGGGCGAGGCTCAGATCCATATCCTCCAGGGGCGCTGAGATCTTCCGGTAATCCGCTTCACTGTACAGGACCTGGCCCACGGCGCCCGTGGTCCGGGCCGCGACGCGAATGGCAGCATCCAATTCTGCCACGCGGTGGATCAGGGTCCGGTACATCTCGTCTCCCTGAACGAACTGGCCAAGGGGAGTCTGTCCCTTTTCGAGTTCACTGACCAGCGCGTCCACCGCGCGCAGGCGATTCTCGAACTGCGTGAGGTCGAGCCGCTTCATCAGCTCGGGCGTCGTCTTGTAGACGATCTCTGCCCCCGCTTTCAAGGTAGTCTTGCTGTGACCGCTGTCGATATCGACGAACTTGTCGCCCACCAGTGTATCGGCGGAGGCTTCGGCCGTCGAATCATCGGGAATGCTGTAGAGGCGGTCACGTTCGATGGTCATGATCACCTTGACGACGCGATCCGGCTGAGCGGAGCCCGATAGCTCGACCGAGCTAACCTTGCCGACGCCGATACCATCGACCCGCACGGGCGATCCGACGCCGAGCCCGACGGCATCCGGCATATAGAGAATGAGCGTGGTCTTGGGCTCCAGCAGTGTTCCGCCGGTGAGCAGCAAGCAGAGGGTCCCCAGGATCAGCATACCGGTGACGATCACGGCTGCCACCCGAATCCTTGCCCACTGAACCCGTTGCGCTGAGGGCATTCACTCGGATTGTAGCGCGGGCAGCGGATTGCGGTCCTGGCCCGTAAGGAAGTGGTAACCAGCGTTAAAATGGATACGTCCCCTCTTAGAGGAAGGTAGCGAATGTTTGAGACGATCGGATTCCCGGAGCTGCTGGTGATCCTGGGCGTGGCGGTATTGCTGTTCGGCGGCAAGAAGATCCCAGAGGTTGCCAAAGGCCTCGGCGAAGGCATCCGCAATTTCAAGACGGCGTTAAAGGGCGAGCCCGAAAAACCGGCGGAGGCGCAAAGTCCGGCCGAAATCACCAAGGCCTGACCAAGCCCGGAGCCACACCGCCCCCGCATTCCATCACGCATAGCCCCGAAAACTGATTTGGGTTATAACATGTGGTCTGGAGTTGCGTTGAAGATCCGAAGCCGTAAGTTCAACGGCCGCTGCAGCCGCCACAAACGATACAATCCGGCGATCGACGGTCCCGGCGCCATCAAAGGCGGCTGCCCGCGCTGCACGCTGCTTTTCGAGATCTGGGAAGCCTCCATGCGGCTCAACAAGCTGATCCGCAAGTTCGACCCGGGCTACGACGATGTGCGCAAGGTCGAGGCGCCGCCCCAGCACGATCCGAGGCAGTTGAGTTTGATCTGACCCGGCGTAAGTCAACCTGTCATCTGTTATCATGGAAGAGATTGGTGATAACATGATTCGCACACAGATCAGCCTGGACAAGCGCGAGTACGCATTGGCGAAGAAAGAAGCCGCCGCACTCGGCATATCCGTAGCTGAACTGATTCGCCGCGCATTGCGAAACGCGCTGCCCGCGAACGAAGAAGCACCGTGGATGCGATACGCGGGCTTCGTGGAATCAGGTGATCCGCGGTCGAGCCGGTCCATCGATGAAATCGTCTATGGCGCGAAGGACTGAGTGTTACGTCGACACCTCGGCCCTGATCGCGTTACTCGATCGCTCTGACACGTTTCACCCGGTGTTCCGCCGCCTGTTCTCCGACCCGCCGCCGTTGGCGACTTCCGCCCTGGTAATCGCCGAAGGCCACGGTTGGTTTCTGCGACGGTACGACCAGCATCGTGCCGTGCAGTTCCTCGCCTTCGTAAGCGAGTTGCCGAGGTTCGTGGTGTGTGGGTTCGATTCCGATGCATTGGATGAGACTTCGCACATGGTACGGAAGTACAGCGACCAGAAGCTGACGCTGGCAGATGCTCACGGATTGATCATTATGCGCCAACGGAAGACTAGTGAATGCTGGTCGACAGATCGGCATCTCGGTCTGACAGGCGTGCCGCTGGTGATTTCGCTGTAGTCTCGGACTCACTCGAGCCTCAACGCGCATAATGAGAAATAGACTGTGGGAATCCGCACGCCAGGAACGATCAGCACACGACTGGTGCTCACCGCCGGCTTCGGCGGGCTGCTCCTGCTGGGCGCGTTCGCCGGCTTCGACGCCATCCAGGCCATCTCGCAGATTCGCGGCGCCAACAACCGCATCCGCGAAGATTTCCTGCTGCGCACGCGCCTGCTGGAACGGATTCGCGGCGATGTCTACGTCTCTGGGACTTACGTGCGCGACTACCTGCTGGAACCGGAAGCCGGCAAAGCCGAAGGACACCGCTACAGCCTGCTCGAAACCCGCAAGGACACCGACGCCGCACTGGCCGCGTACCGCGCCCTGCTCAACGAGCGGGAAAAAGCTCCATTCGCCGGCCTGACGCGCGAGCTGGACGACTACTGGCGCGTCCTGGAACCGGTATTCGAGTGGACGCCGCAGCACCGGCAGAAGAACGGATACCTGTTCCTGCGGGACGAGGTCTTCCCGCGCCGCATGTCCATGTTGGGCATCGCCGACCAGATCCGCGAGCTCAACGAAGCGCAATTGAACGACGGCAAGGCGCGGGTGGAAGCCCTGTTCGAGCAGTTCCAGCGCCGGCTGGGAATCACCGTGGCGCTGACCGTCGGACTGGGGCTGGTGCTGGCGGCCTTTGCCATGCGCAAGATCCTCGGGTTGGAGGCCGAAGGCTCGGCGGCGCGGCTGGCCCTGCAGAATCTCTCCGCACGCCTGGTGGAAGCGCAGGAGCAGGAGCGCCGGTCCATCTCGCGGGAGCTGCACGACGAAGTAGGGCAGGCGCTGACCGGAGTCCTGGTGGAGCTGGCGAACCTTTCGCAGCTCATCCGCGCCGATAATACAGCCGCTGCGGGCAAGATCGGCGAGATCAAGCACGAAGTGGAGCAGTCGATCCGGGTGGTCCGCAACATGGCGCTGCTGTTGCGGCCGTCGATGCTCGACGATCTCGGACTGGTGCCGGCGCTGGAGTGGCAGGCTCGCGAAGTTTCCAAGCGCAGCGGAATCCGGGTGAAGGTGGACGCCGCCATGGTGTCGGAGGCTCTTCCGGAAGAACACAAGACCTGCGTTTACCGGATCGTGCAGGAAGCTCTGCACAACTGCGTGCAGCATGCCGAGGCGCACAACGTTAAGATCACGGTGGAGCAGCAGGAGTCCGGGTTGCGGCTGGCAATCGAGGACGACGGCAAGGGCTTCACGCCGCAGCGGGAGCGCGGCATGGGGCTACTTGGAATCCAGGAGCGGGTCAGCCATCTGGGCGGCGCGTTTACGGTCGATTCCGCACCCGGCCGCGGGACCGCACTGCACGTGACGCTCCCGCTGGCGCTTGCGGCGTAAAAAGAGGGGCAGGCCGAGAGGGGCCTGCCCCGGCGGGATCAGCGGCTCGCGACCTGCTTCGGCCGCGATGAATCGCTGAGCGCCATCGTGGCCCATGCAGTCGCGGCGGAGGAAATCCACTGATCTCCGCCATACGGGAAGCCGCTCTCGAAGTAAGGCTGGAACTTCGGAGCGCGGCTCGCTACGTGCCAGCTCCCGTCGGCTGCCTGGGTCTGGAGCAGGTACTGAATGCCGGCGGAATTCGCGGGCACACCCAGTTCGCGCAGCGTGTAAAGCGCTTCGCCGGTGGCATAGGCGTCGGCTGGCAGGTACGGGGTCTGCGCCCAGCCGCCGTCTTCGTGCTGGAGCCTCATCAGCTTGCGTGCGCCGGCTTGCAGGTCGCGGGCGGCGGCACCGGCCCACTTGAGGCCGAGGAGCTGCATGGTGAGGTCCTCGGTGATTTTGGGCTCGGCAGCGGCCAGCCACGCGGCGGCACGCTGGATGCGCTTCTGGAACTCGGCCTTGCGGCCGGCAGGGCCGTACACCTGGAGCACGCGGATGGCCGTCGCAGTGCGCGAAATATCGCCGTCGCCCATCGGAGCGCGCGCCACCCAGCCGACGTGCCAGTTGCCGGCCTGGCGCTGCAAGGCTGCCAGGTTGTGCGTCATGGCGTCGGTACCGCGGCTCGGCGCGGCGTTCCCCGCGATGAGCTGCATGCCTGTGTACGTGAGAATGTCCGGAACCGGTGCGTCCATGCGCTGCAGCAGGACCTGTTCCATTCCGGCCAGGAACATTTCCGCACCCTTGAGGTCGGCAGCCCTGCCTTCTTCGTGGATGGCGAGACCCGCCGCCTGCGCCGCGCCGGCGGCCATCCCGGTCAGGTTCTGCGTGTGGCAGGCGCCGCAGCCGCCCTCGCGGAAGAACCTGGCGCTGTTGCGCTGGAGCAGCTCGATCGAGCGCGCGGCGGCTTCACCAGCGCCGGGCGCGCCAACGAGGGATGTGGGAACGATCACGCTACCGGCCGGGGCCTTGGCCGGCTGCTGGTTCAGTTCGCGCAGCACCGCCGGGTTGTTGAACTTGCGGGCCCAATCGATGCACGATTCGCCGTATTTGTCCTTGCGGTTGGGGTCGGCTCCGCGCGCGAGCAGCATGCGGATCACGCGCGGGTCGGCGTGGTCGGTCGCGATAGCCAGCATCAGCGGCGTCATCTTGCGCACATCCACCGCGTCGACCTTGGCACCGGCATCGAGAAGCGCGCGAATTACATCGGGGCCGCCGGCGCTGGCCGCGACCAGAAGCGGCGTGAAGTTGCCGAGCGCGAGGGCGCCGTTCTTGACGCCCATCTGCGCTTCGGGCTTGGAGACGGCGTTGATGTCGGCGCCCCGGGCCAGCAGGAGCTCGACTGCCTTTGTGTTGTTGTTGGCGGCCGCCTGCATGAGCGGAGTCATGCCGAAGGCGTCGGCATCGTTCACCTTGGCCTCGTGCTCGATCAGCAGGCGGATGCTGGCCAGGTCGTTGGCGCTGGCGGCCGCCATCAGCGGCGTGGACTGCTGGCTGTCGCGTGCCGTGGCGTCGGCGCCGCGGTCGAGCAGCAGCTTGACGGTCGCGCTGGAGCCGTCGTTGGCCGCGGCCAGGTAGAGCGGCGTGCGGCCCATCTTCGAGCGGGCGCGCACGTCGGCTCCGGCGGCCAACAGTGCGCGAACCTTATCTGGATCGATGATTCCCCACATCAGCGCGGTGGCGCCGAAATCGTTGGCGGCGTTGACATCGGCTCCGGCGGCGATGAGGGCGCGCACGGCTTCGATACTGCCGTTGGCGGCGGCGTACATCAGGGGCGTGGTACCGCGGCTGTCTCGCGTGTGGGCGACTCCGGATTGGAGCAGGGTGCCGAGAGTCTGCAGGTCGTTGGAGCGGATGGCATGGTAGTAGCGCTCCGGCACGCCCTGGGCGAATACAGTGGTGGAAAGTGCGGCCAACAGAGCCGCGTGGTGAAAGTGTTTCAACACAGGCATTCCCTCTGTGGGGGAACGCGTCAAAAGGAGAAAAAGCGGCTCAGGTACGGCGGACCCATGGCAAGGGCGGCGGGTGAACCTTAACAGAAGTTGTGATTCCCCGCCGCATCCAATTCTTGAATGGGTCTTGCTGCCGCAGCTCAGTTGTAATGCGCGGCGTTCAGTTCGGCGAAGCGCGCCAGCTCGGGCGGCAGCTCATCCAGCACGAAGATCGAGTTGGTCGGGCAGACCGGGACGCAGGCGCCGCAATCGATGCAATCGTCGGGCTTGACGTAGAGCTGCGGCACGTCGGCGAAACCGGGCTCGTCCTGCTTCGGGTGGATGCAGTCCACCGGGCAGGCTTGCACGCACAACTCGTCCTTGGTACAGGTGTCCGTAATTACGTATGCCATAGAACTTCAATCGTGCAATCGGCCTGCCATCGATAACTTGCAGAAAACAAGAGGCGAAATTCGACAATTGGCCTGGCGGGTGGGGGATTCCACGCACCTAGTACCGGTGGTATCGCCCCACTGGTATCGAAATCACTTGGGGCATCTGCATGGGATAAAGCGAGTCTGGTATTTTCAATGGAGGAGATGGACGACCGCGAATTCACGCTGGAACTGCGGGATGCGGTTCAACAATACCTCGCCGCGGTGGATGCGTGGGAGGCCGCCTACCAGAAATACTACCGCCTGCCTGGTTATGCCGACCGCGTGAGCGAAGATCTGGCCGCTGAACACGCCGAATATCTCGACAGCCGCCGCCGGCTCGAAGGCCTGCTGCCGCGTGCCCGCGGGCTCTGCTTCAAACACGGCCTGCGCGATCCTTTTCCCACCCTGGTCCGCGTCTCCCTGGGCCAGCACGCGCCCCAGGAACGCGATACCTCCGCCATAGGCCGCAGCGAGCGCCTGGGCGTTTCAGACTGCCTCATGGAGTTGGCGGCGGCGTGCCAGGAATGGTCCGCACAGCCGGAACCGCCTGATGCAGCGCCGCCGCGCACGGCCTCCAATGGCGGAAGCTGGCTGCGGCGCCTGGTCGATTACCTATACTGAAGGGAAGAATTCTGAAGACAGAATTCAGAATTCAGAATGTAGACCCGGAACGCCGGGGGGATGGGGACACCCATGAAAATCGAGACGCGAGCTGTTCACGCCGGCAGACATGTCGACTCCGCGACTGGTGCCGTGACCCCGCCCATCCACCTTTCTACGACGTTCGAACGTGGCGCCGACGGCGAATATCCTCGCGGTTTCAGTTACTCGCGCGAGGATAATCCCAATCGGCACGCGCTGGAAGAATGCCTGGCATCGCTGGAAGGCGGCAAACAGGCGCTCTGCTTCTCATCGGGCCTGGCTGTGGCCAATGCTGTGGTTCAGGGCCTTGAGCCCGGCGACCACATCGTCGCTCCTGACGACGTCTACTGGGGCCTGCGCCGGGTGATCGGCGAGGTCTTCGGCAAGTGGGGCATCCAAACCAGCTACGTCGATATGACCAGCATCGACGATGTCCACGCGGCGCTGTGGTCCACCACGCGGCTGGTGTGGGTCGAGACGCCGTCCAACCCGTTGATGAAGGTCACCGACCTGGCCGCCATTGCCGCCCTGTGCCGGGCTGCGTCGCCCAACATCATCACCATCTGCGACGGCACCTTCGCCACGCCCGTGCTGCAGCACCCGCTGGATTGCGGAATCGATATGGTGGCCCACTCGACCACGAAGTACATCGGCGGCCACAGCGACGTCGTGGGCGGCGCTCTGATCACGCGCAACGACAATTACCTGTTCGAGCGCGCCCGAAAATCGCAGCGCTACGGGGGCAGCGTGCCCTCGCCCTTCGATTGCTGGCTGACGCTGCGCGGCGTGGAGACACTGCCCTGGCGGGTTCGCGCGCAATCGGAGAACGCCATGCAGGTCGCGCAGTTTCTGCGCGCGCACGCCGCGGTGGAAACCGTGCACTATCCAGGGCTGGAAGAGCACCCTGGCCACAAGATCGCCTCGCGGCAGATGTGTGGATTCGGTGGCATGCTGTCGTTCCAGGTGCGCGGCGGGCGCGAGGCTGCGATGGCGGCGGTGGCCGGCTGCAAGCTCTTTATCCGCGCCACCAGCCTGGGCGGCGCGCACAGCCTGATCGAACACCGCGCGAGCGTCGAAGGTCCGAATTCAAGCACCCCGCAGAACCTGATCCGGCTTTCGATCGGCCTGGAGCACCCCGACGACCTGATCGAGGACTTGGAACAGGCGCTCACGCTTCCAGCGTGAACAGCTTCCGGCCACCCAAGGAGCATCGGAATCCGTGGGCCGCGATCAGCGCGATCGCCAGCAACGGAATGGCCGACAATCCCGCGTACCATGCCGAGAAATCCAGAAGTGCGCACAGGCCCGCGACCTGGCCCACCGCGGAGATCACGATGGCGCACAGCAGGCCGAAGCGCAGCAGAGCGAACGCGAAGATCGCAAACGACAACAGCGCCACGGGGTAGTCGACGGCGGGTGTGGTGGTACCGAAGGTGAGTGCTGCCGCGATTCCTGCGACGAACACCGCTGCAGCGATCCACTCCTTGCGCACCAGAACCCGGAGTAGAAATAGCAGAAAGAAAAAGAGCAGCGCCGTAAAGAACGCGGAAGGAACATATCCGAGCAAGACCGCGGCCTCGATGCGGACTCCCGAGAGCGGATCGAGCTGCGGGAAGAGGGGCTGTCCGTTATTGCCGTGAAACGCCGCCGCGGCCACGCTGCCGAGGTTCAGAAGCAGCCCGAGTGCTACGCCGTAGAGCAGGTCTCTGCCTACCAGCGGGTCCCGGAGTCCTTTGGTTACGTAGCGAGTCCAGGAGATTATGGTCTGCGGCCACTTGCGGCGCACCCAGGGCTCGAGCGCGGCATAGAAGATCCAGTTCAGGGCCGCGTTGATTAACGCGGAACTCACCGCCAGCCAGAACAGGCTGATCTCGCTTCGCGTCGCGGTGTGATGGATGGCCAGCATCGCGGACAATGCCTGAGCCACGAAGTAGATCAGGAAGAGGCGGTTGGCGCCGCGCGGATCGCTCCGGCCGGCGCGGTAATTCATCCAGGCGATGATGCAGGCCGCGGCCAGCGACGTGTAAACGATGATCAGGATCGGCATCTGATTGCTGGAGTCGCTGGGGACGGTGGTCCGCTCCTGGGCGGTCCAGGGCCCGATGATCCGGAAGAAGACCGGCCGGCCGCGCCAGGACGCAGCCTCGACGCGCAGTTTGGCGCCGGTGGCCGTGTCGGTGCCGGTCCAGGCCGCGCGGTTATCGGTGGCGGCCAACGGAGTCCAGGTCGGGTCGGCGGGCTGGAACGAGGGCATGTCCAGGCCCGCAAGCTGAAACAGGCGGTTCCAGTCGAAGCGCGGTGCGGGTGGCGCCGGCATCTCGACCTGCGGCGGGACGGCTTCGAACGCGGTCAGCTTGCCGTCGGTATCGGCCTTGAGTCTCACCATTCCAGAGATTTCCATCGCCGGATTGTCGTAACCGACAAACACGTTGAACCGCCGGTTTGCCGCGATCGGCTGCGGGCTCTCGCGATACCAGAAGTACACGATCGGCGGCTGTCCGGCATTCGGGTTCTCCCATCGCTTCATGGCTTGCGGGATGTGCCGGGTCGCGTATTGTTTGTAATCGTCGTCGTAGTCCAAACCCCACACCACGTCGGCGGGTTTGGTTGTGTAGCCCAGACCTCTAAGAATGGACCGCGCGTCGCGCGTCAGAGCGTCGGGCGAGGTCTCCAGATTGAGCTTCGAGGTGATGCTCTG
>DATJYW010000227.1:0-3707 GCA_035499435.1 Candidatus Acidiferrales bacterium | reverse complement strand
CGGATATCGCGATCGGCATCCAGTCGACAGATTTCTTCGCGCAATATGACCCCGTGATGGGAGCGATCCTGGCCCGCACCGACCAGCCGCCCCCGGTGCCGTCGGGCGACGCCATCGCGGTAAACGGGGCGAGTTTCCGTGCCGCGCAGGGGCTGGCGCCGGGATCGTTCGCGGTGGTGTTCGGGAACTTTGGGCAGCCGCCGGACGGCGTCCTGGTGGCGGGCACAGCGGCGCGGATCGTATCTGCGACGGCGACGCAGGTGAACGTGGTCGTGCCGCCGTTCACTCCGCCGGGTAACGCGAGCATCTCCGTGCGCGCAGGCGGGCAGGAAGTGGCGGCGGGACAAGCCGCCATCACTTTGGCCGGGCCGGGACTGTTCGTGATGACCGCCGATCCGTGGCAGCCCGGGGCTATAGAGAACCAGGATTCCTCCTTGAACAGCGCGTCCAATCCGGCGGCTGTGGGGTCGATCATTTCCATTTATGCGACCGGCGCCGGGTCGCCGGATGGATCGGGAAACGCGCCGGTCAGCGTGTTTTTCGGGGATTATCCGGCGGAGGTCCTGGCGAGCGTGCCGCTTGCCCAGTATCCGGGGCTGTGGCAGATCAACGCGCGCGTGCCGGCATTGCCGATTATGGGCCGGATTCCGGTATTTGCAATTGCCGGGCACTTGGCAAGCAATGCAGCGACTATGACAGTTCGATAGCGGTTCTGGATTACCGGCGGCAGAACCCGCTCTCAGCCGCCGTTGACCTCTTTGGGCCGCGCCGAGCGCGGTCCGGCGATCCATCCGGACGCGTAGTCGCCGTCCACAGATTGACATTGTCTCGGAGCCATTCATCAGCTTGGGCGTTTTCCGTCAAGTGACGGATGAGCACGGCACAGGGGAATTCGGGCGGATCCTTTCTCCGAGTCGCCGACGATACACTCGGTGCAGGCGTTTGCGGAGGCAATGGCGTTTCAAGTAAGCCGCTGGCGCGGCGGACGCTACGCGTGCGGAGGGTAGCGGCAGTCGGTTGACGACGGCGATATCGTGTGGGTCACAAGGAGGTTTCCCTGTGACCCATTTACGCAACATGATGCTGGAGGAACTCCAGCGTCGGAATTATTCCCAGAGTACGATACGGGCGTATATCCGTGTTGTGCGCGACCTGGCGGCCTACTTCCATCGGCCGCCCGACCGACTCGGTCCCGACCACCTGCGGCAGTTTCAGGCTCATCTGTTTCGCGAGCGGAAGCTCAATGCAAGGACAGTTGTCCAGTACAGCGCCGCACTACGCTTCTTCTTCGTGAAGACGCTGAAACGGCATTACCTGCTGGAAAGCATTCCACTGCCGAAGGAGCCGCGCACACTTCCGACCGTGCTAAGCCAGGCTGAGGTCACCACGCTCATCGAATCAGCCAGCAACCTGATGCATCGCGCGATTCTGATGACGCTCTACGCGACGGGCATGCGCCGAGCGGAGTTGTGCCAGTTGAAAGTCAGCGACATCGACAAGGAACGCATGGTCATCCACATCCGCCAGGGCAAAGGGCAACGCGACCGCGATGTGGAGTTAAGTGAAAAGCTGCTGGAGACCTTGCGGGAGTACTTTCGTTGGATGAGGCCGAAGACCTATCTGTTCCCCGGCACGGTAAACAACTGGCGCGCTGACGTGCCCATCACGGGCAAGGTGGTTTGGGCGGCATGCCGTGAAGCCGCGCAGCGGTCCGGCATCCAAAAACACGTCTATCCTCATTTGATTCGCCATTGCTTCGCCACACACTGGCTGGAAGCCGGCGGAGACCTGCTCGTCCTGCAGAAACTGCTGGGACACGCCAAGCTGGAAGACACCGTCAAATACTTACACCTGTCCCGGCGACACCTGCTGGGCGTGGCCAATCCTCTCGATCAGCTAACCGTCACCCCGAGCGCCCAGGACACCAAGCGGTCGAGGCTCAAGAAGAAGAGATGAAGCGGCCCACCCTGGAGGTGGCCGACATCATCCGTGCCGGGGGCGACGCCTTCATCGGGCGCAACCAATCCCATCTGGGCTGGCAACAGCTCAAGGTGTTGCGGGCCATCCGGCACTGCCGCACGGCAGCGCTCGGCGGCCATCTCGATCAATGCTCCCGATGCGGCCACCGTGCCATCTCCTTCTTCTCCTGCCGCAATCGGCACTGCCCAAAGTGCCAGACCAACGCCCGCAACCAGTGGCTCGCGGCTCGTTCCGAAGAGTTGCTCGGCGTCAGTTACTTTCATGTGGTCTTTACGCTGCCCCATGAACTGTCCGCACTAACCTTGCAGAACAAGAAGGCCATCTATGACCTGGTATTCCAGACCAGTGCCGCGACGCTGGAAGAAGTGGCCGCCGATCCGAAACATCTCGGCGCCGACATCGGCTTCCTGAGCGTGCTTCACACCTGGGGGCAGAACCTGCAAGCCCATCCCCATGTGCACTGCGTCATTCCCGCCGGTGGTCTGTCGCCGGACCACTCGCGCTGGATACATCCGAAGTACCCCTTCTTTCTGCCGGTGAAGGTCCTCAGCCGCGTCTTTCGCGGCAAGTTCGTCGCCGGCCTGAAGCGCCTCTTCCGCCAAAAGAAGCTCCGCTTCCATGGGCGGCTGCAACATCTGGGCGAGCCCAAGGCATTTCACGCTTTTCTGCGGCAGTTGTTCCGTCAGGATTGGGTCGTCTATGCCAAGCCCCCATTTGGCGGACCAGAACACGTACTCCAGTATCTGGCCCGCTATACGCACCGCGTGGCCATCTCCAACCACCGCCTCGTCTCCATGGCCGACGGCAACGTCACCTTCCTCTGGAAAGATTACGCCCACGGCAGCAAGACGCGCAAAATGACGGTCACGACAGACGAATTCCTGCGTCGGCTCCTGCTGCACGTGTTGCCGCGTGGCTTTGTGCGCATCCGCCATTTCGGCTTTCTGTCCGCACGGCGACGGCGAGAGTCCATTGCTATCAGCCGTCAGGTATTGGCGGAGGCTCCGCGACCACGCTCCCCGACGCTGCCGACAACTCCACCGCCCGTCACCACCTGGCTGTGCCCGTGCTGTGGCGGCGCCATGATCATCATGGAGAAGCTCACCGCTAAGCAGATTCACCTGCGATCAGCGGAATGGAAGGACTTAGTTGACAGTTCGTAACCTCACTTCGACGAAAGTCCAAAGTTCGTACTGCTGCGCCCCTCGCACCAGACGTGTATCTGTACTTCCCTCGCCCGGTCGTATTACCAGCGACACTGCCAAAATCTCCGCAATATCCGGCCCCGTCCCCGTGCTCAGCCCTCCGCAAAATGGACCCCTCCACCCCACCAATCCGCCTTCCAACCGGTACCGGCGTACCAAATCGACATTCAATACCCATGGGTGCCGCGTCCGCCGCAAACGCCAGCGGCTTACTTGAAACGGCCTTATCGAAAGTGCGCCGGCCTGAACATCCAGTTCGTGCATCGGGCATCCTTCCCGGCGCACTTCCGATAAGATCTATCGTTTCGCGGCGATGTCCGAGTAGCGCCCGAGCACCCCGAATCAGCGGCCACAAGCCGACTTGAACGAAGCCGCTCGCAAGCGGCAGACGCTTCGCTCCCGTCATCTGGTGTAAACCCGACTGGCACACCGAGCCCATTCGCCTTCTGGAGATGATGAAGTAGAGCGGCTCCGGTCTCATAACGCCACTCTGAGAAAGGTGCGCTGTTGATCCCTCCTCTA
>DATJYW010000226.1:0-4333 GCA_035499435.1 Candidatus Acidiferrales bacterium | reverse complement strand
TCGCCCGTGCGTACCCGTCGCTCGCGGAAGTTGCCGCCCTGATCGGCGGCACGCAGATTCAGGGCCGCGCATCTATCGGCGGCAATCTCTGCAACGCCGCGCCCAGCGCCGATTCGATCCCGCTGCTCATCGCGCTCGGCGGCACATGCCGTATCGCCGGTCCGTCGGGCACGCGCGAGGTCCCCGTGGAGGACTTTTGTACCGCGCCCGGCCGGACCGTCCTGGCAGCCGGCGAGTTGCTCGTTTCCATCCATCTGCCTCCCCCGTCGCCCGATTCCGGAGCGCGCTACCTGCGCTTCATCCCGCGCAACGAGATGGATATCGCGGTGGCCGGTGCCGGTGTCCAGGTCATAGTAGAGAACGGCAATTTCCGCTCGGCGCGCATCGCGCTCGCCGCCGTCGCGCCCACTCCGCTCTTCGTGCGCGAGGCCGGCGACGCCCTCGCCGGCCGCCCCGTGAATCCGACGTCGCTCGCCGAAGCCGCGGACCTCGCGCGCCAGGCCGCGCGCCCCATCACCGACATGCGCGGCACCGCCGAATACCGGCGGCACCTCTGCGGCGTGCTCACACGCCGCGCGCTCGAAGCCGCGGTCGCCAGAGCCCGGGAGGCACGATAGCCATGCACAATAAAGTTCACGTCCGAACCACCATCAACGGCGAGCCCCGGGAGTTCCTCTGCGAACCGCGCCAAAGCCTGCTCGAGTGTCTGCGCGACGTCCTCGGCCTCACCGGCGCCAAGGAGGGCTGCAACGACGGCAACTGTGGCGCCTGCACCGTCATCATGGACGATCGCATCGTCGCCTCCTGCCTCGTGCTCGGCGTCGAGGCTGAAGGGGCCGCCATCACCACCATCGAAGGCATCTCGCAGGGCAGCCGGCTGCACCCCATCCAGCGCGCCTTCCTGGAGAACGCCGCGCTCCAGTGCGGCATCTGTACTCCCGGTTTCATCGTCGCCGCCAAGGCGCTGCTCGACCGCGAGCCGCACCCCAGCGAGGAGCGCATCCGCACCTACCTCGCCAACAATCTCTGCCGTTGTACCGGCTATGACAAAATCGTGCGCGCGGTGCAGCAGGCCGCCGCGAGCGAGGAGGTAGTCCGATGAGCGATCGTCAATACGCTGTCGTTGGAACGCGGCCCGTGCGGCACGACGGCGCCGACAAGGTAACCGGCCGCGCGCTCTACGGCGCCGATTTCCAGGCCGCGGACCTGCTTCACGGCTGCGTCCTGCGCAGCCCGCACTCTCACGCGCGCATCCTGCGCATCGATACCTCGAAGGCCATGGCCCTTCCCGGCGTCAAAGCCGTGGTCACCGCCGCCGACTTCCCGCAGGGACCCGACCGCATGGTCGATCTCGGCGACGGCGATGTCCCGATCAGCTACGTTCGCGGAAACCTGCTCGCCTCGGGCAAGGTACTCTACCGCGGGCATGCCGTGGCCGCCGTGGCTGCCGTCAGCCAGCACATCGCCGAAGAGGCCGCCGGGCTGATCGAAGTGGAATACCAGCCTCTGCCTTGCGTGCTCACCGCGCCCGAGGCCATGCAGGAAGGCGCGCCGCTCGTCCACGAAGACCTCAAAACCAAAGAACTGGGCCAGCCCACGGATCGCGCCGGCAACGTCGCCGAGCACCTGCGCTTCGCCATGGGCGATATCGATGCCGGATTCGCCGCCGCCGACGTCGTGGTCGAGCGCGAGTTCCGCACCGCCACCGTGCACCAGGGATACATCGAGCCCCATGCCGCCACCGCGCTGTGGAACAACGACGGCCGCGTGCTCATCTGGTGCAGCACGCAGGGCGCCTTCATCGTGCGCGATGTCACGGCGTGCGTGCTCGACATCCCGGTCTCTCGCCTGAAAGTGACCCCGATGGAAATCGGCGGCGGATTCGGCGGCAAGATCACGGTCTACCTCGAGCCCGTTGCGGCCCTGCTCTCTCGTAAGTGCGGACGTCCCGTGAAGCTCGTGATGACGCGCAAGGATGTCTTCGAAGGCACCGGGCCTACGCCGGGTTCCTTCATCCGTGTCAAGATCGGCGCGCGCAACGACGGCCGCATCACCGCGGCGCAGGCGTACCTCGCCTACGAAGCCGGCGCCAACCCGGGTTCGATGGTGGTCCCCGGAGCCATGTGTATCTTCGCGGCCTACGACATCGCCAACGTGGCCATCGACTGCTACGACGTCGTGGTCAACAAGCCGAGCACGCAGGCCTATCGCGCTCCCGGCGCCACCAACGCCGCCTTTGCCGCGGAGACCGTGGTCGACGAGATCGCCGAAAAACTGGCGCTCGATCCCATCGAGTTCCGCCTGCGCAACGCCGCGAAGGAAGGGACGCGCCGCGCGGACGGTCCCAAGTACCGCCGCATCGGCTGCGTCGAAGTGCTGGAAACCATGAAGCAGCATCCGCACTACAACGCCCCGCTCGAAGGTCCCCACCGCGGGCGTGGCGTCGCCGTGGGCTTCTGGTTCAACATCGGGTTCCCCTCGAGCTGCAATATCAGCGTCAACGCCGACGGCACCGTGAACCTGGTGGAGGGCTCGACCGACATCGGCGGCAGTCGCACCTCCATCGCCATGCAAGCCGCCGAGGTGCTGGGCATCGCTGCCGAAGACGTGAACCCGTCCGTGGGCGATACCGATTCCATCGGCTACACCTCGATGACCGGCGGCAGCCGCACCACCTTTGCCACCGGCTGGGCCGCGTGGGAAGCGGCGCAGGATGTCATGCGTCAGATGAAGGAGCGCGCCGCCAAACTGTGGGGCGTGGACCCCGCCGCCATCACCGCCGAAACCGGCTTGTTCCGCTCCGGCGAAAACAAGCTGACCTTCCGCGAGCTCGCCGCGCGCCTGGTCGAGACCGGCGGTCCCATAGTGGGCCGCGGCGCGGTGAATCCCAAGGGCGCGGGCGGATCTTTCGCCGGCAGCATCGTCGATGTCGAAGTCGATCCCGAAACCGGCAAGGTCTCCATCCTGCGCTTCACGTCGGTCCAGGACGCCGGCAAGGCCATCCACCCAAGCTATGTCGAGGGACAGATGCAGGGCGGCAGTGTCCAGGGCATCGGTTGGGCGCTCAACGAAGAGTATTTCATGAGCTCCGACGGCGCCATGCTCAACTCCAGCTTCCTCGATTACCGCATGCCCACCGCCCTCGATCTGCCCATGATCGACACCGCGATCGTCGAAGTGCCGAATCCCGGCCATCCCTTCGGGGTGCGCGGAGTGGGCGAAGCCAATATCGTTCCGCCGCCGGCCGCGATCGCCAACGCGATCTATCGTGCCGCGGGAGTACGCATGCGCCGCCTGCCCATGAATCCGCCGGCGATCATGGAAGCCATCTGGGACCAGCGGGACTGACGCGTGGCCGAGGTGCACATCCCGGCCATGCTCCGCGAGTTGACCGGCGGCCGTGCCATGGTCGAAGCCGCCGGCTCCACGGTGCGCGAGGTTGTGGAAGATCTGGAACGGCAGTGGCCCGGCATCCGCGAGCGCCTCGTCGATGGCACACGGCTGCGTGCCAACCTGTCCGTAGCCGTGGATGGCGAGGTCAGCCCGCTTGGCTTGGCGGAAGCGGTGGAACCTTTGAGCGAGGTCCACTTCGTGGCCGCCATCAAGGGCGGCGCGCCTACTTGATTGCTAGTTCCACGGGATTCGCGGTCTGGCCGCCGGCGGTGACTACCACCGTCACTCGCCCGCTACCCGCTAGCGACCGGGGCACGGGACCGGCGTTGATCTGATCCAGCCCGTCGTACGTGCCCTGTGCCCCGGTGTACAGCACCGGTATGTTCTGGCCGCCGACGGTCACCGCGGCGCTTTGCGCGCTCTGCAAGCCGGTCGCGAACAGCGAGAGGTACACTGTGCCCGTGCCGAGATCGATCGGCGAAGGGGCTACCGTATTGCCCGCGCCAAGTTGGTAGACGTTTTCGAAAGACTGCGACTGATCGGCCTTCACACGCACCACCAGCGCCGCCGCCAGCGCCGTGGAGTTCAGTTGGAAGATGCCGGGAGCCACCGCGGCGATCCTGGCTGGCACGGTGGTCACCGTGCCGCCGGACGTGATCGCGATGGTCGCGTCCCCCGCCGCCGTCCCGGGCGGGATGCGGAAATTCACCTGCGACGGCGAAGCGTACGAACCCGCTGCCTGACGGGCCGTCCCAGCCTGGTCGGTTACCGTGACGCTTGCGCCGGACGAGCCCGCCAGTTGGGAGCCCCAGGCGGAGGCGAGCGATCCGGGAGCCACTGGACTCGGCAGGTTGCTCGCCGCGGAAGTCAACGTGACCGGCGAAGCCGAACCAATCTGCGGCGCATGAAAGGTTACTGTCTGGTAAGAGTTGCCCGACGC
>DATJYW010000225.1:0-2015 GCA_035499435.1 Candidatus Acidiferrales bacterium | reverse complement strand
GGCAGTTACATCCTGAGGATGGACCAGCCGTACAGCCGCATGGTGGATATGCTGCTCGACACGCAGTATTACTCGACGAATGATCCGCGCCCGTACGACGACACGGGATGGACACTCGGCCCGTTGCGCAACGTGAACACGGTGCGGCTGACGGATACAGCGATCCTGAAATCGCCGATGACGCTCGTGAGCGCGCCGGCGCGCGCGACCGGCGCGATCGACGGCGGTGATGCGGCGAAGCTCTACATTGTGGACGCGACGGCCGAGCCGGCCATCGCTACGCTGCGGTTCCGGCTGCACGACGTTGCGATGTCCGCGGCGGAGGATGCGTTCGAAGTGGACGGGCAGAAATTTCACGCCGGAGCGCTGTTGATCAAGCCGGCGAGCGACGCGCGCGGGCGGCTCGAATCGGCGGCGAAAGAGCTGGGACTGCGGGTGCATGGGACCGCAGCGGAGGTGAGTGTGGCGCAGCATGGAGTGGACGTGCCGCGCATCGCGCTGCTGCATACCTGGACCACGACGCAGAACGAGGGCTGGTTCCGGCTGATGCTCGAAGAAGCGAGGGTGCCGTACACCTACATTTCCGATCAGACGGTGCGCACGACGCCCGACCTGAAGCAGGTGTTCGACGTGATTCTGTATCCACCGGGGCCCGTGGATGTGGCGCGCGTGCTGCGCGGAGTGCCGCGGCGAATGTTGCCAGACGGAAGGGACGCGGGGGGAGCCATCCCGTGGAAGAAAAGCGAGCTGACGCCGAGCTTCGGCGACGGGCCGGATCAGACGGACGATATTCGCGGCGGGCTGGGCCTGGATGGCGCGGCAAATCTCCAGCGGTTTGTCGAGAATGGCGGCCTGTTCATTCCCATCGCGGGCAATGCTTCGCTCCCGATTACGCTGGGGATGACGGAAGGCGTAAGTATCGCGACCACGCGGCAGCTCCAGGCGCGCGGCGCGGTGTTGAACGCGGACGTCGCGGACCGCAAGAGTCCGATCGCATACGGCTACGACGATCATCTCGGCGTGTACTTCAACCAGGCGCCTGTATTCCGAGTGTCCGTGACGGGAGATGTGGGTGGATTCGGCGGCGGGGGCAGTGAGCAGGAAGCGCGCACCAGCGGCCGAGGCTCGGTGACGGACCCGGATATTCCGCAAGGGCGTCCATGGAATCCCCCGGAGGCTGAGCCGAAGCGATCAAAGGTGGAGCAGGAGACGCACGTCGATCCGGACATTCGCGAGTTCGCGCCCAGCGCAGTCCTGCCCAAGGAATTGTGGCCGCGCGTCGTGTTGCGGTTCGCTACGGAGAAAAGCCTGTGGGCCAGCGGGATGCTGGCAGGCGGTGGCGAACTCGCGGAAACGCCGGCGGTGGTGGATGTGCCGGTGGGCCGCGGCCACGTGGTGTTGTTCGCCATCAATCCGATGTGGAGGCAGGAAACGCAGGGCAGCTTCATGCTGGTGATGAACGCCGCGCTGAATTGGGATCATCTCGCAGCGGGATGGAAGGCGCCGGCGGAGGGTGCGACTCCCGCGACGAAGACGGCGGGAGGAGCGGAGGAGTAGGTGCGTCAGGGCTGTGGCGCTTCCGAAGCGTGGAAGGCGACAACGCGCCATTTGTCGGCCTGGCGGATGTATACCTTTGTGAATCGCCAGTCGTCGGAAACCTCGCGATCATTCAACGTGCGAACGCGTTGGAGACGGCCAGTGACGACAGCGGCGTTCGAGTATACCCGAACATGGAGTTGGGAGGTCTGGTAGCGCAGGAACTTCATGCGGCCGGAATGTGCGAAAGCAGCTACATCGGTCCGCGACATGACCGGCATGCGCGGAACGGCGACTTCCAAGTCGTCGGCCCACAACGCTTCGAGTGCGTCTGCATCGCCGCGCTCGTGGGCCTGGTTCCAGACGGTTTCGAGGCGCTCGAATTCGTGGACCGCGGGATCGCCGGTGGATTGGGCGGGAGTTCGCAGCGCGGCCGCAAATGCGGTGCAGGCGACGACGAACGGCAGGGTGAAGCGCAG
>DATJYW010000224.1:0-13701 GCA_035499435.1 Candidatus Acidiferrales bacterium | reverse complement strand
CGAGATGAGCGGGTTCAGCGCGACCGGAAGCACGTGGCGGAACAGAAGGCGGCGCCGCGGGATGCCGTGGGCGGCGGCGGCTAAAGCGAACGGTGCGTCCAGGGCTTCGGAGACGGCGGAGCGAACGTGACGGACCAGAATGGGCAGCAGGCCCAGGGTCAACGTCGTGACGGGAATGACCAGATGGCGCAGGGCGTCCAAGGTATCCGCGTGGCCGGGAGAATGCAAGCCGCCAGCCGGCAGACAACCTGTTTGGACGGCCAGGGCCAGTAGGACAATAGCCATCAGCAGTTCGGGAATGGAGAGTAAAACAGAAAGTATTACTTTAAGTGATGCTTCGGGCCACGAGCGGCGGCGGGCGGCGCTCCAGATTCCCAGCGGGACGGAGAGCAGCCATCCGAGTGCAGTCGCGAGGCCTGTCAGCAAGAGGGTTCCCGGGATGCGCTGCGCGAGGAGCGGACCGACAGGGCCCTGGTATGCCAGAGAGTATCCGAAGTCTCCCCGGCCGACGGATCTGAGCCAGGTCGCGTAGCGGACGGGCAGAGGCCGGTCGAGCCCGTTTTGCGCCCGGAGTGCCGCGAGCGTCGCTGCCGAGACGCGCGGGTCGGCCTGAAGCTCCGAATAGAAATCCCCGGGGGCCAGATCGGAGAACAGGAACGACAGGACCGAAACGCCCACCAGCAGGAACGCGCCGTGAAGCAGCCGCCTTGCCAGGTACCTCATGTTGCCAGAACCTCTGCTGCCGCGATCAGTTCACGGGTCAGCGGGTGGGAAGCCGTTGCCTTCAGTCGTGCGGCAAGTGCCTGCTCGACGATGCGGCCGTGGTCCATGACGGCGATTTCCGACGCAAGTCCCGCAGCCAGGTCGAGGTCGTGGGAGATCAGGATGTAAGCCACGCCGAGCCGCGACTGGAGATCGGTGAGGAGGGTCGCGACCTGATGCTGAAGGCTGACGTCCAGACCAACGAGGGATTCGTCGAGAATGATCAGCTTGGGTTCGACGAGCAGGGCGCGCGCAATAGCAAGCCGCTGTTTTTCGCCGCCGCTCAACAGTTGCGAGCGGCGGTCGAGCACGGAGGCAGGCAGCTCGACCTGTTCGAGGACCAGTACCGCTTTCCGGCGGCGATCCGCCCGCGACCCACGGCCCTGAATGACGAGCGGCTCTTCGACAACCTCCGCGGCGATGAATCGCGGATTCAGGCTGGCGGCCGGCTGCTGGAAGATGAGCTGCATTTCGACCGGTGCGCCCGCAAAACGGATTTCGCCGGAAGTGGGGGTCTCGAGCCCGGCGAGACAGCGTGCCAGCGTGCTCTTGCCGGACCCGGACGGACCCACGATGGCGAGCGTGCGCCCCCGCTCCACTGTGAAGCTGACGTCATCCAGCGCCGTGATGCCCGGTACCCGCCCGCCCGACCACCGCCGCTGGTGAAAGGTCTTAGACAGGCCGCGCACGGCGAGCAGTGGTTCAGGCGGCATGTTTCGTGAGCGCTCCTTCGTGTAGCCGGAAGGTGGTATCGGCGGCCGCGGCCAGGACTCCGGGATGATGGCTGATCAGAAGAAACGAAGTGCCGAGGTCAGTGCGCAGCCGCTTGAGGAGGCCAACCAACTCCACAACCCGTGGGCCATCGAGCGCGGTGAAGGGTTCGTCGGCAATCACAAGCGGTGCGCGGCAGGCCAGGGCCTGTGCGATGGTGACGCGCTGCCGTTCTCCGCCGCTGAGCTGATGCGGGTAAGCTTCCAGAATGCGGTGCGGATCCTGGAGCCCGGCCAGCAAGAGCAACTCGCCGGGATCGGCGCTGACGCTGTGGGCGCGGAGGATCTCGCGGATTTGCGCGCGCACCCGAAGCACGGGGTTGAGCGCGAGGAGCGGGTCTTGGAAGACGATGGAGATTCCGGCGCCACGGATTCTTTCGAGGTCGCGAGCGCTCAAACGGCACAGGTCGCGCCCGCGGAAGAGAATTTCGCCTTCGACACGGTAGCGGGCGCGCGGCAACAGCGCGAGCAGGGCCAGGGCGAGGGTGGATTTTCCGCAGCCGGAGTCTCCGAACAGACCGACGATACTGCCGCTGGGGATTTCGAAGGATGCACCGCCCAGGATTTCGCGCCCGCCGGTCAGTCCGATGTGGAGATTGCGAACTGCGAGCAGCGGCTCGGACGGCATCCGTCCTATTCTAGTGCCACCCACTCCGCGCCCACGGGACGCTGGATCCGCTCACCCGCCACCCGGGGAATCAGGTGCACGTGGGTGTGCGCAACTTCGGCGCCGGCACCGGCGTCAACGAAGCCGGCATCGAATCCTTCAACGTCGAGAGTTCTGCGGATGCGCTGCCGGAGCTCGCCCAGCATCTCCCAGATGACGCGCTGTTCCTCAACGTCGAGGTCGTAAAAGCCGGGAACGTGGCGGCGTGGAGCGACCACTACGTGGCAAGAGACCACAGGATGATCCGGCGGGATGGCAACCGCGTGTTCGTTGATGATCCAAGCGTCTTCACCGGACGCTGAACAATAGGGGCAACGCAAGCAACCACTATAACTCACCGCCCGCTGATAACGTTGGTTATCTGGCCCTGCCAGGTTTCGAGCGAGCTGTGAATGGCGCGCCCAACATAGGCCGACCGCAGGCGGCGGAGTTCGGGCAGTTTGCGGGCGCCAATGGCGTACCGATGATAACGCTGCTGCTGATCGAGCGAGTCGTCCGACAGATAGACCGGCTCGCGGCGGAAATTCACGAGCGCGAGGCCGCGGGTGAGCCCGGCTACCGATCCGGCAAACGGCGGCTTGACCCGGAAGAAGTAGGTGGCGCGCCCGCTTCCCGAGGTCGATTCCCAGGCGGCGAGATTGCCCGGCAGAGACACCCAGAACCAGAAGAAGAGGGGCTCCGCCGGAGTCTCGGTCTCTGTCTCCGACTCTCCCTCCGGCGCCTCCGCCTCTTCGTCCGGCCGGACAAACTTGAATCCTGACATCAGCGGCTCGAAAACCGCCCGCAAGCGGAGGTCGTCGAAATAGGGCTTCAGATGCTCGTCGACGGCACGCGCTACGAGTGCCTGCGAAAGCTTGGGATGGATGGCGTCCAGCGAAGGCAGCCCGGCGCTGCGTCCCTCGGGCATGATCTGGAGCAGGCGCGCGAGCTGATCGGCGTTTAGAAACGGGAAGACGCCGTGCAGGACCGTGGCCGCATGCTCGCGCAGCGCGGTGAGTACCCCGGTGAGTTTGCCGAAAACCTCATCCGTCTTTTTGGCAAGTTTTGAGAGTACCAGCCGCTCGTCTCCGCGCGTCAGGGTGATGTTGTAGGCGGCATCGTCGAAGCGGACGGTATCGACCTCCGCCAAGCGCCACTGAATCGGCGTCGCAGCCTGGGGCAGGATCGCGATGTTGCTCTTGAAAATGCGGATCTCGGCGGGCCCGCCGTTGGCCATGCCCTGGTAGCGTCCCGCCTCTTCGAGATCTTCGAGCAGCAGGCACTGCACGGTGCGATCGCGCCAGGCGGCGAGGAGTTCGCGGGCCATGTCACTAAACGCGGCGCCGAATTGTTTGAGGGTCACGATGCGGCCGGTGTAGAGGACCAGCTGAAGATCCCACTCGGCGGGCACCGTGCGGTCCACGTCGCCCAGATCGAAGGCCAGGGGCGTGCCTCCGGCGGGGGCGACCACGCAGGTCTCGGCGTCAAAGGTTACCTGGCAGGGGCCCTGGTTCAGGATGGCGCCGTTTTCGCCGGTGTACTGGAACTTCCCGGAGTACGCGGGCATGTCGGGTCAGGCCATCTTATTGCCGCACTCGGGACAGAACTTGCTTCCGGCCTCCACCGTGGTGCCGCAGCGGGGACACTCGTTCTTGGGCCGCAGCGGCTTGCCGCACTCAGGACAGAATTTTGAGCCCTGCGTGCGTGCGCCGCAAGCGGGACAGAGCGCCGCGGCTTCGGCGGTGAGGTTCATGCCCTTGGTGAGGTCCATTTCCTGGAGCTTCTGCTTCATCTGGTCCACCTGGGTCTGGACCTGTGCGCTGGCCAGCTCGGCTTCGACGTCGGGCGCGCAGTCGAAGCACAGCATGCGCTTGCTGTTCCAGCAGGTGGCGAGGCAGACCCAATGGGTACACTTGGGGCACTGGCGGAACTGGGGTTTGGTCTCCTCGACCGCGGTGCGGAACGCCGAGTCGTGGCCCGGACCTTGCACCGCGCGCTCGATTTCGTAAGTGGATCCGCCTACGTTTCCGAGAAAGCCGCCGAAGAGATTGCCGACCGTTCGCATGGCGCTGCCGGCCAAACCGATGGCCGAGGCTTTGAATTCCGACATGAATCCGTTTTGGCAGCGGTCGCAGAAAAACTCGAATTGATAACCTTTGTCAGTGGAATGATCGGTGTGATTCCGGGTGAATTGGATCAGGGCCATGGGGTCTCCGAACCCAAGAGGATAGCACCGGAGAGTGCGTCCGGCTACGATAGGCTTAACTCTTTCTCGATTTGCTCCAGAGTCCGGCCCCTGGTTTCGGGCACGCGCAGCCTGACGAACAGGAAGCCGGCGAAGCAGATGCCTGCGTAGAGCCAGAACGTACCGCTGGAGCCGAGCGCCTCGTTCAGGACCGGGAACGTGAAGGTCAGGGCGAAGCAGGCGATCCACAGGGCGGAGACGGCGATGGAAATGGCGGGCCCGCGGACGCGGTTGGGGAAGATCTCGCTGATCAGCACCCAGGTGACCGGGGCGAGCGACATAGAGTAGCACCCGATCGTGCAGAGGGTCAGCACCAGCACCGGCAGGCCTTTCAGTCCGAAGTAATAAGCGAACCCGAGCAGCGTGTGGGACAGGGCGATGCCGGCGCAACCGGCCAGCATGAGGGCGCGGCGCCCGAGGCGGTCCACGAAGGCGAGCGCGACGAACGTAAAGGCCAGGTTGATGGCACCGGTGATCACGATGTTGAACAGGATGCCGCTGACACCGTAGCCCGCACCGCGGTAGATCTCCTCGGCGTAATTGAAGATGACGTTGATGCCGCTCCACTGTTGAAGGACGGCGAGAACGATGCCGACGCCGAGGATCCGGCGGACCCCGGGAGCCAGCACTTCGGCGGCGCGGACGCGGGGCTCCGAGCCGATGCTCGCGCGGATCTCCACCAAGGCGGCCTCGGCATAACGCGGGCCGCCGATGCGCCCCAGGATGCGGCGCGCGGCATCGGCGAATCCGCGTTTCACCAGCCAGCGCGGGCTCTCCGGCACGAAGAACGCGCTGCAAAAGAAGATGACGGAAGGGACCGCGACGGCGGTGAACATCCAGCGCCATCCGAGCTGCCCGTTCCAGGATTGCCGGATGGCTTCCGCGGTGGCGTTGTCGGGCACCGGCCGGGCGATCAGCCAGTTGACGATCTGGGCAGAGAGGACGCCTGCCACGATGGTCAACTGGTTGAGCGACACCAGGCGGCCGCGCCACTGCTCGGGGCTGATTTCGGCGATGTACATGGGCGAGACATTGGAGGCCATGCCGATGGCGACGCCGCCCAGGATGCGCCAGGCGACGAACAAGGAAAATGTCGGAGCCCAGCCGGTGAGGACGGAGGAGATGGCGAACAGGAACGCGGAGAGGATCAACAGCTTCTTGCGTCCGAGACGGTCGCTGAGGGCGCCGGCGGCGATGGATCCCAGCAGGCATCCGAGCAGCGCGCAACTGTTGGCCCAGCCGACCTGTTGCTGGGTGGTGAGCTGAAAGAAGCGTTCGTAGAAGGGCTTGGCGCCGCCGATCACGACCCAGTCGTAGCCGAACAGCAGTCCGCCGAGGGCGGCGATGGCGGAGATGCTCCAGACGTAGCGGGCGTTGTAGGTGTGGGTCATGGATGCCTCAGGTCCATCGCGCCGCCGTGGTTCGGGTCCATGGCGAGGACTTCGTCGAGGATGCGGTTCGATTCGTCGATCTCGCCGCGCCCGTAGAGGGCCTGGGCTTCCAGGAAACGGGCCTCGATGAGGTTGCGCTTTTGCAGGTCGTCGTTGAAGAGCAGCATGGTGGGGAGCGAGGTGGTGAAGTATTCGATCTGGACCTGCTGGCTTGCTTGGCGGCGGGCCTGATCGAGGAGGTCGCGGAGATATGCGTCCGCTTCCTCAATAAGGCCGAGCTCGCGAAGGGCCAGCGCGCGGTAGAGGCCCTGACCTTCGGCGGCGCGGCCGAACTGGCCGAGCCGGAAGTAGATTTCGGTGGGATGCGCCAGGTAGTGGCGCGCCTCGCCGAGGTTCTCGGGGCATGCGAGCGCTTCCTGGTACAGGCCGAGCAGGAGGTGAGTGCGCTCGTGCTGGGCGAGCGCCAGGCCCTCGCCGCCTTCCCACGGCTGGAAGCGGCGGCCGCGAAGCACCCCGCGGGCTTTCAGCGGCTGACGGGTCTGGTTGTAGAGCGCCGCGAGCTCGATGGAGAGATCGTCGCGCTGGTCTACCAGGTTGCGATGCCGTTCAAGCTCGGCGAGGCGCTCCGCGGGGCTCACGCCCATTCGTTTCCAGAGCTGATCCCGCTCGTAGAAGACGCGCGCGTCGGCGGGATTGGCGGCGAAGGCGCGCTCGAATGCGGCGCGTGCTTTGGCGGGGTCTTCGAGGACGTTGTAATAGCCGATACCGAGATTGCGCCAGGCGACGGCCAGGGAAGGCTCCAGCGCAACGGTGCTCTCCCAGTGGCGGACGGCCTCGCGATGCCGGCGGCGATCGTAAAGCCAGTTGCCGAGATAGAGGTGGGCGCACGCGTCGCCGGGATTGCGATCGAGAGCTTGCGTCAGGATCAGCAACTCCTCCAGGCGGCTCGGGAAGCAGTAATCGTGCGATGCGTCTGCGGGGCGGCCCAGGGCGTATTGAACGATCGGCACGGAGCCATCGCGGGCCGAGAAATCGGCGCCTTCGAGCACCTCGGCGGCTTCGGTGTCCAGGCCCGCGCGGCGGAAATCGAGGGCGGCATCGAGGCGGGTCTGGTTATCGCCCGGGATAGCGCGGTCGCGCAGCCAGAGCGCCCAGGCGTCGAGAGGATCGAGCGCGAGCGTATCCGCGATCCAGCGGCCAGCCACTTCGGTGCGCCCCTGGCGGAGGAGGACGGAGGCCATCAGGTCGCGAGCCTGCAGGAGATCGGCGTTGACGCGCAGGGCGAGATGCAGATGCTGTTCGGCCTTCGCCCAATCCGAGCGTTTGCAGTCGATCTCAGCGACGGCGTAGTAGGCCGCGGCGCGCCACCCGTAGTTCCAGGTGGCCTTGTAAAACGCGCCATAGGCTTCGTCGTCGCGGCCCAGGTAATGCAGGGTGAGGCCGAGGTGGTAGTGGGGCTCGCCATCGTAGGGGTTGGGATTGCGGCGGGTGAGGCGCTCGATGGCACGGCGGAAGTGCTGCTCGGCTTCGGCGAATTCGCCGCGTTGGAGATGCCGGCGGCCCATGGCATTGTTGCAGCGCGAGTCGCCGGGATCGCGGCGCAGAGCCTCGCGCCAGTAGTCCTCGGGGAAGCGGGTGGCATGACGGTACTGCTCGAGATGCAGGCCGGTGAGGTAGAGCTCGTCTGTGCCGGGGACGTCGGCGGGAAGGGGAGGCTCGGTGCAAGGGTGGGGCATGTCTGGACAGGCTGAAGCCTGTCCTACATACCGAATGAGCTCGCGGCCATCAGCTTCAACGATTACGGTGGGCGCTGCTGCATCGCAGGCGGCCTCTGCGACGTATGGGTGGCCGGGAGCGAGATCGGCTTGCCAACGAGCCACGGGCTCCAGGCACACGGTCGCTCCACGGTACTCGCCCGAAACGCTCACGCCCACGCGCGCCTTCCCATCGCGCACCTGCAAGCTGACCGCGGCGTCCAGGTTCGCCGCGCAGGCCGGCCCGATCTTCTGGATGGGATACCAGTATTGGCTGAATGTGCGAGTTTCGTAGGGCGCGAGAAACGAGAAATCCGGCTGGTTGTCGGTGTAGACGCCGGCCATCAGCTCGATGTACGGGCCGTCGGAATCGGTGAGATTGCGATCCCAGGCGTACCCGAATTCGTGGTTGCCCCAGGTCCATTGTTTCTTGCCGGGCGAGATATGGTGGTTGGCGACATGTACCAGGCCGGCCTCGCGCGCGTGGTCGAAGCCGCCGACGAAATCGCCCGTGCTGCCGAGCGCCATGTAGCTCGTGGGCACCGGGATGTTGGCGTACCAGCTCAGGTCGTTATGGGCGCGCGCCGCATAATCGACACCGTAGTAGACGCCGTTGCACAACGGGAAGCTGCTGATGGCGCGGCCGGCATGGTCGGCGACGTAGTGCACGTCCGGCGGGAAGAAACTCTGGTAGCGCTCGTGAACGTGAACTCCGGCGTTCGCCCACCACAGGAACGTCTGCACGAACGGCGTGCGATTGTAGAGGCGCACCTTGAGCTCGATGTACGCCCTGCCCGGATGCAGGCACACGCCGTGCATGCCTTTGAGGCGGTTCATGGGATCGTGATCGCTGCACCAGATGGTGCGGGAGCCGTCGGGGTGCTGCTCGATGTGCGTGCTCACCGGCATGAAGGTGGCGGGTCGGTGGTGCTGCGGCCAGTTGAACTCGACCCCGCCGCTGATCCACGGTCCAGCCAGGCCTACCAGCGCCGGCTTGATCCCGTTCTGCCGGTAGAAGAAATCGTAGCCGTTGGTCTTATCCAGCCCGACGTGCAGGCGCCCGCCGATCTCCGGCAGCACCATCACACGCACGTATTCATTCTCGATGTGCGCGGCCTGCCACGCGCGATCGCGCTTCTCGGTCGAGACCCGGCCGATGAACGGCAGCGGATAGACGCGGCCGCTCGAGCCCTGGTAGACGCGCTTCTCCAGGAACATCGGATTGGGGTCCGGCGGGGCCGGCTCGTATGTGGGAATGACTACGGGCTGCATCCAGGCCTTGACGGGGCCGCTCTGGGCGTCGGGTGCGGACGGCAGTTCGAATCGGTCGTCGGGGGTCATCTCGATCCTATGATCTTGTCGATATCTTGCGGTGTCAGCGGCGGCTTGGGATCGAACGTCTCGGCATAGCTGAGCAGGCTATGGAGCAACTGTCGCGCCACGGGGCGCTGGTCCAGGTTGCCGGCGAGATCGAACGAGGTGGCCAGCAGCTTACCGCTTCCCACGGCTGCTTCGAAGACGGCGCCCAGTTTGTAGTTGCGATGGAAGTCGTCGATCACCTGCACGATGGGGCGGAAATCCGCGGGCGTGTCGTTGAAGACGAACACGCGCGAGCCCTCGGTCAGCTCCCACCATTGGAAATCTTCGTAGCTGGCGGTGGGGAAGTGCGCCAGCGCCGGGTGCCTGGGGTCGCAGAAAATGCCCAGGTGACTGGGTTGATCGCGGAAGCTCTGCCCGCCCCAGGCCTTCGACCAGAAGATGGGTAGGAAGCGATTGGCCTCCAGCGCCGGACCGCTGACGGAGTGCAGCAGCACGCGCCGTCCCTGCGCGAGCGCGTCGCGCGCCGCGTCCCACGTGGTGGCGACGGTGACGCCGGTTGGCGCCTGCGTTACGACGGTGTCGGGATAGACCCACAGGTTCCAGTCGTTGCGGGCGGCGGTGCCGGGAATCTCCAGCGTGAGAGTCAGGTGGCCGGCGATTCCGCTGAGCGGCACGGCGATGTTGCCGAAGGGCGTGACCGAGCCGGTCGCGACTCTCACAGATGGAAAGGCGCCGCTGCGCACAACTTTGCCATCGTCCGCGGAGAGCCGCCACTGAGGCGCCGCGGCATCGATCGGCTGCTTCCCGTAATGCGCCACTTCGGCGAGCGCTTCGAAGTTCTCGCCCGATTTCCAGACGAACTTCTTCATGCGGACCAGCGGCACGGTCTCGCCGGAAAACCGGCGGAACTCCTCGGGTGTGAGGATTCCCTTGGAATTCCAGAACGAATCCAGCAGGCCGACCAGCGCTTCGCCCTGTCCCGGGAAATCCTCCAATTGCAGCAGAAAATAGCCGCCGAGCTCCGGCGTGCGGAGCGCGGCCTCCATATCGTCTTTATAGATGGCCCAGGAGAAGCGCCCGGAGGCGTGCTGGAAATCCCGCGCCTGGGCGATCATGCCGCGCGCGGCGAGCTGGTCGCGGAAGACTTCGAGATTGCGCGCTTTCAGCACTCCGGTGTAGTTCGCGATCTCGTCGAAGCTGGGATAAACGGCCCACTGGCCAAGCTCGTGCGCCACCAGGGGCACCGGCACAGCCTTGACGCTGACGGCGAAATCGTGATCGGTGCCGTCTTCGGTGCGCCCGAAGCGTGTGCCGTTGATGCGCAGGCGCCCGGCGGAAGTCTGCTGCGTGACGTAATAATTCGAAGTAGGGCCGGGCGCGCGGCGGCGATGGTCGGCGGAGAACGTGTAGAGGCGCCGCGGATCGGCGGCCTTGAATTCACCCACGAGGCCATCCAGGAACTTGTCGTCGCCGATCAGCTCGTTGCCGAGGCAGAGCATGGTGAACGAAGGATGGTTGCCGTACTGCTTCAGGATGCGGTAGCCCTCGGCGCGCATGTAGTCGTTGAGGGCGGGATCCTTTCCGGCGTTGTGGCTCCAGACGGGCAGCTCGACGTGGAGCAGAAAACCGGCGCGGTCGGCGGCGCGAAAGGCCGCTTCGGGCGGGCAGTAGGAGTGGAACCGGAACGCGTTCAACCCGTACGAGCGGGCGATGCGGAACAGCCGCGCCCAATCTTCTTCCCCGGTGGACGGGTATCCGGTGAGGGGGAAGATATTGCACTCCAGCGTGCCGCGAAGAAAGATTGGGCGGCCGTTGAGGAGGAACTGCGTGCCGCGGGTCGCGATCTGCCGCATTCCGAACGGCACCTCGGCGGTGTCGTTGCCGAAGCGCAGAACAAAGGTGTAGAGCGAGCCCTCGTACTCGTCCCAGAGTTTCGCTCCGGAGACAGGCACCGCGATCTCGAACTTGCCCGAGACGCGCGCCGACGCGCGGGCGCCCGGGAGATCGGGCACGGTGGCGACGAGTTCGCCCGCCGGCGGCGCGCCGTTCAGGCTGCGGATGGTCCCCGTGGCGCGCAGGCTGCGTGCGGCGAGATCCGGGTAGACTGCGATGTCATCGATCCACACCGGCGGCGATGCGCGCAGCTCGATCCTTCCCACGATGCCGTTCCAGTTGGTCTGCGTGTGCTCGGTCATGCTGTGAGCGTCGCGGCCCACGTCGATGCGGTAGGTGTTGTCCACGCAGATCGCGATGCGGTGCGAGCCGGGCGCGAGTGCCGGCGTGAGGTCGTAGACGTGGGGCGTCGAGAGGCTGTTCTGTTTGCCGAAGGTCTTCCCGTCCACCAGGACTTCGGTCTGGTAGTGGGGCCGCTCCAGGAAGAGCGTGAGCCGCTGGCCGCGCCAGGATTCGGGAATCACGACCTGCTTCTCGTACCAGGCCGGCCCTTCATACTTATAAGGACGCGTCAGCCATCCCTTGTCGGGAGTGGCGACCTTGGTGCCGTAGCCGCCCTGGTCGGTGCTGCCGGGGAGGAAGATGGTGTCCGCGCCGGCGGGAGCGCTGTCGAGATGGAAGCTCCACGTGCCTTCCAGCGGGATTCGGTTGGCATCGGCGGCCGACGCGGCATAGCAGGCGGCCGCGAGCAACAGGAGACGAAAAATCACACGCTCAATATAGCGCCGTGACGCGGGCGCTATCGGCGTTTCAGATTCTCCATTTCTTCGAGCGTGCGCGGCCAGTCTTCGCGTAGGAGGCGCGAGAGCCCGCGGTCGGCGAGAAGCTTGCCGCCGGTCTGGCATGGCGGGCAGTAGTTCGTCTCGTTGGAAGCGTAACGGATGCGCTGGATTTTCGTGCCGCAGCGCGGGCATGGCTGGTTGTACTTGCCGTGGACGGCCATTTCGTCCCGGAAGGCGGTGACCTTCTCGGGGAATTTGCCCGCGGCATCGGCGCGGAGGCGTTCGACCCACTCATTGAGAACCTCTTGCGTCGCGGCGTAGAGGCGCGCGATTTCGTCGGCTCTCAGCTTCGAAGTCAGCGCCACGGGACTGAGCCGCGCACGGTGCAGGATCTCGTCGGAATAGGCGTTGCCGATGCCGCTGAAGAGGCGCGGGTCGGTGAGCGAGCGCTTGAGGGTGTGGTTCTCGGCGCGCAGGGCGGCGGCGAAGGCGGCTTCGCCGGCTTCGAGAGGCTCGATGCCGGAGGCGGTAGGGCAGGCGTCGAGCACGTGGATCTGGGCGCGGTGCTGCGTGCCGGCTTCGGTGAGCGTGAGCGTTCCGTTATCGAATTCGAAGGCCGCGATCGCCTGCCGCTTGCTCTGCCAGTGCAGCCGGCCGGCGATCATCAGGTGGATGGCGAGCCAGAGATCCACGTCGAAGCCGATGGCGATCCGTTTGCCGGCACGGCGGACATCGGTGACCGTTCGGCCATAGAGAGCTTCGACAGGCGGATCTACGGTGCGCAGCAGGAAGGGCCCGCGGATGGTGACGCGCTCGAGCCGATGGCCCGCGATCCGTTCGCGCAGGGCCTCGATGTAGACTACGACATCCGGTAGTTCAGGCAAACTCCACCTTTACCACCAGCACCGTGTCCGCCATCTCGTCCACCGGCAGATTCCGCAGCCGCAAGTAAGGCTTGTGCTCGACGTGATCGGTGGGCAGCATGTCCACCGCGAACTCGACGGGCTTGCCGGTGTTCAACAGCGTCGCGCGGCGCGGCGCCGTGGCCATGGGTTTCAACTGCACGGCTTCCTTGATGGGGTCCTTGTTCAGATGCACGTAGATGGTGTTATCGCGGCGGGTGAGGAAGACGCTGCGATTGGTGGTGAGGTTCGAGGCGGGCACGGTACCCTCGAACGACTCCTTCACCGAGGCGTACCACTTGCCGATGCGGCGCAGGATAGCGCCCGGGCGCGGCGCGATCGTGCCGTCGGGCATGGGGCCGACGTTCAACAGGTAATTGGCGTCGCGCGCCAGGTACTTGTCGATGCTGCGCAGCAGGTGGCGATCGTCGTAGTAGTCTTCGTCCTTGCGATAGCCCCAGCTTTCGCTGCCCACGCTCTGGCACGCCTCGGTGCGCTGGCTGAAGACTAGCGCCTCTTCGCCGCCGGCGTCGTAGTCGCGCTCGGGGGTGCCGAAATCGCCTGGGTCGAAGCCGCGGTTGTTGATCACGGCCTTGGGCTGCAGCTTGCGGATCATGTCGTTGACCGACGGGTCGACGAACTTGGGCACGTTCATGTCCCACCAGAAACCGGCGATCTGGCCGTAGTTGGTGCACAGCTCGCGCACCTGCGCCTTGAGGAATTCCATGTAGCGCGACCAGTCGGGCTGGTCGCCGGGCTGCGGCTGAAGCTCGTGGCTGCGGCCCTGGTTGGGGTAATTCGGCTGGTGCCAGTCGGCGATGGAGTAGTAGAGGCACAAGGGCACGCCGCGGCGATGGCAGGCGTCGGCGAGCATGCGCAGGACGTCCTTGCCATAGGGCGTGTTCATGGTGTTGTACGCGGTCTGCTTCGTGTCCCAGAGGCAGAAGCCGTCGTGGTGCTTGGTGGTGAGGCAGATGTATTTCATCCCGGCCTCGCCTGCCAGGTCGAGCCAGGCGTTGGGATCGTACTTCACCGGGTTCCACTGCTGCTGGAGCTTCACGTACTCGGCCCGCGGCACGCGGAAGCGCCACTGCTCCTGCTCGTGGATGCCGTGGATCGCGTAAATGCCCCAGTGGACGAACATGCCGAAGCGGCGCTGGAACCACCAGTCGCGCCCATCGCCGAAACGCGGAGCGAGAGGCAGGGGTCGGGGGTCAGGGGCCGGGGGTCGGGGAG
>DATJYW010000223.1:0-34372 GCA_035499435.1 Candidatus Acidiferrales bacterium | reverse complement strand
GTGACCGATCTCCTGAAACAGAAACTGGGGTGAGTCATGTTGAAGCCAGGCGATAAAGCGCCCGATATCCGCATCGGCGATTTCCAGCTCTCGAAGCTCAAGGGCCAGCGCGTAGTGCTCTACTTCTACCCGAAGGCGGACACTCCGGGCTGCACCATCGAAGCCTGCGAATTTCGCGACGGCATCAAGTCATTCGCGAAGAAGGGCGCGCTGGTGGTCGGGGTCTCTCCCGATAAGCCCGCCGCACAGGACAAGTTCAAGCAAAAATACGACCTGCCGTTCAGCATGGTTCCCGATGAGGAAAAATCGGCCGCCCAGGCCTACGGCGTCTGGAAAGAGAAGAACATGTACGGCAGAAAGGTGATGGGCATCGAGCGCACCACCTTTGTCATCGGTCCCGACGGCCAAATCGAGAAGATCTACAACAAGGTGAAAGCCAAGGGTCACGCCACGGAAGTGCTGAACAACCTGTAGTCTGGGACGGACTACAATGCCAATCTCGACGCTGCCGCCGGGTCGAGAAACAGCGTCGGCGCCGGATGCCGCCGCAGCGCCGACGCCGGACACTGCTCCGAAATAGGCCCCTCCACCGCCGCCTTCACGGCCGCCGCCTTATTGGCGCCGTTCACGAATACCAGCGCGCGCGGCACGCGCAAAAAGAACGGCACGGTCAGCGACAGCGCCCGGGTGGGCACGTCTTCCACACGCGCGAACGCACCGTCGTGCACCTGTTGCCGGCGGCAGATCTCGTCGAGCTCCACCTGCCGGACGTCCAGGGGATCCTGAAAATCGCAAACCGGTGGATCGATGAACGCCAGGTGGCCGTTCTCGCCGATCCCCAGCGCCACGAGGTTGGGCCGCGCATCGCGCAAGAGGGCGGCGTACCGCGTGCACTCCGCGCCCAGATCGGCCGCGTCGCCTTCCAGTTCGTGGAACGTGCCGATGGGGACATGATCGATCAGTCGCTCGTGCTGAAAGCGGCGGAAGGACGCCGGATGCGTGGCGCTCATTCCGGCATACTCATCCAGGTGGAAGGCGGTCACCCTCGGCCAGTCGATCCCTTTTTGCGCGCGCAATGACGCCAGAAACGGATCCTGGGACACAGCCGAGGCCAGCACTACGGCGACTCGCCCGTCACGCACCATGCTCTCGCGGATGATGCCCGCCGCCACGGCGGCGCCCGCGGCTCCGGCCTCCTCACGGTTCGGATAAATGCGGACTTCCAATCGATCGCAGGCAAAAGTGCGGGGCGCGGCCATACACTCCATTAGACCTCTTCGCGGCTGCGAGGAAAACACCGGAGTATGCGGTGAGATTCGACGCAGGCGCTCGTGCCCCGTGCTAGATTTGCGTAATAGTGAAGCCTGGATACACTCCGATCCGGTGGCCGGCAGCCTGGAAGGATCTCCCGGCCAATGAAATGCTCCGTGACACGGCGATCGAGGTGATCGACCCCGCCGCCGCGGGTTCCGGTGGGACCCTGGTCAAGGGCGTCTGGCCGGGCGTGCGCATGTCTCGCCGAGGTGCCGACGCGGATGCGGGACCAACGGGCGTTGCATGGGTGGATTCCAATGCGTGGCTGGCCCGATTGACCGCCGCGCGCCATCCCGGCGCAGTCTGGATCGATGCGCCGCCCGAAGGCAACCGACCCGGAACCCCGCAGCAGTACCTGATTACGATGGCCGACTCCGCGGCTGCCGGTGCACGCTGGCTGATCACGTTGGATAACGCGTTGGCCGTGGGAATCGCCGGGCGCGACCCGAAATCTCTGGCCGCCTGGCGGCGGATCGGCGAGGCCTCCCGCTTCTTTGCCGAACACGCCGGCTGGGCCGAGTGGGCGCCGCAGGCCGTGGTTGGCGTAATTTCCGATTTCGCCGGCACCAACGAATTCATGGGCCAGGAGCTGCTCAACCTTCTGGACCGCGCAGGGCAGCATTACCGCATTGTTTTCAAGAACCGCATGACGGCCGACGCGCTCACCGGCTTGCGCGCTGTACTCTATGCCGATCAGGACCCGCCCTCCGCCGCGCTGCGCAAGCAGGTTCTCGCGTTCGTCGAGTCCGGCGGCCGGCTCATTACCGCGCCGGTTTGGGGTGAAACGCCAGGCAAGCTGTCGGGACCCGCCGCCGTTCCGGGATACACCGAGCGGGCTCTGGGCAAAGGGCGCGTGACTATGGCAGCGGCGGCGCCCGACGATCCATACGTGCTTGCCAACGACTCCGTAGTGCTGGTAAGCCATCGCTACGACCTGGTGCGCTGTTGGAACAGCGGAGCCTTCTGGTCCTATTACACGCTTGCCCCGGACCGCGCCAGGGCGGCGGTGCAACTTTTGTTTTACGCCGATCGCGGGCCGGATGCGGCCAGCGTCCGTGTCGTGGGCCGCTGGCGCAAGGCCACTATCTCGACCATAGAAGAGCCGGCACCCATGCCCGTCAAGCTCGAAACTCAGGGGGAGGCGGTGGAAATCTATCTGCCGCAAGTGTCACAATACGCAGCATTGCAGTTGGAGGGGTAAGAACATGAGCTGTCAGTATTCGAGAAGGCAATGGCTGTCTAAGGCCGCCGCTGCTGCATCGGGGGCATACCTGGCGCGCGGAATTCCGGGGCGCGCCGCGGAGGCTCCCGCTTCGAGGGTCGCCGTCGCCCGCTGCCGGACCTACTCGCCAAACGAGCTCCTGCCGGTGATGGAGAAGATGTTCGACCAGCTCGGCGGGCTGGGCCGGCTTGTCAATGGCAAAACCGTAGCGGTAAAAATCAACCTGACCGGATCGCCGACTTACCGCGTGGGATACCTCCCGCTGGAGGATACCCACTACACGCATCCGCAGGTGATCGCCGCGGCCGCGCACCTGATGGGCAAGGCCGGCGCCCGCCGTATCCGCATCCTGGAGAGTCCGTGGTCCACGGCCGATCCGGTGCAGGAGTACATCCTGCGCGCCAACTGGGAGCCGCGCGATATTCTCGGCGCCGCGCCCAACGTCGAGTTCGAAAACACCAACTTCCTCGGTTCGGGCAGGAAGTACTCGCGCATGAAGGTCCCCCACGGCGGATACGTTTGGCCCGCTTTCGACCTCAACCACTCCTACGAGGATTGCGACGTCTTCGTCAGCATCGCCAAGATGAAGGAGCACGCCACCGCCGGCATCACGCTCTCCATGAAGAACTGCTTCGGCATCACGCCATGCACCGTGTATGGCACCGGCGCCGGCGAAGCCGAGCCCACACTGATTCCGAAGGGCGGCCGCGGCCTGATTCACTCCGGCTATCGCGGGCCCAGCAAGAGCGCGCCACAGGAGCTCGATCCCAAGAGCCCGCGCGAAGACACCTGGCGGGTGCCGCGCACCGTGGTGGACCTCATCTCCGCTCGCCCCGTCCATCTGGCCATCATCGACGGCATCAAGACTATGACCGGAGGGGAGGGTCCGTGGATCCGCGAAGAGCAGCTTGGCGTAGCGCCTGGGGTGCTCGTCGCCGGCACCAATCCCGTGAATACCGACGCGGTGGCGATGGCGGTGATGGGCTTCGATCCCCTGGCGGTTCGCGGCACGCCGCCCTTCGAGCGCTGCGACAGCACCCTCCAGCTCGCGGAAGCCGTGGGCATCGGCACCCGCGACCTCAAGCGCATTGAAGTCGCAGGCACGCCGATCGCCGAGGCGAAATTCGATTTCGCCGCCATCCGGCGCAAGCGGCGCGCCGCACCACCGCCTCCGTACGGGACACGGGGATAACGCGGCCTAAAACCGAATCCAGAATTCAGAATTCAGGAGTCAGAATGAAAACCACGACAGCTCTTCGCGCCGGCCTCGCTGCCGCCGCCCTGATCGCACCGATGTTGGCGCACGCGCAGCTCTACAAGCTCACTAGGGAGCAGCTCGTCGAGCTGACCGCGCAGAATCCGTTCGAGCGCTTCCCTGACGGCCGCCCGAAGGTCCCCGATTCGCTGATGGAGCGCGCCAAGGGTATGTCCTCTGAGGAAGTCTTCGCGGTCCTCAACGGCGGCAGAACCGGCGGCGCAAGCAGCTTCCGCAGCCAGTACGATGATGGATTTCAGATTCTTCACCCGGGCACGAAGATGGTCGGCCGCGCTTTTACAGTACAGTTCATGCCCGCCCGTCCCGATCTTGACGCCGTGGTCAATGCCAAGGGACGCGTCTTCAACCAGACCGCCATCGATATGGTGCAGCCAGGCGATGTGCTGGTGGTGGACCTGTACGGCAAAGGAGCCGATGGCACCATCGTCGGCGACAACCTCTTCTACTACCTCATGAAGGTCGCCAAAGCCAACGGCCTCGTGGTAGATGGCGCCATCCGCGACCTGGAAGGCATCTCCGAAATGGCCATGCCGGCGTACTTCCGAAAGGCGCATCCCAGCTTCATCAACAACGTGACCCTCACCGGTATCAATGTGCCCGTGCGCATCGGCAACGTCACGGTGATGCCCGGCGATCTCGTGGTAGGCGACCCCGAGGGCGTCTACTTCATTCCGCCGCAGCTCGTTCAGCAGACCGTGGACAATGCCGACGTGGTGCACGTTCACGACGAGTGGACGCGCAAGAAATTCGACGAAGGGAAGTACAAGTCCGTGGACATCTACGGCTCCCCCAAAGATCCGGCGCTGCAGAAAGAATATCAGGAGTACTTGAAGAAGCGCCTGGAAGAAATCCGCAAGAAATAGGTAGCCACATGAACCGACGCTCATTTATTGCCGCCGCCGGCCTTGGCGCCGCGCTCTCTCCCCGTCAGTTGCGCGCCCAAGAAACCGCACAGCGCGTCACGCGCGCCATGCCATCGCCGCACATCAAGGACGTCCAGGTGATCCCCACCTCGCCCGCCGGGGTGCGGCTCACGGTGGTCAAGATTCTCACCGACCAGGACGGCCTCTACGGCTACGGTTGCGCCACGTTCACCCAGCGCGCCGAAGCGGTAAACGTCGCCGTTGAGAAATACCTGCGCCCGTTCCTGCTCGGCAAGCCCACCGACCGCATCGACGATCTCTGGCAGGCCATGTACAACAGCTCGTACTGGCGCAACGGCCCGGTGCTGAACAACGCCATCAGCGGCGTCGACCAGGCGCTTTGGGACATCAAGGGCCGGCAGGCTGGCATGCCCGTCTACCAGTTGCTTGGCGGCAAGTGCCGCGAAGCCGTGGATTGCTATACGCACGCCTCCGGCGCCGAGATCCCTCAGGCCATCGATTCGGCGCGTAAGATCATGGCGCAGGGCTTCCGCCACGTTCGCGTGCAGGTCGGCATTCCCGGCATGTCCGGCTATGGCTCCGGCCGCGGCGGAGAATCCGTCCAGGGGCTGCACACGGGCCCGGTATTCGAACCCGTCGTTTCCTTGCGGCGGCAGCTCAAGGTGCTGGAAGCAGCCCGCAAGGAGTTGGGCGATGAAATCGAGCTGCTCCACGACATGCACGAACGCTATCCGCCGAACCTCGCAGTGCAGTTCGCCAAGGAAGCCGAACATCTCCGCCTGTTCTTCCTGGAAGACTCGCTTTCCCCGGAAGACATCGCCTACTTCCGCCAGATTCGCCAAAACTGCGCGACGCCGCTGGCCATGGGCGAGTTGTTCACCAGCCCGCACGAATGGCGGCCGCTGGTCGCCGAGCGCCTGATCGACTTCATCCGCATGCATGTCTCCGCGGCCGGCGGCCTGACGCCGATGCGCAAAGTGGCGGCCTTTGCCGAGCTCTACGGAGTGCGCACCGCCTGGCACGGTCCCGGCGACGTGTCACCGATCGGGCACGCCGCCAACGTGGCTCTGGATCTGGCGTGCTACAACTTCGGCATCCAGGAATACACGGCTTTCAACGCCCGCACCCAGGAGATCTTCAGCGGCTGCCCGGTGATGAAGAACGGCTACTTTTACGCCAACGAATCACCGGGGTGGGGCATCGAAGTCAACGAAGAGGAAGCTAAGAAATCGCCCTACCGCAACAACGATTCCCTCAACGGCGGATGGGGCGAGATTCGCAAAGCGGACGGCACCATCATCAAGCAGTGAGCGGTGCTACTGCGGCTGTGTGCCGGCTTCATCTGCAGTGGTGTGCGGGCGAGTGGTCCGCAGCAGCACGGATTCCCGGTGCTGGAATTGAAAGTCGTCGCAGAGCAGGTCGCGAACGGAGTAGCTCTCCTTGGCGACTCCCGATCCGTGCCGGGTGGTATTGGCGAAGACGTGATACAGTTCGTGCGCCAGCACTCTGCCCAGTGCCCTGCCATATGCCGCCTCGCGATCGTCGGCGCTGAACGTGAGCAAATCTCCCTGGACGAAATTGCGGACGCGGTCGCAATTCACTTCCGTGAACGGCAGTATCTGGCCGTCGCTCATGTGAGTAAATCCCAGCGCGCCCTCGACCTTGCTTCGATTGATCAGACCGGCGACATCGCAGCGGCCTCTCACGGTGATTACCGCGAGTTCGGTAGACACTTCGGTGCCGTGAACGTTGTTCAGGTCGCGCCATTCGAAGCGGAGTCCGATCGGCGCCATGATGGCCTCCACTTCCTCCTGGAGGGCATCCAACACTCCTTCTGGCGGGCCTTGCTGGAACTGGATATACAGTACGATAGGGGCTGACGTTGCCCCCTTGGGATCACCTGCAGCCGGAATAACGCCAAGCGCCAGGCAGAACAGGACGAGTTTCAACAGGGACCTCGGGTATTCGCATTTAGAGACTTGGGCGGCGGTTGCGCTCGATCGCGATCTCCGGATGTTCACGAACCAGCGTGTTCGCCATGTGACAGGCGAAGCAGACCGGCACGGCGGCCTCCAGCGTTTCATACAGATGCTCGGCTGGAACCTGCTTCCACTCCACACTTGTCTTATCGGCCGAAACGAGAGCGGGCTGGTTTGGCCCCCACTCGAACCGGCCGATCGGCCTGCCGCAAGACGCGCAGGATTTTCCTTCGTACCACTTGGCGGCGATATTGCGTACCAGGCAATCCGCCGGGGCAGCCGCGATGTCGCGGAGACATTCCTGCCCGCACCCGGCCTTCTCGGGCCAGCGGGAACACGTAGCCAGCCGCAGGCCGGATGCGGCGTGTAGCGCATCCACCTTCACCCCGGCGTGTTGATGGTTTTCCGGACAGGTGACTACGCGGTCACCACGCCAGGTCCACCATGCCCTGCCCCATCGCAAAATCACTACGAGGACCACGAGCGCCGCGAACCCGATCAAAGCGGATACCAGCATACGAAACTCCCGATTACGTCCATGCACGGATTAGACCACCCGGCAAAGTCCATGAATATAGGCAGGCTTATGCCCGCAATGGCGGGGTATTCTTTCGTTGGTCTGCGCACTTTGCCCCGCGCGGAAAACCACACCCTGCGCGGCTTCCCCCTATCCAACCACCCCGAACTGGCGTATTCCCCGACAAACAGCAACTCTCCGGACATCAAAAACGTCTATGTTGTTGTCATGCGCCGAAAGTGGGCAATTCCGATCCTCTTTTTCCTGGCGGCTGCGGCACCGGCGTACGACAGCTACCTTGCGGCCAAGCGGAAGTTCGACCTGATCGAAGCCGACCGCCTGCGACCCGGCGCCCGGGTCAATCTGACCTATCCCGAGCTCGACGCATGGGTAGCCCATGAGGCGCCCGACGGCGTCCGCAATCCGCACGTTCAGGTGCCGTCGGCGGGAGTCGCCACCGGGTCCGCGCTGATCGATTTCGCCAAGGTCCGCCGGGCGCAGGGACAGCCTCCCGGATGGCTCATGTCCAAGCTCTTGGAAGGCGAACGCCCGGTCAGCGTGACGGTACAAATCCGCTCATCCGGCGGGTCAGCCACCGTCGATGTGCAACGGGTCGAGATCTCCGGGGTCACCATCGACGGGGGCACACTCGACTTCCTGATTCAGAATATCCTCTTGCCTCTCTACCCCGACGCCGCCATCGGCCGCCCATTCGCGCTCAGCCATCGCATCGAACGTCTGGATGTGGCGCCTGCCGCGGTTGGCGTTCTGATCGGGAAATAGCCGCCTAACCGTTTCGGGTTTACAAACGTCTTGGGTAATGCCGCCCGCCGAGGGACTATAATGGACAACCTGTTGCGCGATCTGCAATACGCCGTCCGCAATCTGGCGCGTAGCCCGGGATTCGCCGCGGTGATCGTGCTCACGATGGCCTTGAGCATCGGCGCCAACAGCGCCATCTTCAGCGTGATTGATGGCGTGCTCCTGCGCCCGCTCCCCTATCCGCATGCCGACCGCATCGTGCGCATCTTTTTCCGCAGCGCAAGCTTTCGCAAATTCCCGATGAATCCGTTCGATCTGCGCGATATGCGTGCCCGGAACCGCGCCTTCGCCGGTTTCGCCGGCCTGACCCGCACGGACCGTCAGCTTTCCGGAGCAGGCGAACCCCAGCGGCTCGCCGGGTTCCGCATCACCGCAGGCTACTTTCGCATTCTCGGCGCCGCGCCGGCGCGCGGCCGCGAGTTCACCACCAACGATGAGCTTCCCCGCAATGGCAACGTCGTCATCTTGAGCGACGGCCTTTGGCGAGGCCGGTTCGCCGCCGACTCCGGCATCGTCGGTCGAAAAATCATCCTCGATGCCGAGCCGTTCACCGTCATCGGCGTCATGCCTCCCACCGTGCCGCACCCGGGAAATGACTATCATTCGGTTGCCGATGGCGACACCGTCGACGTCTGGACGCCCTTCACCTACGAAGGCGACGGCCGAAACCGCGGCTCGCACTATGTCGAGGCTATCGCGCGGCTCAACGATGGCATCACGCTCGCCCAGGCACAGGACGATCTGGATGCTATGACTGCGCAGTTGGCCCGCGAGCATCCCAGCGCCATGGAAGGCTGGCACCCCTGGCTCGTGCCCCTGTACCAGGAGATGGTCGGCTCCAGCCGGCCGCTGCTGCTGGTGCTGCTGGGCGCGGTAGGGCTCGTCCTATTGATCGCGTGCGCCAACGCCGCCAATCTCCTGCTTTCCCGCGCCACCGCCCGCCAGCGCGAGTTCGCGGTTCGCGCCGCGCTCGGCGCCGGCCGCTCGCGCCTCGTCCGGCAGATGCTGGCCGAGAGCCTCCTCATCTCCGTGGCCGGCGGCGGCCTGGGGCTGTTCGTTGCAATCGGCGGTGTGGCGGCGCTCCGGTCGCTGCTGCCCGCCAATTTCCCGCGAGTCGAATCCATCCACGTCAATGCGGGCGTGTTTGCATTCACTCTGGTAATCGCCCTGGCCACCGGAATCCTATTCGGCCTCGCTCCCGCCTTTCAGGCGGGGCGCACGGATTTGCACCAGGGACTGCGCGATGGCGGCCGCGGCTCCACTTCCGGCCCGCGGCAGCAGGTTCTGCGCAATGCCCTGGTGGTCAGCGAGGTCGGCCTCGCCTGCATGTTGCTGATCGGCGCGGGGCTCCTGCTGCGCAGTTTCGTGAACCTGCTGCGCACCGATCCGGGGTTCCGGCCGCAGCACGTGGTCACCGCCGCCATCTCGCTTCCCGAGCAGACGTACAAGAAGCGCGCCGATATCATCCGGTTCTTCGATCGCCTGGGTGCCGGCCTCAATGCCATCCCCGGGGTACAGATCGCCGGCATCGGCACCGATCTTCCATGGACCGGCTACGACGAGAATCTCGGGGGCTTGACGGTCGAAGGCCGCCAGCCCCCGCCCCATCGCGAGTTCCATGCGCGCTATCACGCCGCCGACGCCGGCTATTTTCAGGCGCTCGGAGTGCCGCTGGTCCGCGGCCGATTCTTCGACGCTCACGACAACCAGGATTCCCGGCGTGTCCTGGTCATCAACCGCGCCATGGCTCGCGACATCTGGGGCGCCGACGACGCCATTGGCGGCCGGATCTCCTTCGACGACCACCCGCAGGAGAAGGATTGGTTCACCGTGGTGGGCGTCGTGGGCGACATCAAAGACCATCCCAACAGCCAGTCTGCCCAGCCCGCCTTCTGGTGGCCCATTCTACAGATGCCCTGGGGATTTGCCGGTGTGTCGCTGGCGGTGCGCGCCGAGGGCGACCCGGCGCGCCTGGCCGCCCTGATCCGGGATGCCGTTCACCAGCTCGATTTCAATCTCGCTGTCGCCGACATCCGTCTGATGGACGACGTCGCGGGCGCCGCATTCTCCACACCGCGATTCGGACTCTTCCTTGTGGGCCTGTTCGGTTTGCTCGCCGTGACGCTGGCGGCGGTCGGCATCTACGGCGTGATTGCCTACTCCGTCAGTCGGCGCACGCAGGAGTTCGGCCTGCGAGTGGCGCTCGGCGCCAGGCCGCGAAACCTGACGGGCCACGTGATGGGCCAGGCAGTCAAGCTGGCCGCCGCCGGAACCGCCCTCGGGATCGCAGGAGCGCTGATGCTTGGCCGCATCCTGGCGACGCTGCTATACCACGTGAGCGCGGCCGATCCCCTCACCTTGGCTCTCGTCGCGCTCGCCGCCATTGCCGTGGCAGGCATCGCTTCCTACATTCCCGCGCGCCGAGCCGCCCATACCGACCCCATGACGGCGCTGAGAGCGGAATAAACTACGCCGAAATCGTCGAGGCAGGAAGGCTTGGCGCGGCTCCCGTGCCTGCTGTACGATGGGCGAATCGGAGAGAAAATGCCATGACCGCGAGCGAAACCACCCAAATTGTCTCCTACTACATCAACGGGGCGTGGGAATCCGCACCGGGCCGAAAAGCCGGCAGCGTCACCAATCCCGCCACCGGCCAGGTGATGGCCGAAGTCCCTTACGCCACGGTGGAAGACGCAGACCGCGCCGTTCGGGCCGCCCACGAGGCTTTCCTCAAGTGGCGCGACGTGCCCGTGGTCGACCGCGTGCAGCCGCTCTACCGCTTCAAGACCCTGCTGGAGAAATACGCCACCGAGGTCGCCGCCGTCCTCACCCGGGAGAACGGCAAGACGGCCGACGACGCAAAGGCCGAAGTGCGGCGCATGATTCAGATGGTGGAGGTCGCATGCGGAATGCCCAGCCTCATGATGGGCGATTCGCTCAACGACGTCGCGGCCGGCATCGACTGCAAAACCATCCGCCAGCCGATCGGCGTCTGCGCCGGCATCACTCCGTTCAATTTCCCCGCCATGGTGCCGATGTGGATGTACCCGTTCGCCATCGCCTGCGGCAACACCTTCGTCCTCAAACCCAGCGAGAAGGTCCCTCTCACGCCCACGCGCGTGATCGAACTGCTGCACGATTCCGGCCTGCCCGCCGGCGTGATCAGCCTGGTACATGGAGACAAGGGCGCTGTGGATGCCCTGCTGCATCATCCGCTGGTCAAGGCCGTAAGCTTCGTAGGCTCGACTCCGGTGGCCAAATACATCTACACCACCGCCGCCGCGCAGGGCAAGCGCGTGCAGGCCTTGGGCGGCGCAAAGAATCACCTGATCGTGATGGCCGATGCCGACATGCCGAAGACGGTCGAGGCCATCATCGGCAGCGCGTTCGGCGCGGCGGGCGAGCGCTGCCTCGCCGGCAGCGTGCTCGTCCCTGTCGGCGATGCCGCCGGCCCGCTCCTGGACCTGCTGGTCAAGCGCACGAAAGAACTCGCGGTGGGCGATGGAAGCCAGCCCGGCGTCGAAATGGGTCCGCTGGTCACCAGCGACCACTGCAAGCGCGTCGAAGACTACGTCGAGAAGGGTGTGGCCGAAGGCGCCACGGCGCTGGTCGATGGCCGCGAGCGCAAAGCCTCCGGCGGCTTCTTCCTGGGCCCCACCATCTTCGACAACGTCACGCCGGAGATGACCATCGCCAAAGAGGAGATCTTCGGGCCCGTCTTGAGTGTGATCCGCGTGAAGACGCTGGAAGACGCCATCGCGCTGGTCAACCGCTCTCCCTTCGGCAATGCCACGGCGATCTTTACCACCAACGGCAAATCGGCCCGCGAGTACAGCTCGCGGTGCGAGGTCGGGATGGTCGGGGTGAACGTCGGCGTCGCGGCGCCCATGGCGTTCTTCCCCTTTGCCGGCTGGAAAAACAGCTTCTTCGGCGACCTGCACGCCCACGGCAAAGACGCCGTCGCGTTCTACACCGAACAGAAAGTGATTATGAGCCGCTGGTTCTAACGCCCGCGCGCGCCGCGAATCCGCGTCTCGGCGAGCCGCACCAGGGCTCCTGCGCGCGTGTTCTCGTCGCGCAGCCCGAGAATCGCCGCCTCCAGCCGCGCCGGATCCACGGAACTCGCCGCCGCCAGGAATCCGCCGATAGTGAACGCCGTCACGCCCGGCGCCTTCAAGGGAAAGTTGCGCCGCCCACCCCTGGTCTGCACGGCTTCGTACAACCCGCGGGGTCCGGCCAAGATCAGCGGACTATCGTTCAACGCACGAGAAGCGCGCGGGTCGAACTTCCCGCGCCTCGGATTTACGTAGGCATCGTTGTAGGCCCTCACCAGCAGATCGAGCGTGGTCATCGCCGACTGCGTATCGCTCCGCACCAGCGCCGCAGACAGAGCTGCCAACAGCCGGATGCGCTGTTCTGCCGGGAGGGGCGCGATATCCCGCGTGGCCAGGGGCATTACCTGGAGCGCCAGGTCGAGCTGGCTTGTGGTCGCAGCGACACTGGCATAGAGCAGGCTGCGCTTGATCCCGCCGCGCAGCAGGTTGGCCAGCACCATCGCCTGGTCGCTGCGCGTCTCGATCGCGCGCACCGCATCTCCAAATGCGATCAGAACGGATAGTTGCCCGCGCACCGCCGCATCGCTCACCCGGGGCAGGAGGTCTCGTGCCGCTTCGACCTGCCGGGCGGCGAGCGCGCTCTGGATCTGGCCCGCGAGCCAGTAGTCGCGCGCCGCATCGCTGCTCTCCGGGTCGGGGCTCTCAGGCGAACCGAGCTGCGACCGGATCTGCGCGGTGAGGCCCGGGTACGAGCCTTCGAGATCGGCGCCTGCGTTCTCCAGCGCGTCCACCCTTTCCGGCACCAGGTCGCGGGCTTGCGGCAATAACTGCCAGACCAGCGAATACGCGGCTACGGGATTGCGGTTCACCACGGCCGGCACAGCCAGTAGCCGCAGCGTGGCGTCGATTATCGCCTCGATATTGTCGGGATTGGCGCCGGTCCTGGTCCTGGTCAGAATCTCGACCGTCGCCCCCTCTACCTGGAAGCTGCCGCTGCTCTCCGAAACGGAGGTAAAGAGGAACTTCGCGAGCTGCTGCACGCCGTCCGGATCGGGCACCTCCGCCGACCTCACGAACTCCAGCGCCCGGAGAAACAAGTCGTCGGCCAGATCCGGCGCCTTCTCGTTCAATTGCAGCAGAAACCGGCGCAGCAGGTCGATGTCGAAGTTATTCGGATCCCCGGCGTCGAGCGCGGCGTTCGCCACCTGCGCCGCGCGGTCGCTGTTGTCGTCTTTGTCCAAGGCTTGCGAAGGGTCGATCAGGTCCCATGCCCGGTTCAACGTGGCGTTCGCGCCGTACCGTTCCGCCGCCATTCGCTCCCGGGATCGCTGGTTTACTGCCGCGTCCGCCAGATTGGGATCGCACTTCAGCGCCGCCGGGACCACGTACTTCCAGAGTCCGGTGAAGCTCGCCGCCGGCAAGACCGTAGTGCCCTTTTCCCCGAATGCGCCAGACGGCAGGTTGTGCAGACCGGCAATTGCCTCGCGGTACAGACCGGACGCCTGAATGCGGTCCTCAGCGCACACCGCCGCGGCCAGGCTCGCCGTCCCGTGCACGCGGACCACCGGGTTGGTCATCTGCGCCATCCGCCCGCGTTGCGCGATGCTCCATTCCAGCGCATCGCGCATTCTGAGCGCACCCTGCGCGGAAGCCGCCGAGCAGCAAAGAACCGCAAGACTGAGCGCTCGCCTCACCTTGTACATTGACGCGCGGCCACAGCGTTCCGTGGAGGCGAACCGCCTGCCTGCGTTAAACTTGAGTGCAGGCGGGCGCGTAGCTCAGTCGGATAGAGCATCAGCCTTCTAAGCTGAGGGTCGCAGGTTCGATTCCTGCCGCGCCTACCAAGTCCGTGGCCTCCAGCGCGCGGAACGACAAGAGACTCGCCCGCGGCACTCACGCGGTCATGACGCGGTTCATCCGCTCGATCGCTTCATCGATTTCTGCGCTGTTTTTGAAACCGATGGTGACCGCGTCCACGCACCCCAGGTTCATGGTGAACTTGAGGGCGGCCTCGCGGTCTTCGGGACTGGTGAACCGGCCTTCTCCCACCAGCTTCATGCTGATCACTCCCATGCCCTGCTCGTGCACCTTCCGGGAATGGGCCACTACTTCGTCCACGACACCCTTCACCTCGCCGCGAGGCTCGATGGCGTTGTCGACATCCATCCGGGTTCCGTTGTGGTTCATGCGGATCATGGCGATATCCAGCCACTGGTTGCCGGGGAACCGGCGCAGCGCCGGCAGGCCGTGCACGCTGGCCCCATGGCTCAGGACGATCTTGCGCTGCTTGGCCTCCGAAAAGCCGTCCTGCAACTCGCGATAATCGGTATCCCAGGTCGGCGGCCGGACGCAGTGCAGCAGCAGAATATCGAAGTAGTCCGTCTGTAACTGCTGCCGGAAAAGGTCGATGCGGGGCAGGGGATTACCGGAGTTGGGCGTCCGGTACTTGGTCATCAAGGCATAGCTATCCCGCGGGATGCCTTTGAGGGCGTTGCCCAGCATCTCGTGCATTCCCCCGTACGTATCGGCAGTCTCGAAGAAGCGGATGCCGCGATCGTACGCGTAGCGGACCAGGCGCGTGAACTGCTCCTGGCCCAGTTCGCGCTGGACCCGGCCACCATAGGTTCCGGTGCCGAAGGCCAGCCGCGTCACCTTGACATTTGTCTTGCCCAGCGTCACCCAGTCGGTCGCCAGCCGCTTCTTGCCCTGGGCCCCCGCAAACCGGGCGTACGCGGCCGCACCCATCGTGGCCGCTAGAAAATCGCGTCGCGTACTTCGGGGCATCCCTTCCCTCCTGGTGACACTGTAGCAGGGGACAGGGCTCCATGTCCGTCGCGTTGCCGCTTGCAAACCGGGCGAAATGGAGGTTTAGTAGTGGTACGGAGCTTTCATGTCCACAAACGAATCTCGCAGAAATTTTCTGAAGACTGTCGGCGCTACCAGCATCTCGCTGGGTGCCCGAAGCGCGCTGGCTAAATCGACCGGGAAGTCCTCCGGCCGCGTGATTGGCGCCAACGACCGCATCAATATCGGCGTTATCGGCTGCGGCGGCAGGGGCCGTTACGATGCCGAAGCCTTCGCGGAATTCGGCAAGAAGAATAACGCCTGCCAGATCGTCGCCGTATGTGACGTCTACGAAAAGCGCAAGAAGGAAGCCGCGGCACAGCACAACGTCAAAGGCTACCTGGACTACCGCGAGCTCCTCAACCAGAGCGACATCGATGCCGTGGTGGTCGCCACCCCCGACCACTGGCACGCCAAGATGGCCATGGACGCCATGGACCACGGTAAAGACGTCTACCTCGAAAAGCCGATGGTCCACACCAACGAAGAAGCGCGTCAGCTGGTGGCCACGGTGAAGGAAACCAAGCGCATCCTCCAGGTCGGTTCGCAGACCACTTCGGCGGACATCTGGTGGAAGGCCAAGAAAGCCATCGCCGACGGCGCGATCGGCCAGATGATCGAAAGCCAGGGGTCTTACCACCGCAACAGCGTCGAGGGCGAGTGGAACTGGCCCATCGACGCCAACGCCGGCCCCGACGGCAAGGGCGACGATTTCATCGACTGGAACATGTGGCTCGGCTCGCAGTTCAAGCTAGCGCCCAAGCGCCCCTGGGATGCCGACCGCTTCTTCCGTTTCCGCAAATACTGGGACTACTCGCTCGGAATTGCCAGCGACCTGTTCTATCACGTGATCGCCCCGCTCAATATCTGCTGGGACGAGCCGCAATTCCCCACTAAGGTCATGGCTACCGGCGGAATCTACATATTCAAGAAGCTGCCCGACGGCCGGCCCGACCGCGAAGTGCCGGACACGTTCCACTTGCTGGCGGAATATGCCAAGGGCCACTCGCTGGTACTCAGCTCGTCAATGGCCAACGACACCCACATCCCAGGTATGATCCGCGGCCACGAAGGCACCATCATCATGGTGGAGCACGGCCAGTTCGAGCGCAACGTCCCCTACATCACCGTGAAGCCGCAGGTGCGGCGAATGGGCCGCGGCGAAAACGCCAAGACCGTCGCTATCGGCGGCGAGGCCTACGAGAAGAAGTTCGGCCTGAAAGACTACCAGATCCCCATCGACCAGAAGGACATGATGGAGGCGCACATCGACAACTTCCTGAGCAGCATGCGCACCCGGGAGAAGCCGCACCTGGATGTCGAGACCGGCGCCAAAGCTGTAGTGGTGATTAACCTCGCCGCCCAAAGCTACCGCGAAGGCAGGACGCTCTATTGGGACGCCCAGCACTGGAAAGCTTCCGACAAGCCGGTCAAGGCCTGACCGGAGCCGCACACCGAAGTCCCACGACTGGACATCTGGACTAGAATTTCCCGCTTCGCGGGTTGGGCGGACGGCACAAAATGATCGTCCGCCCCGCGGCATCCAGCGTGCTCAAGCCTCCTCCGCAGGAGGTTCCCGGTGGCCAAAACCGAACGTATCCGCGAAGCCGTCAGCGGACTGCCCACGCTCGAACACCTCGTTGAACGGGCCGACGGCGGCTGGAAGCTCGTGGCCCTGGAGTGGGAGCGCGAGGCCGCTGCCACACCCATCGCCCCAAACGAGCGCCTTGTGGAAGAAATCCCCTATGGCCTCAAAGTGGCCGACGATTGCTCGGGCCTCGTCGAAAGCCCCTTCGAGCGCCAGATCATCATCACCGCCCTCGACATGATTGTCGAGGACTGCCCCCTTTCCCAGATAGCAGACGAGCTCAATCGCCGCGGCTTCAAGACTAGGGACGGTAAAGACTGGACCCCATCTGCGCTGTTCGTGCTGCTGCCCCGGATGATCCAGGTCGGTCCGCGCGTTTTCACCAGCGACGAGTGGACTACACGGCGCCAACGCCTTCCACGGGCGGTGTAGCACCCGTCAGTGCCGTCCTCCGAAGAAGAGGTCCAGTCGCCGCAGCACGTGCTCCGGGGCCTCATCGGCAGTGGTGTCCACGACTCCAACGGTTACCTGTAGGGTGGGACGGACCGCCTTACCTGCTTTCAGACATACGTACTGCCCGGAAAGATTCTCGTTGATCCACTTTCCCAAGGCCATCGCGTCGGATTTCTTGATGGCGGCCTTAACCACGAATTCCTCGGCAGCCCAGCGCGAAGCCTCGCTGTCGCCTGTCAGGCTATTCCGCAAGCGTTTCGCGAAGGCCGCGGCCAATTCTTCGCTGACCTCCTTGCCGAACTGCACCTCGGCCCGCAGGAGCCCTCGGACGCTCAGTAGAAGCAGGCTGTAATCGCCCGCGGCGGACAGGCGAATGCGCTCGGTCATTTCACCGCGATTGGCCAATTGAGTCAGTTGATCCAGGCTGGCGGCAGCCTCCAGCGTATCGATCCGTTTGTGGAGCATGCGAATCTCGGTCATGAACTGCGTCACACTGAGCTGATGCTGCTTGCGCAGGTCTTCGACGCTCTGCTCGATCGAGTCCGCCGCCCTGGCTACGGTCGCGGCGAGCGTGCTCGATGGATCCGCCGCCGTCACCGAACGCAAGGCTACCAGCGCCGAACGCAGGCGGCTTTCGTGATCGCCCTCGTTTTGGTTCAGCGAATCCAGAATCTCCTCGAGAGCCCGGGCCGTGCCCGCCAACTCGTCGCGTAGATTGGCTACGTACGCGGCACTGCGGTCGCGGAAATCCCGCAGTAACCCTCGCAACGTAGCCCGGCTGTTCGCCAGCGACTCCGGATGACCGGTCAGGATTTCTTCCGCCAGCACCGACAGATGACTGCGGTATTGCCGGGTGACCTGCTCATCCAGTTCCATGGCATAGTGAGCCACGTTGTTCACCGCGGCGGCGTAGCACTCCAGAACGCTGCGCCGCGCCTGGTGACTGCGCTCCAGTTCGGTTAGAGAGGATTGAATCGAGATCATCCGCCGCACTCCACAGAAAACCTATCGGTGGACCGCCCGGAACGCTTTAGGACCCCGCGCCAGGATCTTTGTCTTTTTTCCGCTTGCTTTTCACTTTTTATTCGCCCAGAATAAGGCAAGCAAAGGAACTTTACATGGCCCTGACAAAACGGCAGAAGCAGGTGCTGGATTTCATCGCGAATTTCCTGGATGAGCATGGATATTGCCCCAGTTACGAAGAGATCGCGCGCGGGCTGGAACTGGCCTCACTGGCCACGGTCCATAAGCATATCTCGGTGTTGGAGGCGAAGAGTTACCTGAAGCGCGGATTCAACCAGAGCCGTTCGCTCGAGCTGGCCCCGAAGTACCTGCAGGAGCAGCGCCGCGCCAAGCCGGTGATTGCGGAAATTCCCCTGCTCGGGCGGATTGCCGCCGGCGCACCGGTGGAAGCCATCGAGCAGCGCGAAGCACTCAACTTCGCGGACTTCGCCGGCGACGGCAATACTTTCGCCCTCGAAGTCCGTGGCAACTCCATGATCGACGATCACATCTGCGACGGCGACCTGATTCTGCTGGAACGCGTGAGCCAGGCGCAGGATGGAGACATCGTAGTCGCACTGGTCTCCGGGACGGAAACCACATTGAAACGTTTCTACCGCGAGCCTGGAGACACAGTTCGCCTGCAGCCGGCGAATGCCGCGCTAAAACCGATCATCGTTCCGGGCAGGGAAGTACAGATCCAGGGACGCCTACTGGCTGTGCTGCGAAAATACAAATAAGGTTGACGTCTATTGGTTGGCCGCGCGGATTTCCTGTTCGGCGCGCAGCCAGTCTTCTTCCGGCGAGCCGCCCTGACAGCCGCGGGCTTCCCAATAAGAGTAGGCCAGTTTCGCGATTGCCTCTGCGGAGGGCTCCGCAATCGCTTCGGCGACCGCGGTAGTCTCCAGGCTGCGAGTCGCACGCTTGGCGGCGGGTTTCCGGCGAGCCGGCACGGCGGCGGCTCCGCCCGCGGACACTACGATCGGTTTGTCGGTTGCAGTCTTTCTAGGCATTTCTCAGTCGCTCTCTGAAGATGGGAATCTTTGCTATTTATTTTACCCGATGCAGCGCGGCTCACGCATCAAAAGTTTCTATCTTCTGTATCATCCGATGCGGAACGTGAGGCGGACGATCGTTTTGCGTTTGCCCGCCCAAGGCTGTCGCGATTGTTCAGGTTACGGAGTTTGGGGACCGCCTTGTCCGCATAGTCTGTCCGCATAGTATAGTGAGTGTAGGTTGCAAGTTCGCGCTGTTGTCCCGTTTGCGATTGCGCTGGTGGCGCAGGCAGTTTCCGCGGCCCCGAAAGTCATCGCGGTGGACGTGGACGGGATGGTGCACCCCATCACAGCCGATATCGTCGGCGGCGCGATCGCACAAGCCAAGGCTGAGAGCGCGTCTCTCGTCCTCGTCCGACTGAACACACCCGGCGGCTTGATGGATGCCATGCGCGCCACCATCGAGAAAATGATCGCCTCGCCGGTTCCGGTGGTCACTTACGTGGCGCCCAGCGGCGGACGCGCCGCATCCGCCGGCTTTTTCCTCCTCGAAGCCGGCGACGTCGCCGCCATGGCTCCCGGAACAGCGACCGGCGCTGCGCATCCCGTGCTCCTCGGCACCGAGATGGACCCGGTCATGAAGCAGAAGGTGGAAAACGACGCGGCCGCCTACCTCCGGAGCATCTGCTCCAAGCGCGGCCGTAACAGTCAGCTCGCCGAAACCGCGGTACGCGAAAGCAAGTCCTTCACCGAACGCGAGGCGCTCGATCAGAAACTGATCGAACTCATCGCGCCCAATGAGCGCCAGCTTCTTGCCGACCTAGATGGACGCACGGTGACGCGTCTGGATGGCAGCACGGTCACGCTTCACACCGCCGGCGGCGAGATCGAGAACTATCAACTCACTCTGCGCGAGCGCATCATCGCCGGCATCGCCGATCCTAATATTGCGCTGATCCTGCTGGTGATCGGGGCGTTGGGGATCTACGTTGAGTTCTCTTCCCCGGGGCTGATTCTCCCCGGAGTCGCGGGCGCGATTCTGGCGCTGCTCGGGCTTTCGGCGTTATCCGTGCTGCCCATCAACTGGCTGGGCGCGGCCCTGATCCTGCTGGCGTTCGCGCTCTTCCTGCTCGAAGTCAAGATCGCATCCCACGGAATTCTGGGCGTCGGCGGAGCGGTGGCGCTCATCCTCGGCGCGGTCATGCTGATCGACAGTCCCGCGCCGGAGTTGCGCATTCACTGGAGCACGGCCATCGCGCTGGCGCTCCCCTTCTCGGCGATCACCATTTTCCTTCTGACTATCGCCGTGCGTGCCCGCCGCAACAAGGTCGAGACCGGACGCGAGGGAATGGTGGGGCAGGTAGGCAACGCAGTGACGGAGCTGGCCCCTTCCGGGAAGGTCTTCGTCCGGGGAGAGTACTGGGATGCGGAGGCGCCGGTCCCGGTGCCCGCCGGCACCCCGATTCGTGTCGTGTCGATCGAGCGATTGAAACTAACTGTGGAACCAACCGCATGAGGGTTCTTTGTGGAGGTTGCAATGAACGATGTCGCTGGCTATAGTCCCGTGCTGCTGATTTTCATCATCATCGTCGGCATCTGGCTGTTGAATTCGATCAAGATTCTGCGCGAGTACGAGCGCGGCGTCATCTTTCGGCTGGGCCGTTCGCTGCCTCATCCGAAAGGCCCCGGCCTGATTTTCGTCTTCGCTCCCTTCGACCGCATGGTACGCGTCTCGCTGCGCATCGACACGCTCGAAGTCCCGGCGCAGGACGTGGTCACGCGCGACAACGTCACGGTCAAGGTGAACGCTGTGATCTACTTCCGGGTGATCGACCCGAGCCTGGCGGTCATCGAGGTCTCCAATTTCCTCTATGCCACCTCGCAACTGGCGCAAACCACGCTGCGCAGCGTGCTCGGTGAAGTCGAGCTCGACGAACTCCTCAGCCAGCGCGAAAAGCTGAACGTCCGCCTGCAATCCATACTTGACCAGCACACCGCGCCCTGGGGCGTGAAGGTCACTATGGTCGAAGTGAAGCAGGTGGACCTGGCCGAGCAGATGATTCGCGCCATCGCGCGCCAGGCCGAGGCGGAGCGCGAGCGCCGCGCCAAGATCATCCACGCCGAAGGCGAATACACCGCCGCCGAGAAGCTGAGCATGGCGGCCCACGTGATTCAGCAGGAGCCCGCCGCTATCCAGCTACGTTATCTGCAAACGCTGGTCGAAATCGGCACGGAGAAGAACACCACCATCGTTTTCCCGCTGCCAGTCGATATAATTGCAGGATTGAGCCGCATCGTCGAGAAAGCCTCTAAGGATACTCCCTAGTCCATGAAGAACAACGAAACCGGCGAGTTTGAACTGGTGGTGGGTAACCGCCAATTGTTGAGCGCTTTTTTCATCGTCGTCCTGCTGTTTGCGGTCTCCTTCGCGATGGGCTACGTGGTCGGGCAGAACACGCAACGGTCGGCGAGGGCTTCCGATACTCCGCCGCAGAGCGTGCCGGCGCCCAGCGCGGCCGACCGGCCGCAGCCCCTCTCCCCGGCTCCGGCGCCCGTGACTCAGACGGCGGCAGCGCCGGCCGCCCCGCAGAACCCGCCGGATGCCGCCCCACAGCCCACTACCCAGCCGGCACGGGATGCGCAGCCGCCTGCCGAACCCCCGGCGCCCGCGGCCCCCGCAGGTCCGCTGGCCGGCTCCGACCTTCCTCCGGGCTCCTTCTGGCAGGTAATGGCGGTTGGGCAAACCGACGCGGATGCAGTCCGGCAGACGCTCAAAGACAAAGGCTTCCCCGTAGTTCTCACTCCGGGCCCCAACAGTCTCACGCGCGTGCTCATCGGTCCTTACCCGGATACCGCAACCTTGGGGCGTGCCAAGACCGACCTCGAAAATGCCGGCATGCACCCGGTGCGGTTCAAGCGTGAATAGTCCGCTGATCCAGCTTGAAGCCCGCCGGCCTCGCCTTCCCGAATGGGCACGCAAGAGCCGCACCCATTTCGCCTCGCTGAATCAACTCAAGAGCGGCCTGCGCCAACTCAACCTTCATACCGTATGCGAAGAGGCGCGCTGCCCCAATATCCACGAGTGCTTCCACCGCGGCGCCGCCACCTTCATGATCCTCGGCGACCGCTGCACGCGCGGCTGCGGCTTCTGCAGCGTGCAGAAGCTCAATGTGCACAAACACTCGGCCGCACTCGATCCCAATGAGCCGGCCAACGTCGCCCGTATGGCGCTCGGCCTCAAACTGAAGTACGTGGTGATCACCAGCGTCAACCGCGACGACCTCCCCGACGGCGGCTCCCATCACTTCGCGGCGACCGTTCGCGAAGTCCGGCACACGCTTCCCGCGGCGCGCGTCGAAGTGCTCACCCCGGATTTTTGCGGCGATCTCGACGCCGTTGCCCGCGTGCTCGACGCGGGCCCGCACGTCTTCAATCACAACATGGAAACTGTGCCGCGCCTCTACGCCCGGGTGCGTCCGCAGGCGGACTACTGGCAATCGCTCGCCGTGCTCTCCTTCGCCCGGCGCAGCGCTCCGGCGGACGCGCTGGTCAAGTCGGGCTTCATGGTCGGGCTGGGCGAGACCGCCGGCGAAGTCCACGCCCTGTTACGCGATCTCCGCGGGGCCGGTGTCGACGTGGCCACCATCGGCCAATATCTTCAGCCCACGCGCCGCAATCTGGCCGTGGCCGAGTTCATCGAGCCGGACCGCTTCGCCGCCTATCGCGATTTCGGCCTCGCGCTCGGTTTCAAGATGGTGTTCAGCGGACCCCTGGTGCGCAGCTCCTACATGGCGGACCTGGTCAGCGAGGAAGCGCAGCGCGCGGCGTGCTGAATTGGGTTCTGGCCCTCGCCTCGGCGGCGCTGCTCATCCTGACGTTCCCTGATTTTTCGATCACCTGGTTCGCGCCCGTGGCGTTGACGCCGCTGCTGGTAGCGGTGGCGCGCGAGCCGGCGTGGAAGCGGCGCTTTCTGCTCGGCTGGGGCACGGGCGTGGTCTACTGGTTCGGCGTCTGTGATTGGATCCAGTTCGTGCTCGCGGTCCACGGCGGCGTCGGGCAGGCCGCGGGCTGGGCGCTTTTCCTGCTGTTCTGTCTGGCTAAGGCGGTCCACCTCGGAGCTTTCGCGCTGTTGGCGGGTCCTTTGATGAGACGCTGGTGGGCGGTCCCGGCGGTCGCAGCGCTGTGGGTGGCGATCGAGGTCACCCACGGCTCGCTCGGCTTCGCCTGGCTGGCGCTCGGCAACGCGGGGATAGACATGGCGCTGCCGATGCGCCTCGCGCCGCATACCGGCGTTTACGGGCTTTCGTTCCTTTTCATGACGATGGCAGTCTCGCTGGCCCTGGTCTGCCTGCGGAGGCCCCGCATCCAACTGCTGTGGATGGCTCCCGTTCTATTGCTCGGGCTGCTGCCGCCTCTGCCGCCCGCGGGGCGCGGCGCCGACACCGCGCTGCTGGTCCAGTCGAACATCTCGGAAAGCGAGGACTGGACCCCGCAGTCCGTCGATCGCGCCAAGCGCGACCTGCTCGTGCTCTCACTCAAAGCCGCGCTAGCCGAGCCGCGGCAGCCTCCCTCCCTGATCGTCTGGCCCGAGGTGCCCGCGCCCTTCTATTACTTCGACGACGATGTATTCCGGGGCTACATCAACGGCCTGGCCCGCACCACCAGCGCCTACGTCCTGGCAGGAATCGTGGCGTTCACTCCCGGTGGCGCTCCGCTGAACTCGGCTGTCCTGGTATCTCCCGATGCCGTGGCAGTCAGCCGCTACGACAAGGTCAACCTGGTCCCTTTCGGCGAATTTGTGCCCTGGCCCTTCGGCGCGCTTGCCAAGAAAATCTCGACCGAGGTCGGCGATTTCATACCGGGAAAGCGAGCCGTCGTCTCGCCGATACGCGGGCACACGCTCGGCACGTTTATCTGCTACGAAAGCGTGTTTCCCGCCTACGTGCGCAAATTCGCGGCCGGGGGCGCCGAGCTGCTCGTCAACATCTCCAACGACGGCTGGTTCGGCCACTCCGCCGCCCGCGAGCAGCACCTGAGCATGGTCCGCATGCGGGCCGCCGAAAACCACCGCTGGCTGCTGCGCGCCACCAACGACGGCATCACTGCCACCATCGACTCGGCCGGCCGCCTCCGCGGCACACTTCCCAAGTATGTCCGCGCGACCTCCTACACCGGCTTCAGCTACATCGCGGATCAAACCATCTATACGCGCTACGGCGATTGGTTTCCGCTGCTGTGCGCCATCTGGGCGGTAATGGGTCTGGTGGCAGAGAGAGTCTTATGAGTGCCGGATCACCAGCACGTCGCCGTCTTTGACGATGTATTCTTTGCCTTCCAGCCGCAGTTTGCCTTTGTCCCTGGCGCCAGCGTAGCCGCCGAGGTCGATCAGCGTCTTCCAGTTCACGACCTCCGCGCGGATGAACTTCTTCTCGAAATCGGAATGGATTGCGCCCGCCGCCTTTACCGCGGTGCTGTCCACCGGCACGGTCCACGCGCGGCACTCATCCTCGCCCGCGGTAAGAAAGCTCATCAGCCCCAGCAGCGAGTAAGTGGCCGTGATCAGGCGCTCCAGTCCGCTCTCGGTCAAGCCGTAACTGGCAAGGTAGTCCTTCTGCTCGGCGGGCGGAAGTTCGGCCAGCTCCGCTTCGATCTTCCCGCATACCGCCGCCACCGCCGTCTGCGCCCGCCCCGCCAGCGGACCGTTGCGATACTCCTGCTCACGTTCGTGGAGACGCGATGCCTCTTCCTCTCCAAGGTTGAGCACATACAGCATCGGCTTCTGGGACAGAAACTGGAACCCGCGGATTCGCTTCTCGTCCTCCGCATCGATCTCCAGTTGGCGCAGCGGCCGGTCCGCCTCCAGCGTGGCCTTGCATTTCACCAGCAGCTCGAATTCCCGGTCCAGCTCGGGATTTTTGATCTTCTTGCGGTCCTTCTCGAGCCGCTCCAGGCGCTTCTCCACGACCACCAGGTCGCTGAGGATAAGCTCCGTCTCCAGGTCATCGACGTCGCGCATCGGGTCCACCGACCCCTTCTCGTGCGGCACCGTCTCGTCGGCGAAGAGCCGCACCACGTGCGCGAACGCGTCCACGTTGCGCAGGCTGGCCATGCTGGCCGGATCGCGCAGGCTCTCCTTGGAAATCGACGGCATGTCCACGTACTCGACCGTGGCATGGGTCACCTTGGACGGCTGGAAGAACTCTCCCAGGGCTTCCACGCGCGCGTCGGGTACCTTGGCTACGCCGGTGCGCGCAGCGGTCGAGCCGACGACCGTGTCGTGATGGACCCCGGTCAGGATCGTGAACAGGGACGTCTTGCCCGTCATGGGCAGACCGATAATGGCTGTTTTCATATTAGAGCTACAGGGGAACTTCCACCTGGCTGAGGATCTCTTCGATGATGCGTTCACCCACTTCCGCACGCCGCTGGACCAGCGTGGTGCGCGTGTTGATCACCACGCGATGGGCGAATAGCGGGACCGCCAGCCGCTTCACGTCGTCGGGAATGGCGTAGTCGCGGCCCTCTACCAGGGCCAGGGCCTGCACCGCCCGGTATAGCGCCTGGCTGCCGCGCGGGCTCACGCCGAGCGCCAGCGATTCGTGTGCGCGCGTCTTCTCCACGATGGCCAGCATGTAATCCACCAACGCGTCTTCCACCGTGACCCCGTGCACCGCGTCCTGCAACCGGACCACGTCCTCCGCCACCAGGCCGCTGTTCGGGGGCGCCGCGGAGCCCTCGCAATTGCGGAGGATCTGCCGCTCGCTGGCCAGGTCCGGGTAGCCCACGCGCAGCCGCATCAGGAAGCGGTCGAGCTGCGACTCCGGCAGCGGATAAGTTCCGTGGTGCTCCACCGGATTCTGCGTGGCGATCACCATAAAGGGACGCGGCAGCGAGTGCGACCGCCCGTCCAGCGTCACCTGGCTCTCGTTCATCGCCTCCAAGAGCGCCGACTGCGTCTTGGGCGTGGTGCGGTTGATTTCGTCGGCCAGCAGAAAATTGGTGAAGATCGGGCCGGGCTTGAACTCGAAGGCCTCGGCGTGCGCGTTGTAGATGGTCACACCCAGCACGTCGCTGGGCAGCATGTCGCTGGTGAATTGCAGTCGATGAAAGCGGCACGAAACCGATCGCGCCAGCGACTGCGCCAGCGTCGTCTTCCCTACCCCTGGCACGTCTTCGATCAGCAGGTGGCCCTTGGCCAGCAGGCACACGATTGAAAGGCGGATCACGTCCTGTTTGCCGCGGATCGCCGTACCGACGGCGGCTTCCAGTTCTGCCAGCTTGCGGTGGAGATCGGGCGAGAACGGCACCGGCGGGGCGACCATGGATTCCCGCTGGGTCATTACAAACTCATGATACTAGATCGCATCAGGACTGTCGTAGAACCGAGTTAACCAAAGTTCATATATTCCTCCGGGGGTACCGCAGACCGTTAGCGGTACGCATGTGACCCCGATTGCTCTGGCAGGCCGCAGGCGGTTCGAGTACAAAAGGGGAGTATGTCTTCGCCGCGCTCAGCCGTCGTCGCAATGGCGTTGCCCCGCGCAACGCCGCAAGCTTCAACCGTGGACGCCCGAAAGTTTCCGCGCTTCCCGATGTCCTCGGCGGTGCGTATCGGCTGGATCGGGCGGCGCCGGCAGATGACTTATGTCGTGGCGCGAGGCATCGACATCTCCGAACACGGAGTGGCGATCCGTTCCACCAGGCCTCTGCCTCTCTCCGCCCTGGTGCACCTGGACCTCGGGGGTTGCGGTATGACGGCCGCCGGCCACGTGCGCCACTGCTTACCTGACCGTGGCGAATGGCGCATGGGAATCGAGGTGCCGCACCTTTACCCGGGCAGCGCCGCGTAGGCGGGCCGCGCTACAGATCGAGCCGCCCCGATCCCTGGCCGCGAAGCCTTGGGCCCGGACCCCGGCGCAGTTCCAGAATCAGGCCCATCACGCGCCGCTCGATTTCGTCGCGGACCTCGCAGTGGTCTTCGTAGTCCATGTAAACCGGATCGGCGATGTCCCAATCGATCAGGCAGTCCGCCGGCAGGTTCGGCAGGTAGCTACCGCTCATGTTGACCACGAGATCGAACTCCGCCCGTGACAGATGGCGCAGCGCCTTCGGAAAATGGTCCTCGATATCGATGTTTTTCTCCGCCATGGCGCGCACCGTCACGGGATGCACTGCTCCCGCCGGGGCCAGTCCCGCGCTCGCGGCCACCATCACGTCCGAGCCGTACGCGGTCGCGAACCCTTCCGCCATCTGGCTGCGGCAGGCATTGCCGATGCACACAAACAGCACCCGTTTCTTGTCGGCGATCACAGTTTCTCCAGGAACAGAGCGTGCACGCGCGGGTCGCTCGTCAGTTCCGGGTGAAACGTCGCCACCAGGTGGCGGCCCTGCTCGATCAGTACCGGGTCGCCCTCGTACTCGGCCAACACCTTCACGCCTCCGTTGATGTGCCGGATGATCGGCGCGCGAATGAACACAGCCTCCAGCTTGCCGGGCGAGGTCCGCTGCTGAAACTCCGCCGCCGGGTCCAGTTTGGCCACCCGGCTGTCGATCTGCCGCCCGTAGGCATTGCGCTCGATCGCCACGTCCACCAGCCCGAAGCTCTCCTGTTCTGGATTGCTCACTTCTTTGGCCATCAGGATCGCGCCCGCGCACGTGCCGAACACCGGCTTCCGGCGCCCGAAGTCCGCCACCGGCTCGAACAGCCCTTCGTACCGCATCAGCTTCAGCATGGTCGTGCTTTCGCCGCCGGGGAGGATCAGCCCATCGATGTCATCGAGCTGTTCCCGCTCGCGCACGTACACCGGCTCCGCCCCGGCGCGTTCCAGCGCCGCGCCGTGCGCTGCGAAGTCCCCTTGCAGCGAAAGCACTCCGACTCTCTTCATCTACCAACCTCGCGTCTGGAGGAGTTCGGCTTCCGGCAGCTTGCTCACATCCAGTCCCGGCATAGCGGCGCCCAGGTCGCGGCTCGCCTCCAGCAGCTTCGCCGGATTGTTGTAGTTTTTCGCGGCTTTGACGATTGCCTCGGCGCGGGCCTGCGGATCGGACGATTTGAAGATCCCCGACCCGACGAACACGGCCTCCGCGCCAAGCTGCATCACGAGCGCGGCATCGGCCGGCGTCGCAATCCCGCCTGCCGAGAAGTTCGGTACCGGCAGTTTGCCATGCTCCGCGACCCACTTGACCAGCTCCAGCGGCGCTCCCAGGTTCTTGGACTCGTGCACCAGCTCTTCCTTGCCGAGCACGGTGAGCTGTTTCATCTCTTTGACGATGGTGCGGATGTGCCGCACCGCCTCGACGATGTTGCCGCTTCCCGCCTCGCCCTTGGTGCGGATCATGGTCGCGCCTTCCGCGATGCGCCGCAGCGCCTCGCCCAGGTTGCGCGCACCGCACACGAATGGCACCTTGAATGCGCTTTTGTCGATGTGGTGCTCTTCATCCGCCGGCGTGAGCACTTCGCTCTCGTCGATGTAATCCACGCCCAACGCCTCGAGCACCTGAGCCTCCATGAAGTGCCCGATGCGCGCCTTGGCCATCACCGGAATCGTGACCGTATGCATGATCTCCTCGATGATGGAGATGTTGGCCATGCGTGCCACGCCGCCTTCCTTGCGGATATCCGCCGGCACGCGCTCCAGAGCCATGACCGCCGCCGCACCAGCATCCTCGGCGATCTTCGCCTGCTCAGCAGTGGTGACGTCCATGATGACGCCGCCCTTGAGCATTTCCGCGTGGCCGACGTTGACTGTCCAGAATTCGTTCGCAAACTCAAACATTGTCGGTTCTCCTCTTCTGGCTAATAGCTGAAAGCTAAACGACCGCCGGCGACGGCTCCAAGTTCCGCGCCGCGCCCTCCAGTTCCGTCTTCGTAACCTTGCCTAAAATCGCGAGCCCGGTCCGGATCTGCTCCGGCTCCAGCCCCGCAAAACTCAACCGCAGCGCGCCCGGCTCGAGCCGCGACACCGCGAAATACCGGCCGGGCAGATAGCTGACGCCTTCACGCTGCACCCGCGCCAGCAACTCGCCCGCATCCAGGGGCTCGGGTAGCCGGACCCACACGTTCATGCCGCCTTCCGGCTGCGTCCAACGCGTCCCGGGCGGTAGATGTTCCCGACACGCGGCCAGGGTCGCCGCCAGCCGCTCGGCTCCCGCGCGCAGCACGCGCGCCCGGTGCTCGGCCAGCCGTCCCGATTCTGCAAACTCCAAAAGCACCGCCTGCGAAAGCTGGTCGGTGTGCAGGTCGGCCGCTTCTTTCGCATGCCGCAGACGGTCGATCAGCGGCTTCGGTCCCAGCGCCCAGCCGACGCGCAGGCCGGGGAAGCTGACCTTCGAGAAGCTGCGCAGAAGAACCGTGCCCCCGCTCTCATCGAGCTGCTTCAGCGCCGGCAGCGGATCGCCCGAATAGCGCAGCTCGCCGTAGGCGTCGTTTTCGATCAGCGGCACCCCCCACCGCCGCGCGGTCTCCAGCAGCGTACGCCGCGCCGCCAGCGGCACCGTCACACCGGTGGGATTCTGAAAATTCGAGGTGACCACGATGAGCCGCGGCTTCTCCCGCTCCATGGCCCGCTCGAGCTGCGCCGGATCCATTCCGGACATCGCCGCCGGAATGCCGCACAGTTCCACGCCCATTCCGGTCAGCAGGCTCTTCAATCCCGGATACAGCGGGTCTTCCACCGCGACGCGATCGCCTGGCCGCAACAGCACGCGTCCGATCAGGTCGAGCGCCTGCTGGCACCCGTTGGTCACGAGGAGGTCGTCGCCCGGCCCGGCCACTTGCGCCCGCCGCGCGTCATCCAGCAGGTACCGGCGCAGCGGCTCGTACCCGGCGGGCGAGCCGAGCTGAAGGATGTCCGCGAGGTCGTGCCGCGCCAGCACCGTGGCGCAGCTTGCCCGGAACTCGTCCAGCGGAAAAAGGTCCCGCGAGGGCCGTGACACCGCGAAGCTGATTCCGTCCCGTCCGCTACCCCCCGGCGCCCAGATCGGCGAATCGCCGCGCTCCAGTATGGCCGTCCAATCCATCCCCGAAGTGGCCGCGCTTTGTCCGGTGACAAAGCTCCCGCGTCCGATCTGTCCGGCGATGAGCCCTTCGCTTTCGAGCAGCTCGTAGGCAGCCGAAACCGTAGTCCGGTTCAGTCCAAGCAGACCAGCCAATTCGCGAGTGGCTGGTATGCGTTCGCCTCGCGCAAGCTGTCCCGTCCGGATCTGTCCCGCAATCTGCTCATACAGTTGCCTATACAAAGGCACGCCGCCATTAGGATCCAGCTTATGCTGGAGGATCATACAGCCACAGCATACCACATTGGACTGTCAGTACTCGCGCGTCTTCTTGATCCCCGGCTCGGGGACGGGATACTTGCCATCCGGACCGGCACGCAGCGGCGAGGGTCCGTCCAAGGTCAGCTTGTCGACCTCCGGAGCGAACTCGTGGTCGTGATTCATCATCTGGTCGAACGTGACGAGTTGTCCGGTGTGGGCGGCGAAGCGGCCCATGGACGCCACCAGGCTGGCCTCGGCTCCGCGCTTGACTTCGTTGTACGGTTTGTCGTCCCGGATCGCCGCGATCAAGTCGTCCCACTCCCAGTCGTACGGCGAGCGCTCCGGCTGCGGATAGGCCCACACCAGGTTCTCGGGCGCCGGTTCCTTCTGCCCGTTCTGCCAGCGCGGAATGCTCTGCCCGTTGTAGATGCGCGTGTGCCCGGGCGTGTGCGCGTTGGTCGAGACCACGGCCGAACCTTTCGACCCGTGAATGTAGCTGGCAAACTCGTTGTGCACGCCCGGCATGTTGCGCCCGTCGAAGAACAGCCGCGTGCCGTCGGGATAGGTGTATTGCACCGAGTAGACGTCGAAATTCTGGTCCACCGAGTTGCCGCGATAGTGCCGTCCGCCGATCGCCATGGCTTCCACGGGCCAAGCGCCCTTCATCCAGGAAAGCTCGTCGATCTGGTGGATATAGTAGTCGCTGAAGACGCCGCCGCTGGCCCAGAGAAATGCGTGGAACAGCCGGATCTGGTGCATCAGCTCCGTAATTCCCTCCGGCTTCACCGGCGCCGTGCCGCCGCCGGCCCCCATGCGATAGCCGCGCATGGCGACGATGTCGCCGATCTGCCCGTCGCGGATCCGGCTGAGCAGCTCCTGGCGGGCCCGGCAGTGCCGGATCATCAACCCGACTCCGACCTTCAGGTTCTTCTTCCCCGCCTCTTCGGCGAGGTCGATCATGCGCCGCGTGGTGGGCCCGTCGACGGTGACCGGCTTCTCCATGAAAACGTTCAGCCCCTTGTCGATGGCGTAGCGGAACTGCACCCAGCGAAACGCGGGGGGCGTTGCCAGGATGGCGACATCGCCGGGCTTGAGACAATCCATCGCGCTTCGGAAACCGTCGAAGCCGATGAACTGCCGCTCCATGGGCACGTCCATCTGCGAGGCAAATTTTCCCCGCAGGCGGCCGTGGCTGTCGCTGAGCTTCTGGGGAAACACATCGGCCATGGCGACCAGCTTGACGGGTCCGTTCTTGATGCCCAGCGCGTTTTCCGCCGCTCCCGTGCCGCGGCCGCCGCACCCGACGAGCGCGAGTTGAATCGTGTTGTCTTCCGCCGCATGTACGTACGGCAGGGTTATCCCGGCCAAGGTGGAAACCCCGGCAATGCGGCCGCTTTCCTTCAGGAACGCGCGGCGCGACGTGGCATCCTTCGTCTCACTCATGGCTGCATACACCTCGCAGAATACGATATCCCAATTCACCCGGCGCGAGGCGACTGAAAGGGCGCTTCGATGGGTCAATTGGGTTATATCCTGGGTTTCCACTGGGTTTCTCGTGGAAGAGATTTGTTGCAGCCAAAGGGCTAATTGGGTTCGTTTGGTAACACAGAGTTTGTGGGCCGCCGTGGTTCAAGCTCGTCAGGATGGGCTCCGGCATGTGTAGTTCCTCCTCCCGAGCCAATGGTGGCACACAGAGACGGGGTGTATGGAAGGCTGGCATAGCCCGAGGGCTGCAAGAGATTGGGGAGGCGAGGGATGCGGATTGCAGATTGTGAGAAGTTGGCGTGAACGGGGCGCGGCGTCCGGTACCGGTTCACTGTTCTTTCGAGCCAAACCGGTCCAGGATGGCCTTCAACAACGAAGGCGAATATCGGAAGTTGTCTTCGGGAGCCTGTCTATGGCGGTACTGAGATCACTGAGCCCTCGCGTTGCGGCTTCACCGAGTACGCCGTGCATGCCAGTAACACGGAGCCGCGGGCGCCTTGGACCGATTGGCTTCCATGCTGGTAGGCATGGGGGTGCCGGGCTTAATATTGCTGGTAGCCATGGCGGCCACCGGCTGGGCAGGCGCTGCAGCAATTACGAGCGCATTGGCCGCTCTGGGCGGCCCCGGCGGCATGGCCGGGGGTGTCTGCGTGCTCATGGCGTGCGGACTCATTTCAGCTGGACTAGCGAAGTTCGGATTCCGGAAGATCTTCGAAGCGACAGTCCGGGGTCTGCTCGCGAAGGGAATATCCAAGCAGGAGATTCTCAACAACGTCGAGCGATACCCGATTACCAAGGACCTCAAGACTCAGAATTAAGGATCTGCTGGACCATTGGAACGATGATGAGGGTCCGGCCGGTGCCGCAGCGGTGCCGCAGAAGTAATCGACGTTTCGTCGCGCCATTCTCCCGGTTTTCCTATGGGTTAGAGTAGAGCAGGATGTAGCCTGCGGTTGGCGCCGCCCATCATCGTGCCGGTAACCTTGAAGCGCTGCCACATGGCTGACCAGTTGGTTAACAGCCGCCCGCCGTAAGCTATTGAAAATACGTCGAGCCAATCCCGCCAAAAAGGGCGGGTTTCCGCAAGATGGCACTGGTTGCCTGAGCCGGACCCTGTTCAAAACTCCGTTTCCCGGTCATCGGTGCCACCGCCGTTGGATACCACCAGCCGCTCAGCGAGTTGGCCGCGCGTACGATAGACTGAAGGTGGGTTGGCCATGAATAGAGAATTCGTCGAGCGCCGGGATGGAAGTCTTTACCTCACCGGGAGTCGTGTGCCGTTGGCCCACCTCGTCCGCGAATTCCAGCATGGCGAACTTCCGGAAGCGATCCGTTCCCATTATCCGACCCTGACTCTGGAGCAGGTTTACGGCGGTATCACGTTTTATTTGGGGATGAAGGGGTTTGGCTCCGTGGGGCAAAGTCGAGGTAGTTGGCACAACTCGAAATAATCACCAGACGAGTATTCTCAGACCGCATCAAGCCTGGGCGTCTCTGGAGAGCCAAGGCGCACTCACGGCAATCCCTTGATTTCACGGCATGAGAGGGCTTGCGCCGTGGCGACGATCGGAACCGAGAACTGTTTGACGCCCAGAGAATCTCAGCGAGGATGACCCTGTCAGGATAGACGTTCGGCGACCCGCGGGACAGCACGCCCATGTCGGTCCTTCCGCCGTGGCCGTGCTGCCGCAATCACTGGGTCTCAGAAGTCGGCCCGTTTTCCCGAATCGGTGGCCAATTGCATCACGTCAAGCCGCGCTTTCCGGACATCCGGGACCGCACCGGCAGTACCATCGGGACGGAACTCGAAGATCAGGTCCTTGCGAGGATCGTGACGCGGCCACGCCGGCAGGTCCGCGCCATTCGGGTCGCCGGTCTTGGCGAAGTTGACCCAATACCTTTGCGCCATGCGGGAGACCGCCTGATCCTGGTCCGTCGGTGGGATGGGCGGGCCGAAGCCTCCGGTACCCAAGGTGCCGAAAACGAACGCGATTTCGCCGCCATGTGGAGCACCTGTCCGCATTCGTTCCCGCATCGCAGTTTGAACGTAGGAGAACCGGTAGCGATAGACGGGTGAGCCGTTTGCCGCGAAGGCATTGGCAGCGAAGCGGGCCGGCTCGGCCTGGCCGAAGTCGTCGTTTGCCCTCGATATCAGCGTGGCCAATTCTGTCGATCCGTCGGGATCGTAGGCCTCCTTCGCCTGGGCGCTCCACTGGCCGAACCGAGCCCACAGCTGCTCCTTGGTGGTCGCCCTGATCCGGTTGCCCGCAGTATCTGCGCTGTTGCTTCCAAGCATGAGCGGAACACGTGGCTGGTGGCGTGCCTTGTAGGCAGTCTCAGCCGTCTCCATGATCAGCTTGCCGTCGAGAATTGGCGTCGTTTCATAGGAGGGAGGCCGTTGGCCCGGAGCTCCCGGCTGGGCCGGCGCGCCGCGAAGGACCTCTTCAGAGCTGAGCCCGCGCAGCTTGACGAGCGCAGCCTGATCTGTGCCCTCGATCCCGACCGAACGCGCGAATTCCATTCCGATCGTCTCAGCGGATACCGGATAGTTCGGATCGACGCCGTCCTTGTTCATCGGCCGCGCGGTGAGCACGCTGTCACGCGAACCGCCAGACTCGGCGATCGCCTTATGGAAGAGGCCGCGCGCCATTGGCGAAGCCAGGAGGCTGTGCACCGAGAC
>DATJYW010000222.1:0-17665 GCA_035499435.1 Candidatus Acidiferrales bacterium | reverse complement strand
GGCATACTGCGCGCGTCCACCACCAGCGCCACACGGCCGATACCATGCCGGCGTAGGATCTCGGCGCCGTACAGCGCGTTTTCGTGGGTGTTTTGCGATTTCTCCTCGGTCCAGATCATCTCGTCCGGCACGCCGCCCCGGCGCAGCAAGTCACGCATCACCGCCGAATATGGCGGGTGCTTATGCGGACCCGAGCCGCCGCAGGCGAGCACCGGCAACGAGCAATTCCGGTAAATCCACGCCGCATACTCGCATCTTTCGACTGTGTCTTCGTCGGGCTCGGAATACGGTCGCTCAAAGACCGGCGGCCGCACGCCGCCCGAGAAAACCACGATCGCCTGAATGCCGACCGGGGCTTTGAATGGCCGCACGTCATAGCCGGCTTCCAGCGGACGGGAGAATAGCCACTCCGCGGCGGGTGAGATGATGACAAACAGACCCGCCACGCCGGCGACCGCCAGCCATCTTCGTTTTCGCAGCGCCCCCACCAGCGCGATCAGCGAAAACACAAGAACCAGGGGCTGTGAATACGTCATGAAGACTCATTTTCCATCGAACATTTTCGACCTGTCATGTTTTTGCCCCTCATAAGGCACGAATACTCTCGAGTACGGCCCGCCTTCGCACCGATCTCCCGTACTTGCGCGTAAAAACCACCCTTTTACGACTGAGCTTCGGTAACAGCGGTCTTCGCTTCTGCTGTGGGCGCACCAGAATAGCGTTATTCTGTTTTGCTGTATTTCTGTATTAACAGATCGAGGGCTTCCTGTACCAGGTCCGATTTGTCGGGCCGTTTGCCGGTGCGGCGGCGTTCCTGAAGCTGGATTTCTTCGATCTGCATGACCTGCTCAGGCCGCACGTAGAGCGTCACTTTTTCCAGCCTCCTGGGCTTGTCAGCCTGGCCCGGAACAGTTTCCGGCGCGGTCTCGCCCAGGATCGCGTCGATCCCGCGACGGTCCTGGCTCCGGCGATCGCTTAACGAGATCCGTTTGGTCATACTTCAGCCACCTCCCGGGCCAGTTCCTTATATGCCTCCGACGCCGGTGACGCCGGAGCAAACCGGTGGATCGACTGCGCCGCAACCTGCGCGTCGGCAATCTTGATGGTTTGCGGTATTACTGTTTTACAGACTTGTTGTCCGTACGTATTGCGGAGCTCCTCCAGCACCTCCCGGGTATGGATGGTGCGGCCGTCGACCATGGTGGGCACGATTCCGCGGATTCGCAGCTCGGGATTGATGCGCGCCTTCACCTTTTGGATCGTTGTAAAGAGCAAATCCAGGCCGCGAAGGGCGAAATATTGCGTCTGAACCGGAATCAAAACGTCCGTGGCGGCGGTTAAAGCGTTCAGAGTCAACAGTCCCAGGGAAGGAGGGCAATCGATCAGCACAAAGTCGTATGTCCCGGCTATCGGGCTCAGTTTTTCCGCTAGAATTCTTTCCCTCCCCGGTTCGCTGGTGAGTTCGATTTCCGCCGCCGCTAAGTCGATATTTGCGGGTACGAGATCCATGCCCATTCCGGTCTGGCGGACAATTCTCGCAATCGCCAGATCGCTATTTCGCAGGACATCGTAGATTGTCTGGGAAATGGCCGGCGGATTCTCTCCCAGGCCGGCGGTCAGCGCACCTTGCGGATCCAGATCCACCAGCAGAACCCGCTTCCCGTTGTCGGCTAACGCCGCACCGAGATTGATGACCGTGGTTGTCTTGCCGACACCACCCTTTTGTTGCGCGATTGCGTAGATGCGGCCCACCCAGGCTCCTTTACCGCATGCCAATATACCAGTAAGCCGTCTGGACGGCAACACAGCTTCTCCTCCCGTACCCCGACGTAAGCTCGTTCTTCTCCGAGCGTTTGCCTGGTTCTCCATACCGCGCTAAATCGCGTTATTATCCGCTGAAAATATGAGGCTTATCACCAATTTCGCAGGTACGGCCGCGTACTTCACTGCTACCGTACCCTAACGTAAGGCAACCGTATTCGCAAGGAACCTTTGCCGTACCTGCTCGTAACAGCGTCCGTACCGCGCCATATCTCCGGCCGTACTCCGTCGTACCAAAACTCGTTACAAGCATCATCGAATCAGTAGCTTATGATCTTCCACAGGTTTCTTAATCTCTGCTTCAATAATTTTCACTACAACAATCTCAGCTTTTCTTGTTTTGCTGCCTGTACCTATGGCACTATGCTCAATTCGGCTGCGATGCGGTCTCGTCAACAAAATCAAGCGCAAACATCGTTGCTACCGCTGGAAACACCGCCCGCCAGGCGAGAAATAGTCCGGGTTGAGAAGAACCTCAACACGTTCGGCTTTTTCACTCCATCGAGCAAACGGCTTCGGGTTCCGTCGAAAAGCGTCAGTTTGCAGGTCAGAACCGATGACGGCCGCCGCATCGAGGCCAAAGCCACGATTTTCCCTGCAGCCGAACTTGGACTACCTACTACCGCAGACCAAGACAAGTACTTCGCCTTTCAGAAGATTATTGAGCGGATCCGGAACCAGCAGGGCCTGATCACCAATCCGGTTCGTTTTTCCTCTGCGGCCATGCTCGAGATCCTCGGGAAGACGGATGGCGGCAAGAACTACCGCGAGATCTGGGAGTGGCTACGCCGGATGACCCTGACCGGCATTGAATCGGAGGGCGTGGTCTACTTCGCGGGACGGAAGAAGTATGCCCGTGATCTTTTTCATGTTTTTCAGCGCTCCGTCGCCATGGGTGAGGTCATGGAGAACGGTGCTGTCGCCGAGGAAAACTACGTCTGGCTCAGCGACTGGCAGCTCGAGAACCTCAACAACCGGCACACACTTCCGATAGACTACGACCTCTATCGGACGCTGCAACTGCACATCGCCAAAGCGCTGGTACCGCTTCTGCAGATCTGGTTCTATGCCAGCCGGAAGGACCAGAAGGTCGAGAAGAAATATTCGGACCTCTGCTCTTTGCTCGGGTTACAGCAGTTCAAGTCGCCATCCCGCATCAAGCAGCAGATTGCACCCAGTCTCGATGAACTTCAAGGCAAACAACTCCTGGCTTCCTGGGAGCTCGCGCCGACTATCGACCAGACGGACTACAAGCTGGTGATGCACGCCGGACAGGCCTTTGTCAGCCGCGCCGATCTGCGGCTAGGGGGCGGGGAAGCACCGGCGCTGGCAAATCCGCAGCACAACGAGATTTTGCAGGCGCTGGTGCTGCGCGGAGTCCGGCAGGACCGTGCGCGAAACCTGATTCTGGATCTGCCCGACGAACAGCCGGTGATGGATCAGATCGAGTGGGGCGATGCCGAGATTCTGCGCAAGCAGCGCACCTCCGACCCGATCACGAACCCACCGGGCTTCTACGTCTACCTGCTGCGTGCCAACTACCCCGTGCCGGCGAATTTCGAGACCACCCGCAAGCGCAGACTGCGGGAGGAAACCAGGCATAAAAGCGCCGAGGCGAGTGCTCTTCAAGCGCAGCGGGAACTGGATCTGTACGAGCAGCGGGAGCGATACCGGTCCTTCCTTGCCGAGCAGGCTGATCTGCACATCAAAACCAGGATTCCAGCCGGTGGAGTCGAGCGGCTGCTCCGGGCGCATATGAAGAAAATCCGGGAAGAGTGTCCGCAATACCGCTGGACCGATGCGGCATTGCGGGATTTCGCGTTGCAGAAAATCCGCGAAGAAGTCGCAGCGGAACTGAACCTGCCGTCCTTCGAAGAATTCCAGCAGGAACGGGCCGGGCTGCTATTCTGAGCCTTGCTTACGTTCAGGTACGGTTGCGGCGCCCAGCCGTCAATCGATCGACGCGCCAGCCGCCCTCGCGATGGGCTGTGAAGCCGCGGGGAAGGGAACTGTGCGGTCCTCCACGCCGAGCTTCTTCATCTTATAAAGAAGCGCCTTATAGTCGATTTTCAACAGCGCCGCCGCCTGTTTGCGATTCCAGCGGGTAGAGTTCAATGCGGCCAGGATCGCGTCGGTTTCCGCCTGCTGTTTGGCCTTCGTCACCTGTTCCAGGATTGGAGCGCTGGTGGCAACGGGCACAGCGGTGGCGGCCGCAGCGTGGCTATCCACGATAGCGGCGGCAGCCCGCAAGGGCTTGCGCGTCGCCTTGGCGTGCAATTCGCGCGTGAGCATCTCCGTGTCGCGCAGGATGAGGAACTTGCGAACGAAGTTCTCCAGCTCGCGCACGTTGCCAGGCCAATGGTAGGTCATCATGGCGTGTTTGAGGTCCATGGTAATTGCCGGCATGGCGACACCCTGCACGGAATGCTTCTTCATGAGGAACTCGGCCATAGGGACGATATCCTCGCTCCGTTCGTGCAGCGGCGGCAGCACCAGGTTGATGACGTTGAGCCGGTAATACAGGTCCTCACGGAAAGTGCGGTCGGCGATGGCCTTCTCCAGATCGCGGTGAGTGGCGGCCATGACCCGCACGTCCACCTTAATCGTCTCCTTGCCGCCGATACGCTGGAACTCCTGGTCCTGGAGAACCTGGAGCAGCTTGGCCTGGAGCCGCACGTCCATGTCGCCGATTTCATCGAGCAGGATGGTGCCGCCGTCGGCCAGCTCGAACATACCCGCCTTTTTCTGAAAGGCGCCAGTGAATGCGCCGCGTTCGTAGCCGAAGAGCTCGCTCTCGACCAGTTCCGAGGGCAGGGCGGCGCAATTCAGTTTGAGGAACGGCTTTCTGGCGCGAGGAGACTGGGCGTGGAGTTCGCGGGCGATGATTTCTTTGCCAGTGCCGGTTTCCCCCTGGATCAGAACCGGAGCCTCGGACCAGCCGATCTGGCCTACGAGCGCGTGAATCTCCTGCATGCGCGGGTTGGTCCCCAGGAAGGTCCGGGTGACTGGCGCCGCGCTGCGGGCGGGCGGTACATAGTTGACCCCGCGCATCTCGAGCGCACGGGTGACCGCCTTGCGAAGGTCATCATGTGCAACCGGCTTGCACAGGAAGTCCGTGGCGCCGGTTTTCATGGCGGTGACTACGTTGAGGGTTGACGCCGCGCCGGAAACGATGATCACGGGAAGCGTCGGGTCGATGCGGTGGATTTCACGAAGCGTATCGATGCCGTCACGGTTGGGCATCATGATGTCTAACAGCACGGCGGCGATTTCCGATCGGGAAGACTCCAGGCAGGAAAGCACTTCGTCGCCGTCCTGGGCCAGTTCGACGGAATAGCCCAGACATTTCAGGGCCATTTCGAGATAGCCCCGGACCTCCATTTCATCTTCTCCGACCAAGATTGTGCGCCCATTCTTTAACGTCTGCATGTGCGTTGTTTTTCCTCTCAAGTGAAGGCCTGAACCGTCCCATCCTCCGAATTAGGACGACCAAGAGTATTGGCCGGGCAACGGTGTGGCACTTATTCCAAAACCAAACATCATCATTTTTGGCCCCGGGTTTTCCCGGATCACCAAAATGTTGGACTAGGTCACAAGCATAGCGCAGATGTAATAACAGTCAAGGAGTTATGCGTCCAAGTACTTTGCCAATTTTCTACAAAAAGTACTAGTTTCAGGCCATGGAGGTCCGGTTCTCGCGGTGGCGGAAAAGGTTCGGATTTAGTGCAAGTTATTGGAGGCGGGCAAACTGGCGCTCTATCGACGTCTCCTACCGATGGAAGCGAACGTGCAAATGCGGCGTAGTACTCAATCTTATGTCCGCCAACCCTCTGGAATTGTTTTCGGTCTATGACGGCCTGAACAAGCCCACGGAATCGAAGCGATCGCACTCCTACGAACGTCGGAAGAGAGCCCGTACACGACTGCATTGGACGGTCTTGTTATTTCGGAGCGACGCCGCGGACGCGATTGAGACGATTACCAGGGACTTGAGCAGCGGGGGTTTTTACTGCCTGTCGAAGGTGCCGGTGACGCCGGGCGAGACACTAATCTGCACACTCAAAGTTCCAACTCATGATCCGAATGGAAAACATTTGGAGCGCAACCTCGAATGCAAGGTCCGGGTCATGCGGGTGGAACCCCAGGAAGACGAGGGCGTATTCGGGGTGGCGTGTAGGATCGAGGACTACCACTTCGCGCACATGCAAGCGCGGCCGCAGTAGTAAAGGCCGGGGCTGGTTTCAGCGCTTACCAATACTCCCCATGCTAGAGTGGGCAGGGAGGCGAGCGGCGAGACACATCATCCAGGTCCGGATTTTCCGCGGCGAAACACAGTACGTAGCGGAGTGCCTTGACTTGCCTGTGGTGACAGAAGGATCCACGCTGGACGAGCTGACAGCGAATATGCGCTGCACGCGATTTATCGACAGGCGCTCGATATATCCCGGAGATTGAGTTGCGGCCCCACTTCTATTCCGAGTGAGAAGCGCCAGGTAAACCCGGCCTTATTCTAATGCCCTCCGGAGATCGAGCCCGAGCCCGGGGTGATTCCGATGGGAGTCGGAGCTGCGGGGGTGGGCGTGGTCGGGGTCGAACTGCTGCTGCTGCGGGTGGCGGCATAGGCTGCACCGGCACCTGCGGCGGCGCCGACCGCGATCAGGATACCGATCAGCGCTCCATGATGTCCGCCGCCGGTGCTGGTGCTGGCTTTGGCACCCGGCGGAAGAACCGAGAACTGCATGATCGAGGTCCGCGCGGTAAGACCCCGGTAGGAAGCATTGACGTGTATGGGAACCTTTCCAGCAACCTGGTTCATGCGGAGTCCCTGGGCGACAGCCTGGCCCTGATTGTCGGTGGTGACGGTGAGCGTCTTGGAGGCGCCGCCGAACTCGCCGGTGGCGCCTTCCGTGGGCAGGGTGAACACTACGACGGCCCCTGCTACGGGTTTGTGGTTTTCGTCCTCGACGCGCACCACGGGTTCACGCGCCACACGCTCGCGGACATTATTGATCGCGCCTTCCCCCTCAACAACGACGATGTTGAGCTGAGTGGGCACCGTCTGCGCTTCCAAAGCGGGGAAGGCGATTAGAAAAGAAAGACCAACCGCGAGCCATTTCATTGCGAATTTCGAAGAAGTCGTCATTGCAGCTCGTTTATTCGAGGCCAGACCATCCGTACAGCAATTTGTCCTCCGCATGCCCGGAGAGCGCAGGAAAAATGGCGGGAAGCGCAGCGCTTTCAAGCGGGACCCAGTGCGCTAAGGGCAGGGAAGACAAGGAGATTCCCAAAGATTGAGAAGGATTCCTACTGTTTTGGCGCGAGGATCTGGCGGGCTTTCGGGAGCCCCGGAGACGCGGGGTGTAAGGGGTTATGGCGGGGGAGAGGGCGGAATGCGTTGGTCCCGAACGTGCTGAAACCGATGCTGCGCGATAGAGTAAAAGGGCAAAAATCGCCGGTGCATTTATGTGCAGATCAATTTGTCTTGTTTTGACGGTCATTGTGGCCGCGGGCTGCCTGGCGGCGGCTCCGCAGGAAGCTCCTCCCAAGGAACTGATTCAATATGTCAGGGACGCGAGGAAAGCGGGACTGAAAGACGACCAGATCGAAAAGAACGCCATTACAGCGGGATGGGCCGCCCCGGCAGTGAAGGACGCCATCGAAGCGACTCGCAATCCAGCCAAGACGACCTCTCCCGAACCAGCCGCGGCGAAATCCAACACCCAGACGACGCCCGCATTTGAAATGGGACAACGCAACCCGAACCCAGAGATGAAGCCGGCCGCTCCGGTGGTGGAACGAGGTGCGACTCCGGCCGCATCGGCGCCATCGGCGAGTGCGCCCCCGGCATCTCCTGTAATGACGCCGGAAACCACGAATACCGCAAAACCATTGGTACCGGCCAGCTCGAGTGCCACCAATCCCGGGGCTGCCGGACCCACAAAACCGGCCGTAGTGAACCGCGGCGTGCCGGACGAATACCGGATCGGCGAAGGCGATATCCTCCAGATCTCGGTGTGGGGCGAACACGACGCTTCGGTCCCCAGTGGGGTAGTGCGTCCGGACGGCATGATCTCGATGCCGCTGATCAAAGACGTCCACGTCGCCGGCCTGACACCGGCCGAGGCCGAGCTGCTGATTACCGAACAGCTTTCCAAGCAGATCAAAGCGGCCGACGTAACCGTGATCGTCAGCCAGATTCATAGCAAGAAGATTTTCGTGGTGGGCGGCGGGGTGAAAAAGGAAGGCCCGATTCCATTCACGTACCGCATGACCGTCATGCAGGCGCTCAGTGAGGCCGGCGGGCTTTCGGACTACGCCAAGCGGAAGAAGATCTATGTGCTGCGCAACGAGAACGGCCGCGAGTACAAGCTGGCGTTCGACTACGATGCGGTGCTGAAAGGCGAGCACATGGAGCTGAACATTCCGCTCTTACCGGGCGACACTGTCGTGGTGCCGAATCACTAGTCTAATGTTCCCGTTATTACGAACTATCCTATTTGCGGCGGCGTGCGCCGGTACGGTACACGCGCAACTTTCGCCCTCTGCGTACCGGGTTTTAGGGCAGGTCGATCTGCGGCACAACGGTGTCAACCTGGTGCAGGGGACCGAGCTGAACCAACCTCTCGGGATGGCGCTGGATACCCGAAACGGACAGACCCACGTGTACATCTGCGACACGCAGAATTCGCGTGTGCTGGCGTGGGCCGACGCCGCGTCCTATCAGATCGGCGATGCTCCGGCGCTGGTGCTGGGACAGCCCGGACCTCAGTATTCCGCGGCTCAAGGTATCGGAACCAAGGGCTTCACTTCGCCGGTGGGGCTGGCGGTCAATCCCCAGACGGGCGATCTCTACGTCGCGGATTATGGGAACAGCCGGGTGCTGCGCTTTCTTTCGCCGTTTGCCAACCCGACGCGGGTCGAGCCGGATGCGGTCTACGGGCAGCCGAATTTCACCAACCACGCGCCCGGCGCCCCTTCAAACGCAACGCTCACTCAGCCGCGGGGTGTGGCTTTCGATTCCGCGGGGAACATGTGGGTTGCGGACGGAGGCAACAATCGCGTGGTCCGGTTTGCCGCGGGTGTTTTGAACAGTCCGACGCCCACGGCGGACACGGTGATCGGGCAGAAAGACTTCTTCAGCATTGCCGCGGACGCGGGGGGAACGGTTTCGGGGTCGGGCTTCGATCTGCCCTCGGGACTCGCCTTCGATGCACAAGACAACCTGTACGTGTCCGACGGCAGAAACGCGCGGGTCCTGAAATTCTCGGCGCCGCTCGGGCCATCGAACGTGAATCCGACGGCGAGCGCGGTGTGGGGGCAAAGCAACTTTTCTTCGAGGGTAGTTCCGCAACAGCCGACCAGCTCGAGCATGACGATCCCCGGTGGTCTGGCGGTCGATGGCAGCGGGAACGTCTATGTCACGGCGCCGGCCGATAACCGGGTGTTGGTATTTCCGCCCGGGAGCACTCTCGGCGGTCCCGCCAAAAGCGTGCTGGGGCAATCGGACTTCACGACCACCACGGCCAATACCGGCGCGAATCCGCTGGCATCGCCCAATTCGCTTTCAGGTCCCAGTGACGTGAAGGTGGATCAGAGCGGGAACGTGTTTGTTGTCGATACCAGCAATAACCGGGTGCTCGAATTTCCTCCGAACACAAAGGCGGCGACCAAGGTCTGGGGTCAGAGCGACTTCGTCTCCAACGGGGTCAACCAGATTAAGCCGGGCAGCATCGACGCTCCCTTCAAGATGGCGATCGACTACTCCTCGGCGCCTTTTGCGCTGTACATTGCCGATACGGGCAACAACCGGGTGCTGGTCTGGAAAGACTCCGTGCACTTCCGCAACGGCGATCCGGCGGACCTGGTCATCGGGCAGCCGAACCTGCGGACAGGCGTGGCGAACGTGGATACCCAGGGGTCGCCCAATCCCTCCCGCACGTCGCTTTCGGCTCCGGAAGGAATCGCCGTGAATCCCGCGGACGGCACGCTGTACGTGGCGGACTCAGGCAACAACCGCGTGCTGCGATTTCCGCGGCCGGTGAACCAGAGCGGCAGAATTTCGCCGGACGCGGTGATCGGGCAGTTGGATTTCACGAGTTCCGTCTCGGCGTCGGTCAATGCGTCTTCGTTGAACGCTCCCGCCGGTTTGGCGATCGGACCGAACGGCGATCTGTTTGTCTCCGACAGCAACAACAACCGCGTGCTGGAGTTTGCCGCGGGAGCGGGAACGGGCGCATCGGCGGTGCGGGTATTCGGCCAGCCGAGCATGACGACGGCGCTACGGCCGACGCAAGCTTCGCCGCAGACGCTGGCCTCGCCGCAAGGGCTCGCCGTCGACCCGGCGTCGAACCTGTACGTGGTGGATTTGGGGGCGAACCGGGTTTTGATATACCCGAATACGCAGAATGCGCCGCCGGCGGGGATCGCCGCCACGTTCGTCATCGGGCAGGGAAGTTTTGGTGCAGTGTCAGGTACGGGTATATACAAAAACCCAACCGATGTTGCCGTGGATAGCAACGGCAACATCTACGTGGCCGACAGCGGCAACAACCGGGTTTTGATCTATTCATCGCTGGTGTTCCTGCCGATCGCTGGGGCGTCGGCGACCGGGGTGGTGGGACAGCAAACGACCAACGGCGGGGCCCCGAATTGGGACACTCCGGACGGGCTGGCGACGGCGGAAGGCCTGTATGGGCCGGTCGGGATCTATCTCGACCGCCAGGACACGCTCTATGTCGGCGATGCCGGGAATAACCGGGTGGTGCAGTTCTTGAAAGCGGCCACGGTGGTGAATGCGGCCACGTTCGCGGTCAGCATCCCAGTATCGCCCGGGGCCCTGGCTTCGCTATTTGGAGGTGGGCTGGCAAGCGATACGGCGACGATCTCGGCGACCACATGGCCGCGCACCGTCGTGAACCGGCAACTGGTGATCAACGACCAGCTGCAGGCCCCGATTTATTATGCAGGGCCGTCCCAGGTGAATTTCCAGGTTCCTTCGAACGCGCCTTTGGGGACCGATCGGATCGCGGTACGGACGGCCGATACGGGAGAATTGGTGGCGGGCGGCAGCCTGCTGGTCGCGGCGGCATCTCCCGGGATTTTCACAACCGGCCAGACCGGGACAGGACAGGCCGCGGCGGTGAACCAGGATGGTACGATAAACTCGCCATCCAATCCGGCGCCGGTTGGCTCGACCATTCTGCTTTATGGAACCGGGCAGGGGCAGACGAGTCCGTCGGTTCCGGACGGGACTGCGGCGCCGGGGCCGCCCGGGCTGGCACAGACGATCGCCGTGCCGACATCGAATCCGTCGACATGCCTGAACAGTCAGCCGTCCATGTGCGTGGCGATCGGCAGCTCGGGATTCGGCAACGTGGTGTACTCGGGCCTGGCGCCGGGGTACATCGGATTGTGGCAGATCAACGTGACGATTCCGCAGGGAACGGCGTCTGGCGGCGCGGTGCCGATCCGGGTGCTGATCAACGGCTCGCCCAGCAATGCAGTGACGATCGCGGTGCGATGATGACGGGAACAACGGAACAAAAAGCCTTTTTTGTACACGAGTCGAGCTATGTGGACGAGCCATGCTCGATCGGAGCCGGAACGAAGATCTGGCATTTCTCGCATGTCATGAAGAATTCCCGCATCGGCGAGCGATGCAATATCGGCCAGAACGTGGTGATCTCGCCGGACGTGACGATCGGAAACAACGTCAAGATTCAGAACAACGTTTCGGTGTATACGGGATGTATTCTCGAAGATGACGTGTTTTGCGGGCCCTCGATGGTCTTCACCAATGTGGTGAACCCGCGCAGTCACGTGGTCCGGAAGGACGAGTACAAAACGACCCTGGTGCGCCGCGGAGCTTCCCTGGGCGCGAATTGCACCGTAGTCTGCGGAACCACGATCGGCCGTTACGCGTTCGTGGGAGCCGGCTCGGTGGTGACGCGCAACGTTCCCGATTACGCGCTGGTCTACGGAAATCCGGCCCGGGTGCGCGGCTGGATGTGCGCCTGCGGAATCGGCCTGGAGTTTAACGGCGAAGGCCGGGGCAAGTGCCAGGCCTGCGGCGCGGAGTACGTGAAATCCGGCGAGCAGCAGGTGACGCCTGCGGGCACGATGAGATGAGGAGGAGATCATGAGCGCAGTGAGCGCGAGACAGATCCCGCTGCTGGATTTGCAGGCGCAGCACAAGCATATCCGCGAGGAGGTGCTGGCGGAAATCGTGCGGGTGGTCGACTCGCAGAAGTTCATTCTCGGCGAAGACGTCAAGAAGCTCGAGGGGGAGATCGCGTCCTATTGCAGGGCGAAGTATGCCGTCGGCTGTGCGTCCGGTTCGGATGCGCTGATCCTGGCCCTGATGGCGCTCGAGATCCGTCCCGGCGATGAAGTTCTGACCACACCCTACACCTTCTTTGCGACCGCCGGCGCGATCTCGCGCGTGGGCGCGACGCCGGTCTTCGTGGATGTGGACGAGCACACGTTCAACTTGGACGTGGAGCTCACGAAGAAGACGCTCGCGACGCATCCCAAGGTGCGGGCGATGATCCCGGTGCATCTGTTCGGCGGGTGCGCGGACATGGATCCGATCCTGGAAATCGCCGGCGAGCGTGGGATCCCGGTAATTGAGGATGCGGCGCAGTCGATCGGCTCCGAGTACAAGGGACGCCGCGCGGGAACCATGGGGCAGATCGGCACCTTCAGCTTTTTCCCAAGCAAGAATCTGGGCTGCTACGGCGACGGCGGAATCATCACGACCGAAGATGCGGGCCTGGCGGAGCGGCTCGCGGCGCTGCGGGTTCACGGCGGAAAGAAAAAGTATTACCACGAGTGGATCGGCATGAATTCACGGCTGGATGCGCTGCAGGCGGCGGTGCTGCGGGTGAAACTGCGGTACCTGGACGGCTGGTCGGAGGGGCGGCAGAAGAACGCGGAGCTGTACAGGACTCACCTCGCCAAGATGGCCGTCCCGGTGGCGCCATTGAAGCCGGCGGCATACCAGACGCGGCACATCTACAACCAGTTCGTGATCCGGGGCGAGCGGCGGGACGCGTTACAGGCGCATTTGAAAGGGCAGGGAATTGGCACCGAGGTCTATTACCCCATCCCGCTGCACCTGCAGCCATGCTATGCATTCCTAAGCCACAAGAAGGGCGATTTTCCGGTGAGCGAGAGGCTGGCCGAGCAATCGCTGGCGCTGCCGGTCCATTCGGAGTTGGCCGAGGGCGACATCGAATACATCTGCGAGACGATCCGGGCGTTCTACGCGTAAGGCATGCGGATCGTATCGATCGTAGGCGCCCGGCCGCAGTTCGTGAAGCTGGCGGTGATTTGCCGGGCGGTAGCCGAACGCCAAGGGTGGGTCCACAGGATCGTCCACACCGGCCAGCACTACGATCCGGGCTTGAGCTCGGTGTTTTTCGAAGAGCTCGGAATCCCGCGGCCCGACCACGATCTGGGTGTGGGATCGGGTGCGCATGGCGAGCAGACCGGCGAGATGCTGAAGCGGCTGGAGCCGATTCTGGCTGCCGAAAAGCCGGACTGGGTGCTGCTGTATGGAGACACGAATTCGACACTGGCCGGAGCGGTGGTGGCATCCAAGCTGGTGCTGCGAACGGCGCACATCGAGGCGGGGCTGAGAAGCTACCGGCACGGCATGCCGGAGGAGATCAACCGCGTGGTGGCGGATCATTTGAGCGATCTGCTGCTCTGTCCGACCACGCTGGCTGTGGAGAACCTGCGCAGGGAAGGGCTGGCGGAGCGCGCGGTTCTGACTGGCGACGTCATGTACGACGCGGCGATCGCCTACCGTGAGGCAGCCGAACGGCGTGGCGGTCCATTGGCCGCGCGGTGGCGCGCCGGCGAGTTCGCGCTGGCGACGGTGCATCGGGCGGAGAACACCGACGACCCGGAGCGGCTGCGGGAGATCGTGAGGGCGCTGGAGAAGATCGCGCGGACGAGGTGCCCGGTGGTGTGGCCGGTGCATCCGCGGACGAAGAAGAAGCTGAGCGAGATAGGCTGTGCGCTGGAAGCGGTGCAGACTATCGAGCCGGTTTCGTATTTCGGCATGCTGCTGCTGGAAGGGCGGGCACGGTTCATTCTGACGGATTCGGGCGGGGTGCAGAAGGAGGCTTATTTCTTCCGGGTTCCGTGTGTCACGCTGCGCGACGAGACGGAGTGGGTGGAGACCCTGGCCGGGAATTGCAACGTGCTCACCGGGGCTTGCGAAGAGAAGATTCTGGAGGCTGCCTGCGCCACGGCGCAGGCCGGGCCGTGGACTGCAGCTTACGGAAAGGGCGATGCGGGCGGCCAGATCCTGGCCGCGCTCGAAGCCTAAAACATCCGATAGCCGGTGAACAGCAGCAGTGCCGCCAGGCTGGTGCGAAGCGGGCGCGCCGGAATATGAACGGCTAACTTGCTGCCCAGGAGGACACCGGGGATGGAGCCGGCCAGAAGTGTCGGCACCAGGCTCCACTCGACTCCGCTCGCGGTGGCGTGGGCCATCCCGGTGACGGAAACCAGAACGGCGGCGTGAAAGACGTCGGTTCCGACCACCTTCGAGGTCTTCGAGGGGAAGAGCATCATGAGGAACGGCGCCAGCAGAGAGCCGCTACCCACGGAAGTGGCGCCGACACAGAAGCCCACCACGGCTCCCCAAATCACCGTGCCGCGCTCGTGAAGGAACTTCATCCTCTTCACGGAGGGGGTTGCGGCCGGAGCCGGTATGATCATACGGGCGACCAGGACGAAGGCGACAATCACCAGCAGGACACCAATGGCGCGTTTCACGTACTGTTCGGCGTCATGGGTGACGTGGGGCAGAAGAATGACGAGCAGCGACCCCAGAATTCCCCCGGGTATGCTTCCTGCAGCCAGTTTCCTGACGACCGCGAGGTCTACGGTGTCCTGCTTCCAGTGAACCCAGGCACCGATGATCTTCGTAATGGCGCCATACACCAGATCGGTGCCGACGGCGGTCACGGGCCGGACACCGACGACCAGGATCAGGAACGGCGCCATGAGCGCGGCTCCACCCATGCTCGTCAGGCCTATGAGTATGCCGACCCCGAAACTCATCAGAACGAGGGGGAAATTCATGAGTGCGGGGAGCACGGTGCAGTTTCATGGCCGAAAACTACCACATTCCGTTTATTAGTCTATTGGCGCTCTAGGGTTCTAAAAATTGGCACTAAATCCTTGGCCGGGAGAAAGTTGAGGATCTACACGGCTGCCGGGGCAGAGGTCGAGAGGCATGCCAGATCGATCCGCAGTAAAGTCTACAGAGAAAGTAGGCAAATAGTGGCAACGAGATCCGGTATGGAGTTCCGCTACATCCTGTGCATCTCATAAATGGAGCTCTCAGGCTTTTGCGGCGTAACACAAAACGGTTACAGACTTGCCTAGTGCTCCGGTAGACAAATGATCGCTCAACTGGAAGAACAGTTGGTCTGCCCGGGGTGCAGCGCACCTTTGGAAGAAAAGTCCGGCCGCTTGCGGTGCCCGTGCTGCCGGGAGGCTTGGCCGATTGTCGATGGCATCCCGGAGTTCGTCGAGGAGTTTCCCTATTGGGGCGAGATCCCTGCGGAGCAGATGCGGGAGGTGAACCGGGCAGCCGAGACGAGGCCCTGGAAGGCTGTCCTGCTCGACTCTGCCGATCCTAAGGTGAGACGGGCCGCGGAGATGATCACCGCTCTCGGCAGGGCGAATTGGCATCTGCTGGCGAATCTCCCGCCGGAAAGCCGGGTTCTGGACCTGGGGGCCGGCACGGGCACGAACTCCCACGCTTTGGCGCTGCATTACCGTGAGGTGGTCGCGGTCGAGCCGGTCCGGGAGCGCGTGGAGTTCATGCGGCGGCGGTTTACCCAGGAAGGACTCTCGAACATCAAGATCCTGCGGAGTTCTCTTTGGAAGCTTCCCTTTCCGCCGGAGAGTTTCGACCTGGTGGCGATGAACGGCGTGTTGGAATGGGTCGCGGAGAGCGTTGCGGGAGATCCGGGCGAAGTGCAGGAGCGCGCGCTGCGCAAGGCGGCGAGCGTATTGAAGCCCGGCGGGTGTTTGTATCTGGGGATCGAGAACCGGTATTGCGCCGGATACTTTATCGGGTATCCCGATCCGCACAGCGGCGTGCCTTTTGTGACGGTGCTGCCGCGGTTTCTGGCGAATTGGTATTCGCGGAGGAAGGGGCTGGCCGGCGGATATCGAAACTATTTGTATTCCAGCCGGGGCTACCGGAAACTCCTGCTCCGGTCCGGCTTCAGCCGGGTGGAGGTCTACCTGGCGTTGCCGAGTTATAACAGCCCGCGGTTTCTGATTCCGCTCGATGGCGATGCGTATTCGTACTATGCGCGCAATCAGCACTCGGGGCGTCCCGGCCGCGTGCGGAATGCGATATGGGAGGTTCTGCTGAGGCTCAAACTGCTGAAGTACGTGGAATACTCGTTCGCGATTTTCGCCTACAAATAGCCATGATTCATCGATGGAGGGCATTATTGGAAGAGAGGGCCAGGGATTGGAACCTGGCCGCCGGCGGGAGCTGGAGTTTTCTGCTTTTTAATAACTATTATCCGCAATCGGCCAATATCATCCTGCACTGGTTTCGCAACGGTGGGAAGTTCCCGCAAGTCGTGGCCAAGCTCTGTACTGAAGAAAGTGTCTTGAAGCGTGAGTTTCAGAGTCTGACGTACGTGTACTCCCGTGCTTCGATGAGCGTTCCCCGGCCTCTGGACCTGGTAAAACAGGGCAAGTATGTGGGGCTGTGGATGGAGGGTGTGCCCGGCCTCTGCTCGCTGTTGCCGGATCACCGGCTGTCCCGCTTGCAGTCAGTGGTGGAGATGCTGGCCTCGGTTCATGGCAGGGTTCGAAATGGTGGTTCCGGGGTCGGTTTGGAGCGACACCGCCGGATGGTATTGGATCCCCTGGTCACCGTTGAACAGTTGGGATCGGCACACGCAGTGTTGAAGGGATGTGCCGAGTTACGCCGCAGGATCTCAACGGAGTGGCTGGATTCGTTGCCCGTAATCCCGCAGCATGGAGATCTTTTTCCCGGCAATCTGCTGGTACACAACGAGCGGTGGCACGTGGTCGACTGGGAGAGTTTCGGAGTTGTCGATTTTCCGTTTTATGACCTCCTTACGCTCCTGGTATCCCTGGTTACAGCAGACGGCGAGAAATTAGAGCGCTGGGACGAGGACATGGTCCGGCAAGTGCCCGGCCTGATCGAATGCTACGCGCAGAAACTCGGTTTGAATGCCGAAAGCGTATCTCTATTGCTGCCGCTCACTCTCGCAAATTGGATTCATCTGCAATGGTGCGACGGGCGCAAGAAATTCACCGACCGGATGTACCAGACATTCGAGCACTATTTCGAGCACCCGGACCGATGGCAGCAGGTTTTTCGCTGCGCATAATTACCTGCGTGTATCCAGGGGAGCGCCGGCCTCCGCACGACGGGCCAGATCCGCCAGTGTCGTGCTGTCGAGCACCGAAGCCATGGCGTCGCGCACCTGCCGCATGATGATTCGGGTTCCGCAGTTTTCGATATCTTTGCACTCGTCACAGGGCTTGAATGCGGTCTCACTGGCGCACGGCAGCGGCGCCAGAGGGCCCTCTATCATTCGAATCACCGATCCCAGGGTAATGGTGGAGGGCGGCCGGCTGAGGTGATATCCGCCGCCTTTGCCCTTTTTGCTTTCCAGCAGGCCCCGAGTTTTTAGCTTCAAGAGAATCGCTTCCAGAAACTTCAGCGGGATACTCTCCTCGCGGGAGAGCGTGGCGATCAGGACCGGGCCCTGGCGATACCGTCTTGTCAACGCCAGCATGGCCTTAAGCCCATATTGTGTCTTCT
>DATJYW010000221.1:0-6355 GCA_035499435.1 Candidatus Acidiferrales bacterium | reverse complement strand
ACCACGGGTAGGCTTCCAGCACGGCGCGCTCCTGTTCCGCGCGCGCGAGCGGGTATCCGCAAGGCGCCACGATCAGGTATTCCGGGTCGGCCTCGGCAACCCACTTGCCGGGAATCGCCGACGAGTGCTCTCCGGACTTGCCCAGGAGCAGTTCACCGTTGGCGATCTCGACCAGTTCGGGGCCCCAGTTGGCCATGGCGAATATCGGGTCGGTCCACTCGACCATCACCAGCGACGGACGGCGCCGGCCTGCCGTGCGCGCACGGACGGCTCCCAGCCGGGCGCGCTCGCGGCGCACCAGGTCGCGGCCATCACCGTCACGGCCGAGAGCCTGCGCGACTTGCAGGATGCTCCCGAAGACGCCTTCCACGGTTGAAGAGCAGAGCGCCAGCACGCGAGCTTCCCCAATGCCGCAGCCGCTTCGTGCCACATCGCCCGGCGTCACCGCGCAGACCTCGCAGTGCTCCTGCGCAATGACGAGATCGGGAGCCAGTTCGCGGATTCGCCCGGCGTGAATGTGGTATAGCGGTTCGCCGGCGCGGATCCTCCGATTGACCTCGGCATCGATCTCGCGGCTCGAGACCGAGATATCGAAGGCCGGCTCGCTACAAGCGGGGAGCCCGCGAACCCACTCGGGGTTGTCGCATTCGTGCGAGCGTCCCACCAGTGCGTCGCCCGCACCGAGAGCGCACACGATTTCCGTCGCGCTTGCCAGGAGTGAAACAACCCGCATCCCGGTCCTATTCTACCCCGCTACTCACCGCGGAAGCGGTAAAGATCACGGGTGCCTACTACTACGCCCATCTGTTTTAGATAGCTGAATAGCTGATGTTTGTGATTGATGAGATGCTCCAGATTCCCTAACAACAGGGTGATCAATGGCTCGCCGGTGGGGACGAAAATGGTGGGCAGCCGGAGAGCGAGTTCGCCGTCGGTGAGCAAGGCAAACCCTTCTTCGATGCGTTCGCGGTAGAGCACGATACTCTCGGCGGCCTGATCCGGGGAGCAGGCTCGGTTCACGGGCAGGCTCCGGAGACCGGCAAAATGCGCGAGCCTGCGGGGCTCGGCAGCGGCGAGCACAGCGCAGAATCCAGCGAGGCATTCGAGCAGATGGCCGAGGAGGAGGCCAAGAGGCCAGTCGCCGGTCTGCGGGGCCCAGTCGAGACAGTCGGCGGGAGCCAGGGACACGAGGTGGAGCGTCCTCTCGATTTGCTCGTGGACCTTCGCTTGGAGAGCACCGGTGAGTTGTGAGGACATAACGAGATGTCTGGCTCCCGAGACGCCAACGCGGGTTCGAAAGCCTGCGCCACGTTCCTATACTGAAGGAGCGTATGCGGCTAATTGTATTTTTTCTCGCGATTGTCTGGCAACCGACGGCGGGAGCCGAGATCAATCGCCTTAACTTGGGCGCACAGTTTGACCACACGGGAACGCAAGTGACGTTCCGCGTTTACTCGTCGCGGGCCAACCGGATCGAGTTGTGTCTTTACGGCAAGCCGACCGGCGTCGACGAATCCGCGCACCTGGCGCTGGATCGCGATGCCGCCACTTCGGTCTGGTCCACAACCCTGCCTGTGTCGCGGATTCGCGGCGAATTCGGGATCGCGGGCACTATCTATTACGGATACCGCGCGTGGGGTCCGAACTGGACCTTCAAAGCCGCCTGGACCAAGGGGGGCAAAGCGGGTTTCGTGAGCGATGTGGATTCCCGCGGCAATCGCTTTAACCCAAACAAGCTGCTGTTCGATCCCTACGCGCGCGAACTGAGCCACGATCCGATGACACCAGCGCAGCGCGACGGCAGCGTCTACGCCTCCGGTCCCGACCACTTCCTACAGGACACCGGCCGCGTGGCGCCGAAAGGAATCCTGCTGGCCAAACAGCCGGGCGATATCGGGACCAAGCCAAACCGGCCGCTCAAGGACGACATCGTCTACGAAGTCCACCTTCGCGGCCTGACTAATGGCGATGCCGGAGTTCCGAAGGCCGTGCGCGGCACCTACGCCGGGGCGGCTCTGAAGGCCGGCGCACTGAAGGCCCTGGGAGTCACCGCGGTGGAGTTCCTGCCGGTCCAGGAGACTCAAAACGACGCTAACGAACTGACTCCCAACAGCAACAACGGCGACAATTATTGGGGCTACGCCACCCTGGATTACTTCGCGCCCGACCGGCGGTATTCTTCGGATAAGTCGCCCGGCGGCCCGACGCGCGAGTTCAAGAAAATGGTGAAAGCCTATCACGATGCCGGACTCAAGGTATTTATCGATGTTGTCTACAACCATACCGGCGAAGGATATGCATATGACCCTGCGGATAAGCGCACTTACAATGTGCTCTCCTGGCGTGGACTGGATAACCCGACTTACTACTCGCTGACGGGTGATTTTCAGTTCTCCTGGGACAACACAGGAACAGGCGGCAACTACAACACGGTGAATCCGGTGGCGCAGGACCTGATTGTAGACTCACTCGCCTGGTGGCGCGACGAACTAGGCGTGGACGGCTTCCGTTTCGACCTGGCATCGGTGCTGGGGAACGTCTGCGACCACGGGTGTTTTCGCTTCGACAAGTTGGACCCGAAGACGGCGCTCAATCGTCTCGCCCGCGACCTCCCGGGCATCTCCCTGATCGCCGAGCCGTGGGCGATCGGCGACGGCACGTACCAGCTTGGAAATTTCCCCGCGGGCTGGTCAGAGTGGAACGACAAGTATCGCGACCTCGTTCGCACCAGCCAGAACAAGCTCGGCGTAGCAACCTTCACCACCGGCCAGCTCGCCACGCGTTTCGCCGGGTCGTCCGACCTGTTTCAGAATAACGGCCGCAAGCCTTGGAACTCGATCAACTTCATCGTGGCCCACGACGGCTTCACCTTGGCCGACCTCTACCGTTTCAACAGCAAGAACAATAACCAGCAGTATCCTGCCGGACCGTCCGACGGAGGTAGCAACAACAATATCGCCTGGGACCAGGGCGGCAGCGCATCGGACCAGCGCAGGGCAGCACGCAACGGCATGGCCCTGCTGATGCTAAGCGCGGGCACTCCGATGATGACCGGTGGCGACGAGTTTCTGCGCTCGCTCAACGGCAACAACAACCCCTACAACCTGGATACAGCGTTCAACTGGCTGAATTACAAGCTGAGCCCGGACCAGAAGACATTTCTTACTTTCGCGCGCCGCCTGCTGGCGTTCCGCGCCGCGCACCCGGCACTGCGTCCGGCCGAGTTCTACACCGCGGCGGAGGTGCAGTGGTTCCGTCCGGATGGCGGGCCGGCGGACGCGACATACTTTGACAACCCGGACAATCATGCCATCGCCTGGATGATCCACGCCGGTGATTTCGGCGATCCAGCGGCGGCGATCTACACCGCCTACAATGCCTGGTCCGGCGACGTCACGTTTCAGCTTCCGGCGCCGCCGGCGGGCAAGAGGTGGTTCCGCGCGATGGATACGGCGCCGTGGATGGAACCGGCTTCCAATTTCTCCCCGGCGGGGTCAGAGGAGGTCCTGGGTGCGCTCAACTACAAACTTGGAGCGCGGGCGGTGCTGCTGCTTGTCGAGCGTTGAAAATAATTCTTCCCTTTTTGTTCGCCTCGTGGTAGAGTCGGCCCATGAGCCCAAAACCAACCTATGACTACGCCAGTCAACTGATCGCAAGCCAGGACTTTTTCGGGCGGTCCACCCGGGTCCTCGAGGAGGCCGACTCTGGATTCCGCCCGCAGGAAAGCATGTTCACGGCCGCGCAGCACGTGGCGCACGCGGCACAGACGCTGGACTGGTTCGTGGACGGGGTCCAGCGGCCCGGCGGCTTCGATCTCAATTTCGAAAAACTGATGGTGGAGATGCAAGCGGTGACCTCGCTGGCCGCCGCCCGCCAGATGCTGGACAAAGCCTACGCGAACGCGATCGAATTCATCCGTTCGCGCAGCGCGGAGCAACTCACGCAGCCGCTGCCCGCGGGCCCGGTGATGGGTGGCCAGCCGGTCAGCGACATCGTGTGGGCGATGGTAGAACATACGGCCCACCACCGCGGCGCGTTGACCGTGTACTCCCGCCTGCTGGGCAAAGTCCCTCCGATGCCGTACGGCGGGTGAGCGGACGGCCGGCTATTCCGTTCGCAAGCTGACCAGCGGATCGACGGCGGCCGCTCTTCGCGCCGGGAAGAAACCGGCGAGGAGAGCAACCACGACCAAGACGCCGCTAACACATGAGAACGTGAGCGTGTCCCAGGTCGCAGTGGCGTAGAGAAACGCGGCCAGGGAGCGGGTCAGGGCGAAAGAAGCCCCGACTCCGACGGCGAGCCCTGCAATGACGAGACGCAGGCTTTGCCCGAGTATCAGGGTGAACACGGAGCGCCGGGAAGCTCCCAGGGCCACGCGCAGGCCGATTTCGAAGGTGCGTTGTGCCGCCGACCACGATACGACACCGTAAGCGCCGGTCGCCGCCAGCAACAGCGCCACGCCGGCAAACGCGGTGAAGAGCCAGGCCAGGGACCGGGACTGCTGCGTGGAATTGTCCACCAGCGACTGCATAGTGCGGACATCGCTCACCGGTACGTTGGGATTCGAATCGCTGACCATCTTGCCGATGCGTTCGGCCGCCTCCGAGGGTTCGGCGCCGACGCTCACGATCAGCGTCATGGCGGCAGGCAGGTGCCGGTCGCTCGCCACCGCCTGGCTGTAGGGCATGTACATCGAGCCGGCAATGTGATCCGGAGCGCGATTCGCCAGGTCGTACTGGCGCACGTCGGCGGCTACGCCCACCACGGTCCGCCATGCGTTCTCGAAGACGGGGCGAACGTGCTTGCCGATCGGGTTCTCTCCCGGCCAGTACCGGTGCGCGGTTGCCGCGCTCACCACGATCACGGGCGAGGACTTCTCCCCGTCGCCGGGAGTCAAGCCTCTTCCGGCGAGAATCGGAATGTGCATCAAGCGGAAATAGTCCGGCGTTACCGCTCCCGCCCAGAAGAGCGGCGCGGTGCGCTCGCTCGGCGTGTACGGATGGCCTTCCACCACCACTGGTATCGTGGGGACGAAACCGGACAACGGAAGGGTGTTTGCCGCAGCGGTCTCGTAGACCCGGGGAATCGTTCCGGCGCGCCGCAACAACTCGTCGTAGAGGGCGATGCATCTCGACCGCTGGCTACAGAGAGACTGATCGGGGGAGACGCGAAGCGTGAGGATGTGCTGCGGCTGGAAGCCGGGATCGACCTGAGCCAACTTCCACAGGCTGCGAATCAGGAGGCCGGCGCCAACCGACAGCACCACGGCGAGAGCCACCTCGGCGACGATCAGCGCGCTGCGAAAGTGGGCCTTGGCCGTGCCCATGGTCCGCTGGCTGCCCGTCTTGATCGCACCCGCCAAGTCATGTCTCAACACCATGACGGCGGGAGTCAATCCGAAGATGAGTCCAGTCACTACGGAAAGGGCGCCGGTGAACAGAAGCATCTGCCAGCCGACGCTGAAATCAGACCAGCCAGCCGCGCCCGCGGGCAACGCCAGTTTCAAGGCCGAAGCAGCCCAGGCGGCCAGGGCGAGGCCAGCGGCGCCGCCCGCCAGGGCAAGCAACACGCTCTCGGTGAGCAGTTGCCGGACAATCCGGCCGCGCGAGGCGCCCAGGGCGGTGCGTAGGGCGATCTCCTTTTGACGGGTCGAGGCGCGAGCCAGCAGGAGGTTGGCAACGTTCGTGCAGGCGATCAACAGCACCAGGCCAAGCGCGCACTGGAGCACCATCAGCCGGGTGCGAACGTTGGCCACCAGGAATTCCTGCAGCGGGATCACCGTGCCCTGGGCGTTGAAATCGCGGCCCATGGGATATGGATAGAGGTCGATCATCCGCCTGGAGAGCCACTGAATCTCGCGTTGCGCCTGGACGAGCGTTACCCCGGCGCGGAGCCTCGCGATGACCGGCAGGAAATCCTGGGCCCAGTAGGCCGTTTCATCGCGCGGGTCGAGACGCAGGGGTATCCAGAACCTTGCCGCCGCATCGGGAAAAGCGAAACGTGGGGGCATCACGCCAACCACCTGCCGGTCCACTCCGCCCAAAGTGATCACGCGGCCGATTACTGCCGCGTCTCCGCCGAACCGGTCCTGCCAGAGCGCGTGACTGAGAACCACCAGGTTGTCTTTGCCGGGCTGGTCATCGCCGGCGCGAAGGGCGCGCCCCAACTCGGCCTCCACGCCGAGGACGGCGAACAGGTTCCCGGAGACCACGCTTCCGGTGACGCGCCAGGCTCCGCCGTGACCGGTAAGATTCAGGTCCACGCCTGGCCGGAAGCCCGCAACGTCCATCAAGCGGCTCTGTTGTTGCAGCGCCACCAGGCCGCCCGGAGGATAATAACCAGTGTTGGCCGCCTG
>DATJYW010000220.1:0-7251 GCA_035499435.1 Candidatus Acidiferrales bacterium | reverse complement strand
AATCGATCTTTACCCACCTGGAGGGAGAATTTTCATGGCAGGAACTGCGCGCCGCAAGGCCGTCGTGGCCGATATCGGCGGCGTCAAGACCGGCGGCAATCATCCCATCGTCGTCCAGTCGATGACCAATACCGATACCGCCGACGTCGCATCCACGGTAAACCAGGTGCTGGCCCTGGTTCGCGCCGGTTCGGAGCTGGTCCGCGTCACCGTGAACACCGAAGCCGCCGCGGCCGCCGTCCCGAAAATCGTCGACACCTGCGCGCAGTTCGGCGTTCGTGTCCCCATCATCGGCGACTTCCATTACAACGGCCACATCCTGCTGAAGAAGTACCCGGACTGCGCGCGCGCGCTTTCCAAATACCGCATCAACCCCGGCAACAGCGATATCGGCCGCAAGACCGACGACAACTTCCGCACCATGATCGAAGTCGCCATCGAAAACCATAAGCCGGTGCGCATCGGCGTCAACTGGGGCTCGCTCGACAGCGCTCTGCTCACCCGCATGATGGACGAAAACTCGCGGCTGGCGGAGCCGAAAGACGCGCGCGAGGTCACGCTCGATGCCATGGTGGCCAGCGCTATCCAGTCCGCCGGGGCGGCCGAGCGCTACGGCCTGCCCCACGACATGATTGTCCTCAGCGCCAAGGTGAGCGGAGTGCGGGACCTGATCGACGTCTACCGCATGCTGGCCGCTGCCTGCGACTACCCGCTGCACCTCGGCCTCACCGAAGCCGGCCTGGGAAGCAAAGGCATCGTTGCCACTACCGCCGCGCTCGCCCCGCTGCTGCTCGAGGGCATCGGCGATACCATCCGCACGTCATTGACGCCCATGCCGAACGGCGACCGCACCGAGGAGGTGATCGTCTCCCAGCAGATTCTGCAATCCCTCGGCATCCGCAGCTTTACTCCGCAGGTGACCGCTTGCCCGGGATGCGGCCGGACCACCAGCACCTTCTTCCAGGAGATGGCCGACCAGATCCAGACCTACCTGCGCCAGCAGATGCCGAAATGGAAGGAGTCGCATCCGGGCGTGGAAGCCATGAAGGTCGCCGTGATGGGCTGCGTCGTCAACGGACCCGGCGAATCCAAGCACTCCAATATCGGCATTTCCCTGCCGGGGACGTTCGAAGAACCCAAGGCGCCCGTGTACGTGGACGGCCGCCTCATGACCACGCTCAAGGGCGATCGCATCGTCGCCGAATTCATCGAAATTCTCAACACCTATGTGGACGCGCATTACGCGGCCCAGCCGGTGGAAGCCTGAACCGCCCGTCAACTTTTTGTCGCAAAGTAGTTTGCAGAAATCACCACGGACATAGTATCATCGCAGGGGAATGGTTCCGCGCCCTGTGGCGGCTGACCGCCCGCTGGTATAATCGTGGAAAAGTTGGAGTTCGATTCACAGGTTGAGGGGAAGGAGTCCGTATGAGTTCGGTCGGTTCAAACTCGGTTGAGTCTGAGGTCGTAGTAGCAGAAAGCAGTTCTTCCACGCCCGCCGGTTTCAAGATCTTCAATCGCATCGTGGACTGGATCACCAGTGACCGCACGCAGTTGATCAACGTTACCGACCGCATCAACGACATTGTCCGCAAGAGCGGCATCCGCGACGGCATCGTGCACCTGCAGTCCCTGCACACCACCACCGCCGTCTTTATCAACGAGTGGCAGGACGCCCTCCTGCATGACGTCAAGAGCTTCCTCGAAGATCTGGTTCGCCAGGAGAACGCCTGGCGACACAACGACCCCAATTACTCTGATTGCGAACGCCAAAACGCCGATTCGCACCTGCGCGGCATGATGATGGGGCAGAGCCTTTGCCTCCAGGTGCGCAACTCGACCGTCCTGCTCGGCACCTGGCAAAGCATCATTCTCGCCGAGTTCGACGGTCCGCGCAGCCGCTCCGTGTCGATACAGGTATCCGGCGTATAGCGCGCCCCATGTCGAGACGCTTCACCCACGCCGAAGCGCAGCGCCTGCTGCCGGAAGTAGGCCGGTTGTTGCGTGACGCCCTCGACGCCAAAACCGAATATCAGGAGGCCGAAAAGGCCATCCGCGAGCTGAGCGAGCGCGTCATGCTGATGGGCGGCATCCTCGTCGATCGCGAGCGCTCCATGGACGCGCGCGCGCGACGCGACGCCGCTGCCGCGATGCTCAAAAGCGCCGTCGAGGCGGTTCAGGAGACCGGCTGCCTGATCAAGGATCTCGATATCGGCCTCGTCGATTTCCCCACCCTCTTCAACGGCGTCGAAGTCTATCTCTGCTGGAAGCTCGGCGAGCCCGCCATCCAGTTCTGGCACGGCGTCGACGAGGGGTTTAAGGGACGCAAGCCCATCGATCGGGAATTCCTCGCGCACCACCGCGGGGACCGCTCGCAATAATGTCTTCCGCGTCGCGCGAAGTGGAAATCAAGCTCGCCGTGCCGGATGCGAAATCGGGTCGCGCGATCCTGCGCCGCGGCGGCTTTCGGGTGTCCCGCCCGCGCGTCTTCGAGGCCAACACCGTTTTCGACACCGCCGCCCTCGCCCTGCGCAACACCGGCCGCTTGCTGCGGCTCCGCCAGGCCGGCGGCGACACCATTCTCACCTACAAGGGCGCGGCCCTGCCCGGTGTGCACAAGAGCCGCGAAGAGATCGAAACGGCGATCTTACACCCCGCCAGGATGACCGCTATCCTGAATCGCCTGGGCTACGATCCGATGTTCCGCTACGAAAAGTACCGCACGGAATTCCGCGAGCCGCGCGGCGGCGGCGTGGCCACACTGGACGAGACGCCCATCGGCGTCTTCCTCGAGCTCGAAGGCCCGCCGCGCTGGATCGACCGCATCGCCCGGCGGCTGGGCTTTCGAACCGGGGACTACATCACCGCCAGCTACGGCCGCCTTTATTTTGAATGGTGCGCGCAACACGGCTTGCCGCCGGATCACATGGTGTGGGGCAGACTCTAGTGTGGGGCAGACTTTAGTCTGCGGCGGGCTTCAGCCCGCTGCTTTTGGCGCTTTCGCCATCACTGCCTGGCCAGCCCGTCGGAGAAACGATACTCCTTCTCGCACTCGCCAATCTCCACCTGGGGCAGTTTGAGAGCCTGTAGCTCGCTGATGATTTCTTCGCGATAGCGCACTTTGATGTGCGTCGCCACTACCCTCACTTCGGCCGGCATCTTGGCCACTTCCTGCTCGAACATCTCGGGCGTGAGATGATACGATGTCTCCGCCACGGCCCTCATCGCATTCGGAAAGCAGGCTTCCAGAAAGATCGCTTGAAGCCCTGCCGTCCGGTGTGCAACTTCCCACAACCGCTCGGTCGGACCCGTATCGCCCGCGATGATGATGGCCGTCTGCCCCTCCGTAATCACATAACTGACCGTCGGGACCTGGTGATGCACCCGGATCGCCGCCACCGATAGGCCGTCCGCCAACACGGGCGTCTCGCCATCCAGCGGGCACAACAGCAGGAAGGGGTGCATCCTCCTGGAAAGTGCTACGAAGTCCGGCCACATGACTTCGTTGAAGATGTGGCGTTGCACGCTCTCCAGCGTCTCCGGAATTCCATAGATCCGGGGGCACTCCCCCGTGGGCGTCCAGGCGTTCTCCAGGAAAATCGGCAGGCTCGCGGTGTGGTCCGAATGCGAATGCGTGAGAAATACGTGCCGGATGGTCTCCTGCTCTTGAGGACTGCCGTGGAACCCCAGGCAGCCCGCATCGATGGCCACCGTTCCGTTGACAAGGTAGCTGCTGGCGTACTGTTGGCGGGCAGTGTTCTGCACCGATGCGCCTAAAATCAGGACCCTCATGCGCACACCTCCACGGTCCGCAGCCGGCCGTGGGTCGTCAGAGTACTTCTTCCGACCACCCTTCGAGCACCTGCTTTGCCTTCGTCATGAACTGGTCCGCCAGCGCGCCGTCGATCAGCCGGTGATCGAAGCTCAGCGAGAGATGGCAGATGCTTCGGATCGCGATGGCATCGTCTACCACCACCGGCATCTTGTCCACCGTGCCCACCCCCAGGATCGCCACCTGCGGCTGGTTGATGATCGGCGTGCCCACCATGCTGCCGAAGCTGCCGAAATTTGTGATCGAGAATGTCCCGCCCTGAATCTCCTCCGGCTTGAGTTGCCGCGAGCGCGCCCGCGCGGCCAGGTCCACGATCGACCGCTGCAGTCCCGCGATATTCTTCTCGTCGGAATTGCGGATCACCGGCACGATCAGGCCGTTCTCCAGGGCCACCGCGATGCCGATGTGAATCTCGTTGTGGTAGATGATGTTGTTCCCGTCGAGCGACGCGTTGAGCAGCGGATACTGGCGCAGCGCTGCCACGCACGCGCGCGCGATGAACGGCAGATAGGTCAGCGAATATCCGTAGCTGGCCTGGAACTGCGCCTTGTAGCGCTCGCGCATCTTCGCCACTCTGGTCATGTCCACGCGGTGAATCGTGGTCACGTGCGGCGAGGTCCGCTTCGACATCACCATGTGCTCGGCGATCCTCTGCCGCATATTGCTGAGCGGTTCGATTCGGGTCTTGGGCGCGCCCGCCGGAGGCAGCGGAGCGGCGGGAGAAGGCGCCTGCACCGGCGCAGGAGCGGCCGGCGCGACCGCTGCCGGTGGCGGAGGCGGCGGTGCCGCCGGCGCCTGGCCGCGCTGCGCGATGTGCGCCTCCATGTCCTGCTTGGTGATGCGGCCTCCGGCGCCCGTGCCCTTTACCTGCGCCAGGTCCACGTTCATCTCGCGCGCCATCTTGCGCACCAGCGGCGAGAGCGGCCCCAGGTCGGCAGGCTCTGGAGCGGCCGTCGGCGGAGGAGGTGCCGGTGCGGCAGCCGCGGGAGCCGCGGGAACCGGAGCCGGAGCAGGAGGAGAAGGCGGTGCGCCAGCGGCCGGCGCTTGCTTGGGCTGCGCCTGCGCGGGCGCGGCAGCCTGCGCCGCGCCGCCCGCTTCGTCGATTCGGCCCACCACCGTGTTGATGCCGACCGTCTTTCCTTCCTCCACCATGATCTCGGCCAGCGTGCCCGCCGCGGGCGAAGGAATCTCCGTGTCGACTTTGTCGGTCGAAATCTCGAACAGCGGCTCGTCGCGCTCCACGCGCTCGCCCGCCTTCTTGAGCCATTTGGTCAGCGTGCCTTCCACAATGCTTTCGCCCATCTGGGGCATCACGATGTCGGTCATACTGGGATCTCACTTTCCACGTTTTCCATCTCGCAATCGAAAATCCGGGCGAAGTGCGCGGCGAACCGCTCACCCACTTCCTCCAGATTCGCGCGGACGCCCAAAGCCGCCATGCTGGTCACCGGCTTCGTCAGTCCGCAGGGAACGATGTATCGAAAATAATTCAGGTCCGTCGACACGTTGAGGGCGAACCCGTGCGACGTCACCCATCGGCTCAGATGCACCCCGATAGCAGCGATCTTGCGGCCGTCCACCCAAACCCCGGTGAGCTTTTCGATCCGGCCCGCCGCGATCCCGTACTCCGCCAGCGTGTCGATCAGGCACTGCTCGAGCCCCCGCACGTACGCGCCCACGTCGCGCTTCCACTCGCGCAGGTCCAGAATCGGATAGCCCACCAACTGGCCCGGTCCGTGATAGGTCACATCGCCCCCGCGATCGATGGGATAGAAGCCGATGCCCGCGCGCGCGAGCACCTCGTCGCTCGCCAGCAGGTTCTCCAGGTGCCCGTTGCGTCCCACCGTGATCACGTGCGGGTGCTCCAACAGAAAAAGTTGGTCGGGAATCAGCCCCGCCTTGCGGTCCGCGGCGGCCTGCCGCTGGAGCTCCAGCGCGCGGCCGTAATCGACCCGCCCGAGTTGGCGCAGGCAGCAGCTACGCATTGATCGAAAGACCGTAAACCGCGTTGAAGGCCTCGCCCATGGCCTCATAGAGAGTTGGATGGGCGTGGATGGTCTGCATCATGACATCGACGGTCGCTTCGGCTTCCATCGCCGCCACGGCCTCGCCGAGCAGTTCGAAAGCCTCCGGTCCGATGATGTGTACTCCCAGAATCTCGCCGTAGGTTTCGTCGGCCACCACTTTGATGAAGCCTTCATGGTGGCCCAGAATCGTGGCGCGGCTGTCGCCCGCGAACGGGAACTTGCCGATCTTCACCTTGTATCCCGCCGCGCGCGCCTGCGCCTCGGTCATCCCCACGCTGCCGATTCCGGGCTGGGTGTAGGTCGCGCCCGGGATCCGGTTCTTGTTGATCGGCACCACGGGCTTGCCCGCGATATGCGCCACCGCAATCATACCCTCGCGCGTCGCCACGTGCGCGAGCTGCGGCGTCCCCGCCACCACGTCGCCGATGGCATAGACGCCCGGCTCCGCGGTCTGCTGGTACTCGTTGACCTTGATGAATCCGCGGTCGAGCTCGACGCGCGTATTTTCCAGCCCGATGTTGTCCGAGTTCGGCTTGCGTCCCACCGCCACCAGCAGCTTCTCGGCTTCGAGCTGCTCCTGCTTGCCGTCTCTGGTGGTCAGCGTCAGGCTCACACCCTTTGCCGTCTTCTGGATATTCTCGGCGCGCGCGCCGGTCTCCACCCGGATCTTCTGCTTCCGGAAGTTGCGCTCCAGCTCTTTGGAAATGTCTTCGTCCTCCACCGGCACGATGCGCGGCAGCATCTCGACCACGGTGACGTCCGTGCCGAATCGCTTGAAGATCGAGGCGAACTCGACTCCCACCGCGCCTGCCCCGATGATGATCAGGCTCTTGGGCACCGCGTTGAGGTTCAGGATCTCGATGTTGGTAAGGATGAACTCGGGGTCCGGCTCCAGCCCCGGCAGCATGCGCGCCTCGCTCCCCGTGGCGATGATGATGTTCTTCGCTTCAATTATCTGGGCCGGGCCGCTCTCAGGCTGGACCTCGATTTTTCCGCCTCCCTTGAGCTTGGCGTAGCCGGCGATACGCTCCACCTTGGCGCGTTTGAGCAGCATGGCGACGCCGCTGGAGTGCTTGTTGACGATGCCGTCCTTGCGTTCCTTGACTTTCGGATATTCCAGGCGCGCGTTTTCCGCGTGGATGCCTTCCGCTTCCGAATTCACGAAGCGTTCCCAAACGTCCGCCGTATGCAGCAGGCTCTTGGTCGGAATGCATCCCACCAGCAGGCACGTGCCGCCCAGCTTGGTCTGCCTTTCGACGAGCGCGGTTTTCAGCCCGTACTGTCCGGCGCGAATAGCAGCGGAGTAGCCGCCGGGACCACTTCCGATGACAACAAGATCGTAGGGCACTTTTTCCATTCTACCGGACGAGTGTGGGCCGGACGGTCGTTGTT
>DATJYW010000219.1:0-4521 GCA_035499435.1 Candidatus Acidiferrales bacterium | reverse complement strand
GTGCTCTTGCTGGCCGCGTCCGCGAAATCGATGGCGCCGGTCACGGTTCCGCTGGAAAGTGCAAGATCCACGCCGGTGTTAACCCCGATCACACCGTCTTGAATGCCGCCGGTGCCCGTGACATTGCCGGCCAGGTTGACGGTGGGGGTGGCCGCCACCAGGCCAAACTGGCCCGCACCCCATCCGCTGAACAAGACCGGAATCGCGAGAGCTTGCGAGGTTCCGAGGACTAGCAGAGCAAGTATGCGCGAACTCTTCATTCACCAAGAAATTTACAAAATCGAGGGCGGACCACGCATCGATGTCCAAAGTTAATACCGTTTTGCGCCTATGCAGTACTGCCAGTGAGGTAATGGTACTTGCCGTGGGGCAGCGCCGGGGCTTCCGGCGCTTCATGTTATATTGTTTGCCATGCCAAGCGGTTACCTGCCGATCTTCATCTTCCTGGCAGTCGCAATCAGCTTTCCTGTGGTGGCCATTGTGGCGGCCAAACTGATCCGTCCTTCGGCGCCGTTCGCCCAGAAACTCGAGGCTTATGAATGCGGTATCAAAGCAGCCTCGGATTCCCGCGGCCGGTACACGGTCCGCTTTTACATCATTGCGATTCTCTTCGTGATCTTCGATGTGGAGACCATCTTCTTGTTTCCCTGGGCCGTCCGATACCGCCAGATGCAATGGTTCGGAGTGGCGGAAGTAGCCGTATTCCTGGCCATTCTGGCGGTGGGCTACATCTGGGCTTACAAGAAAGGTGCTCTCGAGTGGGTCTGAAAAACGATTGTTCTTTCGCGGCGCTCGCCGCCTCCTTCCTGTTCTTCCCGGGCTTTTCGATTGCGGCGCCGATGTTGCGACTGGTTTCCAGCACCATCGGTCCGGTTTCGATTGCGACGGGCACCAATGGCGCCGCGCAGACCGTCGAAGCGTACAATGCCGGCGACGGTTCGCTGAATCTGAGCCTCTCATCGTCGGTATCCTGGATCGCCGCCAGCGTCGGGACGCCGCGCTCCTGCACCACCCGGACCGGCACCTGCATCCCGCTGCAATTCGCTCTGAACACTTCGCCGCTGCCCGCCGGGATCACGACCGGCATCGTCACCGTCAGCGATCCCAATGCCGTGGATTCACCTCAAACCATCACGGTCACCGTTCAGATGGGCGGGGGTGTGCCCTCCACGGTGGACTTGTATGCCGCACCCGGCGGCACCAACGACGCGCGGTTCGCCACCAACAGCCTGCTCGCGGGCACGGTGTCCACCTCATCCGGCGGGCAGTGGCTCTCGCTGGTCCTCGACGGCACCGGCAGCTTCCGCTTCAGTTTTCCCTACCGCATCCACATGGCGCCGTCTTCGCTCCTCTCCGCCGGAACGTACAGCGGAACCATGACCACGAGCGGCTCGTCGTTTGCACCGGACAACAAGACCATTCCGGTGACCATGCGGGTCACCAGCCAACCAATCGCGCAGCCCTCGACGGATCACGTGACGATGCGGCTGGCACAGGGTGCGCCGCCCACGGCCGTTAACGTCGTGTTGAACAACGTGGGGCAGGGCACGATCTCGGTCACTGGCGCGACCGCCAACGTGACCGGCGGCACATGGTTGACCGCCAAGTCTTTCGCGACCGGCGCCACGCTTACCTTCGACCCCGGTTCTCTCGCGCCCGGCGCCTACTCCGGGAGCGTGGCCATCGCGTCCAACGCAGCCAACGGAACCATCACCGTGCCCGTCGACTTCACGGTGGTGGCCAAGGGCGCACCGCTCATCAACTACCAGGGCGTGGTGGACAACGGCACGTTCGTGCCGGGCGACACCGTGGCGCGGGGCGATGTCATGGCCGTTCTGGGCGAACAATTCATGTTCGGATCGCTCACCGTGGGACCAGCTCCACCGCTCGCCACCACGATCAGCGGCGTGCAGGTGTTGGTTAACGGCTCCCCGGCGCCCCTGTACTACGCCTCGTACGGCCAGCTCGCGTTCCAGATGCCCTATGAAGTTCCCCTTGGGAATGCCGTTGTGCAGGTAGTCAGCAACGGCAGCTCCAGCAACTCGGTATCGGTGCAGGTCGCCAACCGGGCACCTCGCCTGCTGCTCATCGGCGTCGGAAGCTACGGCGCCATCGTGAACCAGGACGGCAGCATCCCCATGCCGGTGGGATCCTTCCCCGGGGTGAACACTCATCCCGCCAAGGTCGGCGACACGCTGACCATCTACGCCATCGGCCTTGGCCCCACCAACCCGGCGGGCGTCACCGGCCAACCGGCGCCGTCCAGCGAACCTCTGGCACGCGTGATTCCCACTCCGATCGTCAATTTCGGCGGTGGAATCGGCGGCACGCAGGTGGTCCCGTTCTTCGCCGGGCTGACCCCGACCTACGCCGGCCTCTATCAGCTCAACGTGACGATTCCGTCGGATGTCCCCAAGGGCACTGTCAACCTGAGCCTGGGCTTCAGCGACTCCGGCAGCAACTCGGTCCAGATCGAAATCCAGTAGGCTTCAGGCGTCAGGCGTCAGGCTTTCAGGCATCAGGCTTCAGGCGGCCGCGCGGCGCTACCATAAGGCTTGAATCACTTAAAACCCACTCCGGCCCAGTGGCGTGAAATCTACCTGTGCGTGGCCTTCACCACCATGGCGACCCTGCTGCTGGAGCTCTCCCTCACCCGCATCTTTTCCGTCGTCTTCTACTACCACTTCGCCTTCCTGGCCATCTCGATCGCGCTGTTCGGCCTCGGACTGGGGGGCGTCTTCTCCTATCTCGTCGTTTCCTGGAAAGCCCCTCTATTCGCCAAACTCGGGCGCCTCAGCGCACTCAACAGCCTGCTGGTGCTGGCTGCCCTGGCCGTCCTGCTCGCCCAGGGCGACAACCTTTCGAACTGGAACCTCGCGCTCATCTACTTCACCACCGCGCTCCCCTTCGTGGTCGCCGGGGCAATCGTCTCCCTCGCGATCAGCGAGACCATCGCCAGAGTGAACCGCGTCTACTTCTTCGATCTCCTCGGAGCGGCCGCGGGATGCTTCGTTCTGATCGCGCTCCTGACTCTGGTGGGAGGCGTTGGGACCGTGCTCGGCGCCGCTGTCACTTACGCCGCCGCGGCCGCCATCTGGTACAGCCTCGCCGGCTCCGCGGGAGCCCGCGCCCGCAGCGTTGTCCTCGGGCTGGCGCTGGTCTCGTTCCTGGTCTTCAACTGGAAGCACGAGGTGCTGGCGATCCGCCACGCCAAGGGGCAACCCATCGCCAATGAAATTTTCAAGCAGTGGAACAGCTTTTCGCGGGTCGCAGTGGTCCGTGACGCGAAGGGCGACCACGCCATCGTGATCGACGCCGATGCCGCCACCGGTATTTTCTCCTACGATCTGGAACATCTCACGGCCGAGCAGCTCCGCGAGCTTCGCGACCAGGGTCCTGCCCTTCCCTACACGGTCCGTCCGGGCGCGAAGACGCTGATCATCGGCCCCGGCGGCGGATGGGACGTCGCGCGCGCGCTGGTCTCAGGCAGCCGCGATGTCGCCGCCGTCGAAATCAACCCGATCATCGCCGACACCATCATGCGCGAGAAGCTGCGCTCGCTCAGCCGCGACCTCTACTGGCGCCCCGAGGTCCACGTCTTCGCCGAGGAAGGCCGCAGCTTCATTCGCCGCAGCTCCGAGCACTACCAGGTGATCCAGGCCACCCTGGTGGACACCTGGGCCGCCACCGCAGCCGGCGCGTTCGCGCTCTCGGAAAACAACCTCTACACCACGGACGCCTTTCGCGAATACCTCGGCCATCTCACTCCCGACGGTGTGCTCGCCATCACCCGCTGGGGTTTCGATCCGCCCCGCGAATCGCTGCGGCTGGTTTCGCTGGCCATCGACGCCCTCACGCAGCTCGGCGAGCGCGAGCCTCGGGGCCACATCATCGTGTCGCGCCAGGGCGATCCCCGCGGGTACGGCGCGCTCGACACCGTCCTGATCGCGCGCCGGCCTTTCAGCGCGGAAGATATCGCGCGCGCCCAGGCAGCATTTGCGGCCGGCATCCAATACCCCGTCTACTACCCAGGCTGCGGCCTCAAAAACCACTTCAGCGACCTGCTGCTCAGCCCGAACCCTTCCGATTACGAACACAACTACACATTCGACATCGCCCCCGTCAGCGATAACCGACCGTTCTTCTTCTACACCGTGCAGCCGCGCGACCTGTGGAGCTTCCTCAAGAACACCGCCGCCGACACGGCCGACCGCAAGGTGAACAAGGCCGTGCCACTGCTCTTCGGCCTAATGGCCGTGAGCGTACTCGCCACGCTGCTTGTCCTGGTGGCACCGCCCCTGGTGCTCGGCACGCGTCTGCCGGCCCATCCCGGCGTCCGCGGATTCCTGCTCTACTTCCTGTTCATCGGCGCCGGCTATATCCTGATCGAGGTCGCGCTCATCCAGAAATTCGTGCTGTTCCTCGGCCATCCCACCTACGCCCTGACGGTGGTGATTTTCTCCCTGCTGGTTTCGAGCGGCCTCGGCAGCTTCATGAGCGGCCGTGTGTTGGGCCGGCACG
>DATJYW010000218.1:0-12640 GCA_035499435.1 Candidatus Acidiferrales bacterium | reverse complement strand
CGTGATGTCAATCTGGTACGGCGTGCCGTTCGTCACCGGAATCCAGACCGTGTTCGTGCCGTAGTAGTTGAAGTTCGGATCGGTGGCCGCGCTGCGGCTGTAGTAATCCGCCGGGTACGGCCATAGCGGCGCGACCGCCGGTTTGTAGTCCGCAGGCACTCCCTCCACGCCGTTCGGCAAGCCGGTGTGTGCATCGTGGCTGTTGATCTGCATGGCCGGAATGTATCCGTTCCACATCAGGTATCCGGGACGGCACTGTCCGCTCCGGCAGTCCTGGATGGGATACTTGTGACCGTAATACTGAACAGGAACTCCAGTCGGAAAATTGTTGGTGGGCAGCATGAACCAGTTGGTGTTCCAGCGGCCTAGACCGGAAACCTGCCATCCACCGATCAGCGCATTCAAGACACCGTGGGCGTTCCTCCCGAGGGGCTTGCCTTTGCCGAACGGCAGATCCACAATCCAGTTCCAGCGGATTTCGTGTTGAGGGACTGTCGTGTCGCGGCCGTACATCAGCAGCCGCATCCTCTGCTGTTCGTCGGTGGGGACGGTACCGGGCAGGAACGAGGTTACCGGTTCCACCGCCGAATCGTAATACCAGCCGTGATTGGCCGCCTTGGTCGAGTTCACGAACATGTACATCACCTGGAAAGCCGCGCCTTTCGAAAAGCGCCGCTCCACTTCGGCCTGGATTCCGTTCGACCAGCCCCAGCCGTTCTTGCCGTACAACTGAAGATCGCCATAAGGCAAGCCCCCGGTGTTGAGCGGCCGGATCTCCGCGTTGGAATTCGGATCGTTGGGAGGCATCGTGTGCGTGGTCATCAGCCAGACGTAAGTCGGTATCTGAGCGTTGAGATCGTCGTAGCTGTCCAGGTGGGTGGAGTGGTTGCCCACATAAGCCACGCGCAGGAGAGTGTCCTTCATGATCTCTTTTTCGGCGGTCAGATTGTAATCCCACACCCGCGAACTGGGCTGGTTGGGATCGAACCACGAGGCCCGGAAAGAATCTCCGCCGATGGTGATTCCTTGCGGATTGTCGAAGCTCACGGCATTCTGGCTGTTCTTCCCGGCTACGATAGTGGGAACGCTGACCAGGCCGTAGTTCGAAAGGCCGTCAGGGGATTGCCCGGCCGAGCTCAGCGCGTAGTTCTGATAGAAGCCGGCGAACGGCGCGTTCAGTCGCATCCGGTCGTTCCAGCCGTACATCGGCTGCCAGTAGTAGTTCAGGCTCATCCCGCCGCGGAGGACAAAGGATTTCGCCCCGTCAAATGCGCGATATGCGAACCCGAGGTGCGGCCCGACATCGTGGTAGTTGTTGTTGACCATCTTGTTCGGCAGGCCCGCCTGCTGCGGGGTCTCGAATTTGGCGCCGGCAGCCTTCAGGGTGTTGATCAGGGCCGGGGTGGTCGCTCCCACACGGTACATGGTGTTCAAGTCCTGCCCCAGGACGATGGCCATGTTCTTCAGGTCGAAACTGGACCATTCGTTGTACTTGTCGGACGGATACGGCGTGAACTGCCAGCGCAGGCCCATGTTCAGCTTCAGGCGGTTCGTGACCCGGATATTGTCCTGAACGTATCCCGAATCTTCGTTTTGCCTCAAGTAGTACATTCCCTTGGCCACGCGGACCTCGTAAATCGCGTACCCGAGATAAGCCGCTCCGGCTACGTTGCCGGTGTTGCCCAGCGCCACGCGGTTGGTTGCCGAGCTGTGGGCCGGGTCATAGAGCTGCGTGGTGTTGGCCTGGAAGGTCTCCGCCCCGGCGGTGCGCTGCTGCTGCGGTGTCCAGTTGTTGCGGTCGGCGCGGAGGTGAACGCCGAACTGGATCTCGTGTTTGCCTCTTACCTTGGTGGCGTTGTCTTCCAGGATGAAATAGTTGAAGTATCGCAGGTTCCAGTTCACCGGCTGGAAGTAGTTGCTGCCGGTCCCCGTGCCCACTCCGATGTTGTTGATCACCGGGTAACCGGGCTGGGCGTTGGGGTTCGGCAGACCGAGTTGGCCAGCGTAGTTTACAGAAGGATCGCCCGAGAAACTGGTAGAAACCGTGCGGCTGGCGCTGAACATGAACTCGTTGAACAGAGTCGATGAAAAAGTGCGGTTGTAGTCCACGGCTCCGCTCATGTTGGGCAGCGTGTCCGTGCGGGAGTTGCCGAACCCGTCAAGCGTGGGCACGCCGCCCGCATTCGGCCGATACGTGGTGCCGTTGGCATAGGTGAAGCGGCCCCACACCAGGTCCTTCGGCGTAATGCGCTCGTCGAACCTTGCGGAAAGGGTGAACTGATCCTGAATGTTCGGATTGGGCGCGCTGAAGTTGGTGCCCAGCACCGGATTCACATTCGGGATGTTCGGTTCCGGCAAGTCGCCGTAGATGTACTTCATCAGCGGGCTGATCCGTGACGGGTCGATGTTGTTGATCTTCCCGTTGTACATGAAAGGCGTGCGGGCATAATTGTTGGCGGCCGTCCCGGTGGTCAGCGGGTCGTAGAGGGTCTGGAGCGTACCCGCGGAACTGACCAGGTTGGAGAAATCTCCAGCTTTCATGGCATCGGTGGGAACCCGGTAGTTGCCGAAGGAGCCGGTACGCTGCTTGTATCCTTCATAGGAAAAGAACCAGAACGTCTTGTTCTTGCCGTTGTAGACCTTCGGAATCCAGACCGGCCCGCCTACCGAGCCGCCGAATTCGTTACGGATCAGCTTGGCGGCCGTGTTAGTGAAGTTGTCGCGGGCGCGGGCCACGCCGTAGCCGTAATCCCGGTTGGTCTCAAACAAAGATCCGTGAATCTGGTTCGAGCCGCCCCGCGTCACCATGATCACGTTCGTGGGCCGCGAGAACTTGGCGGAGCTCGCGTTGACCTCCACCTGAAACTCCTGGATGCTGTCCAGGCTGGGAGGACGGCCGATGGTGCCCGAGCCGTACACCTCGTCGGTCAGGGCCGAGCCGTCGAGAATGACGTCATGCGTCCCGATGCGGCCGCCGAACGTGCGCAGGTTGCCGCCGTTATCGAACGTCACTCCGGGAACCGTGTACATCAGGTTCATGACGTTGCGGCCGTTGATGGGCAACTGCTCGATGCGCGTACGTTCCAGCGTATGGCCCAGTGAAGCCGAGTCGGCGATGACTACGGGAGTCGCGTCCTGCACGGTCACCGCGGTTTTCGTCCCCGCGGGCTGAAAAGTAATATCAACGGTTGAAGATAGCTGTGTCCGCACCTCAACCGTGGCTTCGAATTTGCTCATTCCGGCAAACTCGGCAACTACCTTATAGGGACCCGGAATCACGGCAGGATACACGTAGAGCCCCACCGCGTTGCTGACGGTCCGCAGCTCGACGCCGGTCACCGTATTGGTCAGGACCACGGTGACATTCGGAATCACGGCGCCCGTCGAGTCTTGAACGATTCCGCGAACGCTGCCATTACTGGATTGAGGCCAGGCGGGGACGGCCAATAGCGCAAACAAGACGAGGATCACCCCGCTCGTCCTGGACAAAAACCGCAAGTTCAGGCGCAAACTCATTTCCGACTCCTTTCCAAGGGATAGCCATGGTTCTGGCAAGCCCCTACCAACCCATCGGAAAACCTTGCCAGAAACGTAACATAAAGAAGGGAAGAAAGCAATGGAAAAGACAGAAAAAGGAAAAAACGCTGAAGGGTCGGCAGGAGCTCAGTCGAATTCTTCCGCAACCGGTCCCGCAGTCGGCACTGGCCCCCGATCCGTCCCAGCGCCTGAAGGCAAGGACCGGTGAATGAAGAAATTCTCGACCACCCGGCTGATGACGCCATCGACCGAGGGTGCGTCCGGATGCAGCCCTTCGTGCATGCATCGGAAAAAAGCCATTAACTGCCCGGCGAGAACGTGCAGAACCGGCGCCGCGTCGTCGCCCGCGGCCGCCATGCCCGAGCATGCCACCGCGAGGTCCTGAGGATTCAAAAACCCGGCAGGGAGATCCTCGCCCACGATCACTTTGGCTAGCCCAAGCTTCTTGCGATCCAGTTCTTCGATGAGATCGAACTCGTATGCCCTTACCAGCGGGTTGGAGGAGAGGAAACAGACCAGCAGCGTGTCGTCGTGTACCGCCGCCATCGGGCCGTGGCGTAGCCCGAGGTAGGTCTCGGCAAACGCCCTCACCCTTCCGCTGGTGCTCTCGAGCAGCTTCAGGGCCGACTCCCTGGCAGCGCCGAAACTGGGCCCGCTTGCCAGAAAAACCGCAGATGTGAAAGGCTTGCGAGCCATTTCAGCCAGGCATCCCGTATGCGAAAGCAACAGCGCACGGGCAGCGGAGGCCAATGCTGCGGTCACGCGCCGGTACTCGGCCGCCTGTTCGAAGTATGCCAGCGAAAGGCCGGCCAGCACCATGTTCGTGAAGCTGCTGGTCATTACCAGGCTGCGGTCGCACGTCCGGTCCGCCAGGGTCAACGCAGTAACGCGCGGGTTGCCGCGATAGCTAGTGGCCAGTTTCCCAGCACGGTTGCAGGTGATCGCCAGATGGCGGCAGGATGGATCTTCCTCTAAAAGGTGGTCGACGACGCCGCAGCTTTCCGGGCTGTTGCCGGAGCGCGCGAAGGAGACGATCAGACGCGGTGTACATGGAGGCAGTACCCGGATGCCGTCGGTGAGAAGTTGTCCCCCGGATAGGCTCGCAACCGGGACACCAAGGGATCCCTGCAAGGGCAACACCAGGCAATCACCGACGTACAGAGAGCTGCCCGAGCCGGTCAGCACCAGCGCCGCCGCCTGCTTCGTATCGTAAACTGCGCGCGCCAGAGCCGTTCGGCCCTCTAACGCGTTCTCGCAGGTCTCCAACCAGGTGGAGGGCTGCTGGCAAATCTCGCGCAAGGTATGGCGATATCCGAGTGCGATCTGCCGCTCTGGCGGGGCATCCAGGAGGCTCGCCAGCGCCGGAACGCGGCCGGCCAGTTCTTCCAGCCAAACGTCCGACGGGGACCCGGCCGACGGGCCGGCTTCACGATCCGGTTTGAGGCCCATAAACCCGAGTACCCCTAACAGTTCACAACCAGCAAAACGAAACCATCAAAAAGCAAAAGAAATATACCGAAAACATCTTAACACACGAAGTGAAGGTTTCTAGAAGTATTCTGAGAACGCGTCAGGCGACGATGACTTCTACGCCCATTTGTTCCAACTCTCGTACCGTCGGCGGAGGGATGCGGCTGTCCGTGATCACGCGGCGGACCGATCGCATCGGGCAGATCACGGAAAGGCTCCGCCGGCCAAACTTGGATGCGTCGCAGACGATCGTGACCTCGCCGGCGGCCTGCACCATCAGGGCGTTCAACTGGGCCTCGAGGATGTCCGGTGTCGATGGACCGGCATCGAGGGTAATGCCGTCCACGCCGAGGAACAGGTGGTCGGCATGGATCTGATGCATCATCTGTTCCGCCTGCGGTCCCACAAACGATCTGGACACCTTGCGCAGCAGGCCACCCACGAGAATCACGGATGCCTGCAGCAAGTCCGCCAGATCCATGGAGATATCGAGCGAGTTGGTGATTACCGTAAACGGACCCGGGCCCTGGCTCTTCAAAGCCCGCGCGACTGCCCGCGTGGTGGTGCCGGAGTCCAGAATCACCGTCTGATCCGGCTTTACCAGGCGTGCCGCCGCCAGGCCGATGCGCGCTTTCTCCTCCTGGTGCAAAGCCTCTTTGAACCGCACCGGATAGTCGGGAGAGGTTCCCAGCACACGGACAGCGCCGCCGTGCGACCGCTGCAACGACCGGGACTTGGCCAGTGCGTCCAGGTCTCCGCGCACGGTTACCGTGGTGACTCCGAATTCCCCCACCAGCTCGTTGACGGTCACCCGCCCCCGTTCCTCGAGCATCTGCAGGATCCTTCGCCTGCGCTCTTCCACCAATAGCCGTCGTTCCTTTGCGGCTCTCATGAATCCACGGTCACCTCAGTTTACAACACAAGAGATAGATATCAAAGCAATTCGCAAGCAAAAGCAAATCGGAACGGTCAGACGACGATCAACCCGATTCCCTTCACCCGGATTGCCCGCTCGATTTCCGGTGGAATGCGGTTGTCCGTGATCAGGCGGTGGATCGTGGAGGGGTCCCCGATGCTGGACAGGCTTCTTCTGCCGATCTTGCTCGAATCGGCGACGATCGTCACCTCGGTCGACACGGTGATCATGAGGCGGTTCAGTTGCGCCTCCAGGATGTCCGGCGTTGTCGGTCCGGCTGCGAGGTCGAAGCCATCCACTCCGAGGAAAAGATGGTCCGCGTGCAATGCCGCCAGCATCCGCTCGGCCTGCGGGCCTACGAACGAGTTCGACACTTGCCGCAGCAGACCGCCAACCATGATCAGCGACAGATTTGGTGCATCTGCCAGTTCGCTTGCAATGTTCAACGCGTTGGTAATTCCGGTCAGCCCTGTTACTTTTTGCTGTTTGATGTGACGCGCCACCTCCAGTGTGGTTGTGCCGGAATCCAGAATGATGGTCTGGTTGGATTTCAGCAGCGCAGCCGCTGCCTGCCCGATCCGTACTTTCTCGGCGTGATGAATGGTCTCCTTGAACGCCACCGAGTAGTCCTGGACAGGATCCAGCCGTCGCACCGCCCCGCCGTGCGACCGGACCAGCGCACCCTCCTCTGCCAAGCCGTCGAGATCGGCGCGCATCGTCACCGAAGACACATGAAAACGCCTGACCAGGTCATAGACGGTAACACGGCCTTCGCTCTCGAGCAGGTCTAAGATCTTTCTTCTGCGTTCTGCTGCCAGCAGGCGGTTGGGCACTCGGGTCGGCACGAGGTTCTGGTTTCACCCGAAGTATAGCATCGGCGGCATGGACTCCTCTTATTCGACGCGAGTCAATTTCGTCGTAACGGGGTTTGCCACGGGTCCGTTCGGACTTTGAATCTGGGTCATCACCAGCGTCTTGCCTTCCACCTGGAAAGTGAACTTTGGGGAATAGCCGGAGTGCAGGTACCGGGTAATCATGACCACCACGGGATGGAGCGTGACGGTCGCGCCCGAGATCTCGTACGTTCCCGACTGCGCCTGCATCGGCATCAGCACGGCCAGTTTCTCCGCGTCCGACGCCGTCGAGAAATCTACATCGGGCCGGGGCGTGTCGCTGTGATCGTAGACGATGCTGTAGTGCTTTTCGGTGAACAGGAACAGGCCCGGCTGCGGGTTGCTGTTCGTCGCCGCCCGCGGTCCGGAAGTGCTTCGTTCGACGACCTGCCAAACGCCGGCGAGGGGGCCCCTGGCCTGTCCCAGCAACAAGCCGGCCGTCACCGCCAGCATGAGAAACAACCGCTTCATATCCGCATCTCCCACTCCATGGCCTATAGCGACAGCTTCCTGACGACCGTGCGCAGTTCCGCTGCCAGGCGAGGGATCTCGGCGTCGGCTTGCGTGCCTTCATACTCCAGACCCACGTAGCCCCGATAGCCCGAGCCACCCAGAATCTCCAGCAGGCGGGTCCAGTCGGCCGGCTCCTTTTTGCCGTCGGGCGTGGAAACCTGGCTCTTCAGGTGCACGCTGCTCACATACGGCAGTAGCGTTCTCAGTTGCGCGTAGCCGTCGGTGCGCAAATTGCCGGTGTCGGCATTTATGCCGGCCCAGGGTGATGCCGCCTGTTTCACGATGGCAGCGGTGGGTCCCGGTTCCACGGTTAGCCCATAGTCGTTCTCGACGCCGAGCATGATGCCCTTCGTACCGGCGTATTCCGCACCGCGCTTCAGGACCTCCGCAGCCCAGGCGATGGCCTGCCGCTCGGTTGCGCCCTTGGGGACATTGCCTCCAAAGACCCGGACGTGCGAGGCTCCCAGCCTCTCGGCTACATCCACCCACTTGCGAATATTTGCAAACTCGGCGAGCTGCAACTCCGGCGTGGGCTGTGCAAGCTGGACCCGCACGCCGGCATTGTAAATTTCGACCGAATTCCTGAATGCGGTATTGCGCAGCGAAGCCAGGTACTCCGGAGAATTGTCCGGGAACCAGTAGACTGTGCAGTCGAGTCCGTCGAGACCCCAGTCCGCAACCCGGCGGATCAGATCCTGGTACGACATGGTCTTCTCCGCGAGCTCTTTCCGATAGGAGTACGCAACCAACCCCGCGCGGAAACGCAGCCCCGGTGCAGACTGGGCCTCGAGTTGCACCGCCACGGGTCCCGCGGTTAGCGTGGTGAGCAATTGCCTGCGGTTCATGAGCATAAGCTAGCAGAATTCCGATGCTCGCGCCCGCCGGAACGCAGCCATGAATTCCAAAAACTTCCGCGCGTAGCAGTCCAGGTTTTCGATTCCACCTCCTCCGCGAAGCGGCGAGCACATCTCGTAGGCGACAGTTCCACTGTAGCCGCCGGCCTCCAGAGCGGAGAAAAACGCCTTGTAGTCGATGAATCCTTCGTCGATCGGCACCGCCTGAACTTCCGGCGTCTGCTTCACGTAGTTGACAAGCTCGGGTACGTACTTGTAGCGGGGCCGGACTTGATAGTTAGCCACGGTTGTATGCACAGACCGGGGAGCGAGTCGCGCCGCGGCAGCAGCCAGGTCGGCGCCCTGCAACGCCGGCGCCCAGGCATCGAACATCGCCCGGCAATTCGGCTCGTCCACCTCCTGGATGAGATCCTCCAGGCTCTCGAAGCCGCTCGCGAGATCGTGGTGGTTCTGCACGCCGATCGTCACCCCGGCCTGAGCCGCCCGGCGGGCGCACTCGCGCAGCGAACTCACAATCATCTTCCACTGCGCGTGGGGAGTGGCAGCGGCACTCTCGTATCCCGTGAACACGCGGACCAGCCTGCCGCCAAGATCGGACGCCATCTCCGCCAGGTCCGCGACATGGCGGATTTGAATCTCCCGATGCGGAATGTCCCCGTGCTCCAGGTCGGCGGTGAAATTGGTGTAGCCCGCGATGCAGATGGTCGATAATCCGCGGCTCTCCAGCCTGGCACGAAGCCGGCGGCGCGCCGCGAGATCCCAGTCCAGGACTGAGAGGTGCGGGCGTTTGGCCATGAACATCACCCCCTCGTAGCCGAGGTCGGCGGCCTTGTCGACAAACTCCTCGACCGTAAGCGCATGCTGACCCCACGATCCGGAGTAGCTGACCGAGTGAAGAATCAATTCCTGAATCATGATTGCCCCGCGAAAACGGCAATCTTAGCAAACCCGTGGGACGGACGATCGATTCTCCGCCCGCAGGGCGGGGGGCAGTCGCCCGCACTACCGCAATCCGGCCGCTTCGGCTTGCCGGCGGATGAAAACGTTGTTGGGAAGCCTGGCGCTCCAAGGTTGCCAGAGGTCCTTCCGACGTGCTTCCAGACGGGTTGCCGCTTCGGTCTGTCCTGCCCGCCGGTGAAGGCGCGCCGCGTCTCTGTAGAGATTCGAGAGTCCCAATGCATCCTCGAGCCGTGTTTCCGGCTTCGGACCCGCGGCGCCGATCAAACGCAGCAGCTCATCGTAGACCTCGGCGCCGCGACGGAAATCCCCGCGCGCCGCCTCCCACTCCGCCTGTGCACGCAGCGTGTCGTCGGCTGCCGAGCCCAGATCTATTTTCGGCGCGGGGTACTGCTTCGCGCGCGCCAGTCGATCCAGAGCCTCCTGTACACGAGAATGCGCCTCCTTCTGGCGTCCAAGTTGCAGCAGGGGATAGACTGACGCCGCCAGGGCACCGGCCTCGTTGCGAAGCGTTGAGGCGTTATCGAGGGCGCCCGCGATTCTGTGAATGGCATCATCGTAGAGTTCGGCCGCCCGGGCCGGATTCGTGTGCCGTAGGATACCGGCCAACTTGATCTCGGCACTAAAGACTCTGTGCCGGCTTTGGAAGTCGCTGGGGTCGCGGCGCGCAATGGGCTGGCTTACATCGAGAGCGAATTGAATGCAGGCAGCGGCCTCAGCGGGCCGGTTCAAGCTGATCGCCTGGTCTTCCCCGAGGATCTGGCCCTCCCGGATCAAGGCCAAGGCAAATGGCTGTAGCCTGCCCGTGCGGCTTTCGCCCTCGTCCGGCTTCAGCAGTCGCACGGATTCCTGAATCGCCTGAAGTGCCTCGTCCAACTCCCCCCTCGCCCGATGCGCAAACGCGACGATCATCAAGGCGGCCCCGGCTTGGCTCGGCCAGTTCGTCGCGCGTGCGATCTCGATGGACTGCCCTGCAATCCGGATCGCCTCATCGAACCGGTCGGCCTTCATGTATTGATTCGCCGAATTCATCAGCCCGATGATCACCTGCTGCGCTTCCATATGGTCCGACGACGCGTTCGGTGTTCCGAGGCTGAGATACTGATTGAGCCGGTCGACCGACAGGCCCGCGAATCGCAGCACGTCGGCGCCGCCGCCGGCGTCGCTTGCCAGGATCATGCGATCGTGCGCGATCTGGCCCGCTCGCAGGAGCGCGGTGCGATTTCGCGGCTGCAACGCCAACACGGAATCGATGAGCTCCTGCGCCTTTCGCGCCGTCCGGTCCGCCTGAGCGGTTTGACCCAGGTTGGGCGATATGTTCACGCCCTGGACCCGTGCCACGCGCATATAAGCCGTTCCGAGCTCCAAAGCGAGCCCCGGTTCCATGCGCACGTCGACACTCACCCGTTTCAGATACTCGAGCGCCGTGTCCACAATCAACTGCCGCGTCTTCGAGCTGCCCGGCAACTGTGCCACCTGAACGTCGATGTCAAACAGCTTGTTGGCCAGTTGCCGGACCTCTGTGAATCGGCGTTCCGCGATCCGGCGCTCCCGATGCGCTGCACACAGGCCCACCGACAGGCTCGCCACTACCAGCACACCAGCCGCGGCCGGTATCCAGTAGCGGCCCAGGTACCGCCGCGCCCGATACCAGGCATCCCCGTTTCGCGCCTCTACGGGCTTCCGCTCCAGCGCCGCCCGTACATCGTTCGCAAACTCATCCACCGATCCATAGCGGTGCTCCGGCTCCGGGCGCAGCGCCTTGGCAATCACAAAGTCCATATCCCGCGGCACCTGCGGATTCACCCGGCTCGGAGGCGCCACATCCTCCTTGCCGTTCCGCCCCGCTCCCTCCCGCGGCGCCGACCCGGTGAGCAGCTTGTAGAGTACTGCGCCCAGCGAGTACACATCCGTTGCCGTGCTCTGCGCCTCCCCTCGCATTTGTTCAGGGCTGGCGTAATTCGGTGTCAACAACTGGTCCGCTAACTGCGTTACCTCCCCGGTTTCATCCAGCAGTTTGGCGATCCCGAAATCCAGCAGCTTCGGCTGCCCCGCTCTGTCTACCAGGATGTTCGACGGCTTCAGGTCGCGATGGATGATCAACTGGCGGTGCGCATACGATACACCCTCGCACACTCGCACAAACAGCTTCAGCCGCTCTCTCACCTCGATGCCGGCAGCGTAGCGGTCGATCGGAACCCCGTCTACGTGCTCCATTACCAGGAACGGACGCCCGTCCGCGGTGTGCCCGGCATCCACCACGTGGACCACCGACGGGTGATGCAGCGAGGCCAGCAGTTGCCGCTCTTTCAGAAAACGCCCCCGCCATCCCGGGCGATGGGTATCCGCGCGCAGCAGCTTGATGGCTACATTCTGCTCGATCTCGCCATCGGAGCGCTCGGCGAGATACACGCTGCCCATGCCGCCATGACCGATCGGCCGGATAATCCGGTAGCTGCCGATGATGTCGCCCGGCGAAGGCTCCAGCCTGGTCAGCAACGATGTGGCAACGCCCTGGATCACATTGTCGAAGTAGCATTCCGCCTCATCTGCGTATTGCAGCAGAGCCGCCACCTCGGCCCTCAACGCCGGGTCGGGGCACTCCCGCTCCAGAATCTTCGTCCGCCTTTCTGAAGGGATTCGCGCCGTCACCTCCAGGAGTTTTTCGACCTGCGGATTCACTTTCCCAATACCTGCCGGAGCTGAATTTGTGCCGTGCGCAGTTCACGGATCCGGACCACCGCGGGCGGCGCGCCTGGCTGGCCACACACTTTCTCACCGGGGCTGACTTGACGAGCATCCATGTCGGGGATTCAGTCTCCGGGAGACACCCTCTTCCGGAGCTCCTGACCACTAATCATACAGGACGCAGAACCATACTCCTGTTACTTTCGGCACGCTGGAAATTAAATTAACTATTCCAAAAGATTTCCAAATTAATGGCGAATCCTCGCGGCCCCTGCCTTGACAGAGGACAATCAGGACCGATAGGGTGTTTCCCATGTCAACCGCCGAGCCGGATGTCGCCGGCTGCGTGAGGAATTCCACCGGGCGCAGCTTTGGCAGACCCGCGCAGGCATACAATCGGTAAGGTGCGGAGCTCTCGCGCGCTGTCCGGAGGCCTACCTCACAGAATCGAGGCGCAAGTGGCGGGAACCCTTTACATAGTCGTGGAACACTTCAAAGATGCCATAGCGGTTTACCGCCGGTTTCGGGACAGAGGCCGGATGGCGCCGGATGGATTGACGTACATTTCGAGCTGGGTGGACCAACGATTCGAGCGCTGCTACCAGGTCATGGAAACAGCCGAGCCTGAACTGCTCGACCGATGGATGGAGAACTGGAAGGACATCGTTGATTTCGAGGTCCATCCAGTCATGACGTCGAATGAAGCCGGCGAGAAGATCGGACCAAGGTTGTAGAGAACCGGAGGTGTGCAAATGAAGTCTGTACTAAACTGGACTACGATCGTGGCGCTGGGGATGGCTGGCGCGCAGTCG
>DATJYW010000217.1:0-11922 GCA_035499435.1 Candidatus Acidiferrales bacterium | reverse complement strand
GACCTTCATATCCTGCGTGAGGTTTGTGTCGGGATTGATGGTCTGGGGGGTATGGCACAGGATGCACATCTCGACGGTAAGTCGAGAACCTCCATGGCCAGCCAGCGGGTCGTGGCACTTGTTGCAGGCGTCGGTGGGGGTGATGGATCGCGTCACTTTCACTGCCGAGCCATTCGGGACGAAGTTGAGGACATCGTTTGACGCCAGGCTCCATTCGTCGTAGGTCCCGTACTCGGAGAGATCGCGGACTCCGTAGACTCCGATCGCATGGGTGGCAGTTGCGTCAAAGCCGGCCGGCGCCTTGGTTTTGAAGGTGTAGGTATAGTCGCCGACGGCGTTATTGGTGAAGGTACCGCCGGAATCGGTGCTGGCCTGGTTTTGAGATGGGTTGTTGTTGATGGTGGCGGCGAGGACCCTCGTCGTGTAGGCAACGTATTGAGTCTTGCCGGCCGGGATGTAGGCGGCAATGTAGCTCAAGGCGACTGGTCCCGGGGTCGCGACTCCCAGTCTGTCGAGAGGATTCCCATCGACGTCCGTCAGCGTGACACGCGCGGTGATGGTGCCGTCATTCGCAATGGCGGCACTCTTGATCTTCACCAGGATTCCGGTGTGCCCTAAAGAAGACGTGGTGCCGCTCATCCTGGGATTGATGGTGGCGGCGAAATCCACGGTTTTCTTGGGCTGGTGATCGGCGGCCCAAACGATGTTGGCTGATGCTGCAAGAAAAAGGAAAAGCGCTGCTGCATTGGCAAGCGCCAGGGTTTTTCGCATTGGGTACAAAACCTCCATAAAAAGATAAACAGATATATTGGCCCTATATTGTCGTAACACGATTCATGGCGAATTGCAGGGATTCCAGACAGGAGGGCGAAGGGGAGGCGAAAGGAAAGTCACACCCGCGGATGAAAACCACAGCGCGGCCCGTCCGCGGTCACTCGCGGGCCTGGATGCCCGCGTTACTGGTGCCTGGGGTCCGGCTTGATGATGAGCGGCTGCGTGTAGGACTTGCCGGCGACTGTCAGACGGACGGTGTAATCCCCGGCGGGCATCCAGGGACCTTGGGACACCGGCGTGTCCTGATAGATAGCCGAAATCGGCGGGCCGCCGCGTCCCCCGCCGCCGCCCGGTGCGGGGACCCCGTGGAGGTCCCAGACGAAACGATGCATGCCCGGGGTCGCGGCAGGGCGCAGGAAGGGCCGGAGCCAGTAGAGCGCGACGTTGAGCGTGGGGCTGGGCGGCGTGGGGCGGTCGGAGCTTTCAAACTTGACGATCACCTTGCCGGCGTTGTCGAGTATGTCGATTGTGACGGCCGCCGCGGCGGACTTCAGGTAGTAATATAGGATCGCGCCATCGGGCGGGTTCTTGCCGGCAGGTTCCTCGGGGGGCAGCGGCGTGTCGGTATTGGTATTGCGCGGCAGACGATAGGTGGGGCGCGGCGCGAAGAGCCAGGCTTCGGACCCCGCAGTTTCGGGAGTGAGCTGGCGCAGCGGCGAAATGTCATCGAGAATCCAGAAGCCGCGGCCGTGCGTGCCGACTACGAGGTCGTCGTCGTGCACCACGAGGTCGCGGATCGAGGTGGCGGGCATGTTCAGCCGCAGGGGCTGCCAGTCGTCGCCGTCGTCGAAGCTGACGAAGACGGCGAGCTCGGTGGCGGCATAGAGCAGACCTTTGCGCACGGGATCTTCACGGACGGCATTGACCGGACCGTCGGGCAGGCCGCGGACGGTCTCTTTCCAGGTTGCGCCGCCGTCGTGGGTACGCCAGATGTGGGGCTTGAGATCGTCGAGGCGCAGGCGGTTGACGGCAGCGTAGACGGTGTTGTCGTCGAAGTGGCCGGTGTCGAGCTGCGCTACTTTGCTCCATGGCGTCATGGCGGGCGGCGTCACGTTCTTCCAGGTTTTGCCGCCGTCGCGGGTGAGGTGGATGAGGCCGTCGTCGGTGCCGGCCCAGATGGTGTTCACGTTAAGGCGCGAGGGGCCGATGGAGTAGACCACGCCGCGGCGCGTAGCCTGCTGTTTGGCCGCGGCGGGGTATGAGGCGACACTGGGCGGGAGGTCGTAGGTCTCGCGCGTGAGGTCGGGGCTGATGGCCTCCCAGGTCTTTGCACCGTCGGTGGTTTTCAGGACCACCTGCGCGCCGAGATACAGCACGTGCGGCTCGACGTAAGAGAAGATGAGCGGCGCCGTGCGCAGGTAGCGGTAGTTGCCGCGGGGCGCGACGCGCTCGACCTCGCCGGTGATGCGGTTCCACTTGCTCACCTTGCTGCCGTACACGATGTTGGGGTTGAGCGGATCGGGTGCGATATAAGCGTACTCTTCAGCGCCCACGGGATGCCATTCGCGGAAGGTGATCTGGCCCTCGTTGCCGCGGCTCAGAACGGCGGCCGAGCCGCTCTCCTGCTGGCCGCCGTAGACCCAGTACGGAAACTGATTGTCGGTGATGACGTGATAGAACTGCGCGGTGGGCTGGTTGTACCAACTGCTCCAGGTGGCGCCGTGATTGACGGTGATGGTGGCGCCCTGGTCGCTGGCCAGCAGAATGATGTTGGGATTGACGGGGTTGATCCAGATGGTGTGGTAGTCGTCGCCGCCGGGCGCGCCCTTGATGGCGGTGAAGGTGGCGCCGCCATCGCTGGAGCGGTAAGTCGTGGTGTTGGCGACGTAGGCGACCTCTTTGTTCCTGGGGTCGACGCGCACACAGGCGAAATCGTTGCCGCGGCCGTAGATGCGCTGCTCGCCGTTGACGCGCTTCCAGGTAGCGCCGGCGTCATCGGAGCGGTAGAGGCCGCCGGATTCGCCGCGCGCCTCGACCAGCGCGTACATGCGTGAGGGATCGCTGGGGGCGATGGCGATGCCAATTCGGCCGAGCCCGCCCTGCTCGAAAGTGGGCAGGCCGCCGGCGAGCGGATTCCAGGTGGCGCCGCCGTCCGTGGACTTGAAGATGCCGCTGTTGGGGCCCGAGAACGCCCCGTTCTCCCAGGGGCCTTGCTGCGCCTGCCAAAGCACGGCATAGACAGTCTGCGGATTTCGCGGGTCGAAGGCGAGATCGATGGCGCCGGTGCGATCGTCCTTGTACAACACCTTCTGGAAGGTCTGTCCGCCATCGAGCGAGCGGAAGACGCCGCGCTCGGCATTGGGGCCGTAAGGATGTCCGAGCACGGCAACGAAGAGGCGGTTCGGATTGCCTGGATCGACGATGATGGCGGGGATCTGCTGGCCGTCGCGGAGGCCGAGGTGGCGCCAGGTCTTGCCGCCGTCGGTGGATTTGTACATGCCGTCGCCGACGGACAGGTCGGGGCGCTGCAGGCCTTCGCCGCTGCCCACATAGAGGATGTTGGGATTGGAAGACGCGACCGCAATGGCCCCGATAGAGCCGGTAGGCTGGTCGTCGAAGAGCGGCTGCCAGGTACGGCCGTAGTCGTCGGTCTTCCAGACGCCGCCGTTATTCACGCCGATGAAGAAGACGTTGGGCTGATTGGCGATGCCATCGGCGCCGACGGTGCGGCCGCCGCGGAACGGACCGATGTCGCGCCATCGGAGTCCGGAGTAGAGGGCGGGAGGGTAGTTTTGAGCGAACAGGCTGGTGGCGAGAAGTACAAGTGCGAGACGCATCGTTACGATGGTACACTGGCGGGCGCCGGGGACAATAAACGTGGTGATACGCAGCGCGCCCGCGGCTCGCCGGGTGAGCGGCGCCGCGGCAGGAGCGATCGTTACCGTCTGTGCGATGTCCGCATTCGCCGCGGACGGATGGCGCGCTTACTTCACGCCGGATGACATGATGAACCTGTACGGCGCATGGTCGGCTTCGCCGGTGGAACTGTTGCAGGGGCATCGCCCGCTGGGCGGACTGGTTTATCGCGCGCTGTTTGCGGTGTTCGGTTTGAATCCGCTGCCGTTCCGCGTGGTCTGCATGTGCCTGGTCCTGGCCAACCTCTGGCTGTTGTATCTGTTCTGCCTGCGGCTGACCCATAAGCGGGAGACGGCGGCGCTGGCTTGCCTGCTGGGCGCGTATCACGCGCACCTGGCGGACCTGTATTACAGTACGGGCACGCTTTACGACGTGCTGAGCTATTTCCTGATCCTGGCAACGCTGGTGTACTACTTCCGGATTTGCGACCTCTCCGGGTACCCAAGCTGGCGCCGGACGGCGATCCTGACGGGGCTTTATTCTTGCGCGCTGGCCACGAAAGAGCTGGCGGTGGTAGTGCCTCCGCTGGTACTGCTTTACGAACTGATTTACCATTCGCGGGCCGGGCTCATGCGCCGCGCACGTTTCCTGTACGTGAGCGTGCCGGTCACGGCGGCCTTCATCCTGTACCGCACGTCGAGTTCGCACGCCATGACGCGGAACCCGAACTTCTTCCCGCACATCTCCCTGCACGCCTTCCTGGCGGGATGGACGCATTACCTGCCGGACTTGTTTTACGGCACGGTGGCGTTCAACAGCTTCAAGGTGGTCGTGTTGTTGGGCGGGATGCTGGCGGTCGCGGCCTGGACCAGGCGCCGTGAGCTGCTGTATGGGTGGTGCGTGATCCTGGTTGTGCCGCTGCCGTTCATCTTTATCGAGCCGCGCGGCTTCTTCGAGATGTACCTGTCGTTGGCGGGCTGGTACCTGTACGCCGCGGCCGCACTGGTTGCGCTGCGCGACTCGGTCCCTGGATGGGCGGAGCGGCTGGGCGTCCGGCCGGGACAACTGGCCCTGTTCGCGGCAGCGGCACTCTTGCTGTTTGTGTTGCACCGGCGCGAGAAACCGCTGGGCAACCAGTGGGTCCCCGAAACGCACGCGGAGGTGCGCCAGATTCTGGAGCCATTGCAGAGGCGGAGCGCTCCGCTGCCGCGAGGCGCCCGGGTACTGTTTCTTTCCGACCCGTATCCGGTGGACGAGTGGCTGCTCACGTTCGTGTTTCGGTTGTACTACCAGGACAAAACGATACGAGTGGATCGGGTGAAGCCGTGGCCGCAGCTCGCTAGCCGCGAGGCGCAGGCCGGGTACGACCGCGTCTACGCGTTGGACGAGGCGGGGCTCAAGGAAGTGGCACGGCGAGAATGAGAGCCCGGTTTGTCACCCGAGCGGGCCTTGTTGCATCCTGGTTGTAGAGCGAACCATGCCCTTGTACGAATATCGATGCCAGAAGTGCTCGAAGACGTTCGAGATGCTGCGGCGGATGCAGGACGCGGACCGCGGCGTGGAGTGTCCGGAGTGCCGGTCGGAGGAAGTCGAACGGCTGATGTCGACATTCAGTGCCGGGGGATGCTCGCTGTCGGGGTCCGGCAAGTTCACCTGAGCGCGGTAGGGGCGGCCGGTCGGCCGCAGGGACATCAGGGAGTGGCGCGGCCCTTCATCGCCGATTCGAGCGCGATGTGGTTCTCATCCAGGATGTTTCCCATGGCGCGCTGCAGCGCGGCTTTGGCTTTTACGTAAGAGCTGCGCGCGGCCACCTCGGTGGAGCGGGCCTGGGCCAGCAGGTTTTCATACTGGATGACGAAGAAGCTGGTGGAAGCGCCCACCTCGAACTTGGCCTGCTCGGCGTCGAGCGACTCCTGCTGCAAGGCGCGCGCCTCGACCGCTGCCTCGTAGCTGGCTCGGGCGCGCCGCATGGCGATCAGCGCGTCCTCGACTTCGAGGCGGGCCTGGTTTTGCAACTGGCGAAGGCGGATTTCGTTCTGCTTGACCTGCAGCTCGTCGCGCGCGAGATCGGCTTCGGCCACGCGGTTGTGGATTGGCAATGTCATCTGCACGCCCACGCCATAGGTGGGATATTTGCGCGTGAAGATCTGGCTCAACGCGGTGCCGTAGCCGCCGAGCATATTGGGATCCGGGGAAGGCGCCGGAGCAAACGGAAAGGCGTCCCCGGCGAGGGCGCTATTCTGCATGATGCCTATCAGATCGAGCTGTGGCCGGGTGGCGCTGCGGGCGCCTTCGAGGCCGATCTGGGAGTTGACGACCTGGAGCCGTGCCTGCCCGAGATCGGGACGGCGGGAGAGCGCTTCGGCGATCAGGTCCTGCATGGGGCGGATTTCGTCGGTGGCCGGGATGGTCAGAGTGTCGGTGGGGATGAGGTGCGCGGACATCACCTCGGGGTCTTCGTTGCCGCGGCGCGTGAGCACGTTCTTGAGGATGGCTTCCTGCTCCTCGCGCAGGCCGCGCGCGTTGATCAGGTCCTGCCGGGTCGAGGAGACCTGGGCGTTGGCGCGGGTCAGTTCGACGGGCGCAAGCGTGCCTTCGTCCACCTGGGCGCGGACGTCGGAACGCAGCTTCTCGGCAAGCGTCACGGTTTCGGCTTTGACCTTCTCGTCTTCGGTGAGCGCCACCATGTCGGTGTAGAGGCGGATCACGCCATAGACCGTCAGGATGAGCTGCTGGTGGAAGAGCAGGCTGGTCATCTTCTGCTCGTTGAGGGCGATTCGAATGAAGCGGCGATTGACGCTCATGCCGGAGCCGCGCAGGAGCGGCTGGGTAATGGTCAGGCCGAGAGCGGAATTGGTGTATGGGTTGTAGCTGGTCCTCAGCGAATTGACGGACTGGCTGTTGTTCAGGAAGTTTAGAGAGGCCGTCGCGCCGGTGGAAAAGCCCTGTTGGATGCCGGCATTGTACGTTGTGGAGTTGGCGACCAGCGTGGAGAGTCCTGTGGTTGAGGTGGCGCTCTGCGGGGCAGTCGAGTGGATCCAGTTCAATTGTCCGAAGAGGGAGGGATCGAAGCTCGGGATGGCGGCGCCGTTGGTCTGGGGAATGGTGCCTTGAATCGACTCGTTTACCAGGGGCTCGCCGAGGACAGTCAATTCGAGCGCGTTGGTGGTGATAGAGCTGCCCGAGGTCGCGCGGCCCGCGGCGGCGGCGTTCGTGTTGACGGGGCTGAGCGGTCCGCCGGTGCCGGTGGGGGCCTCGGCGAGCGTAAAATTGAGCCCGCGCACGGTCCCGCCGCCCTTGGTGCGCAGCAATTCCATGTCGGCGATGGGGAGTGCGTAGCGCTGCAATTCGATATCGAGGTTGTTCTCGATGGCGAGCGCGAGGGCATCCTGCAGCGACAGATAGAGGTTGCCGGCGCGGATCAGCTCGCGCACGCGGGGGGAATTGTCGTAATTCACCGGCGGCGTCATACGCGGAAGGCCGGTCTGGGCAAACGCAAGGCCGGCGGCTAGAGACAGCGCCAGTGCGGCGCTCACAAGCTTTCGAAACATCTGGACCCCATTCCTCCCTGGAAAGCGCGCTATTGTTTTTTCCCCGGAGCCTTTTCAACCGCCACCGGTTTCACCTTGACGCCCTCGCGCACTTCGTCGCTCGGGTTGGCCACCAGGCGCTGGCCCTCGTCCAGGCCGGAGAGTACCTCCAGGCGATCGCCGTAATCGCGGCCCAGTTTGATGCGCGTAAAGTGGACGGTGTCCTCGGGCCCGATTACGGCCACCTGGGGGCCGTCGCTGCGAACCACCAGGGTATCGCCGGGGATGAGCAGCGGCGGATTCTGGCGCGGCACCGAGAGATCCACATCGGCGTACATGCCGGGCAGAAGCTGAGCGGCGGGATTGGGCACCTGGACTTCGGTGAGAAGCGTGCGCGATGCGGGATCGAGAGCGTTGGAGGTGCGGGTCACGGTACCGACGAACTTGCGTCCGGGCAGCTCGGCCACGGCCAGAGTGGCCTGCTGGCCCACGCGCACGCTGTCGGCTTCGGATTGCGGCAGGTTCACGTACACACGGAGGGTTCCGGTCTGCGCGATGCGGAACAGCAATGTGTTGCCTTCATTCACGAGCACGCCGGTATCGATGTTGCGCACGGTGATGATGCCGTCGAACGGGGCACGCACCGCCTGGTAGGTCTTGAGCTGGTTGAGGCGGGCGAAATTGGCTTCGGCGGCGGCCACGTTGCTGTGCGCGGCGGCGAGCGCCTTTTCGAGAGCCTGCACGTTGGCCTGCTGCGCGGCCCACTGGGCCTGGTAGGTATCGTTTTCCTGCTTGGAGACGACGCCGCGCTTTTGCAGGTTGTCCCAGCGCTGCGCGGTGACGCGGGCCAGGTTTTCATTGGCGCGTCCCTGCTGCACGGCGGCTTCGGCCTGCTGAACGGCGCTCCGGGTCTGCTCCAGAGTAGCGTTGGCCTGGAGGATCATCTGGTCGAGCTCGGGGGCTTCGATCTCGGCCACGACCTGGCCGTCGCGTACGCGGTCGCCGATATCGACGTAGCGCTTCCGGATGTACCCGGTGGCGCGGGCCAGGATGGGGGCCTCGGTGACGGCCTGGACGTTGCCCGGCAGCACCAGCTCCGTTTTGGTCGCGGAGCGCTCTACGCGGCTAAAGTTGACCGCGGGCAGGCTGTGGACCGTGTCACGGGTCTCAGCGGCGAGAACCTGCTCGCGCCGCTGGCGAGGCAGGTAACCCGCGAAGAATCCGACTACGATCAATGCGATGATCACGACCGCGATTAATACGAGGCTCGCCGCCGAAGGTCCCTTGCGCGGGTGGCCGCCCGACTCATGGAGCTTTTTCTGCTCCTCGAGCTGGCGCCTCAGGTCTTCCACCTCCGCCCGCAACCGCTCTTCGGCGGTGTTGGTCTCATTCATGAAAGGTCCTCACGTATCATCATGTCGTCGCGGAGAAATTCATGCTCCTCTTCTACGATCTTGCGTTCGTAGTCGACCGGCGGCTGCTTGCGCAAGAGGCTATACACCAATGGAACCACAAACAGGGTAGTAACGGTGGCCAACAGAAGGCCGCCGATAACGGCGCGTCCCAAGGGCGCGTTTTGTTCGCCGCCCTCGCCGAAGCCGAGAGCCATGGGAAGCATGCCGATGATCATGGCGCTGGCGGTCATGATGACGGGGCGGATGCGGGTGTGGCCGGCGGAAAGTGCGGCGCTGCGCGCGTCCAGGCCCTCGACGCGCTGGTCGTTGGCGAACACGACCAGCAGGATGCTGTTGGCGGTGGCCACGCCGATGCACATGATGGAACCCATCAGGCTCGGAACGCTGAAGGTGGTCTGGGTGACGAACAGCATCCAGACGATGCCCGCCATGGCGCCCGGCAGGGCCATGAGGATGATGAACGGGTCCAGCCAGGATTGGAAATTGACCGCCATCAGCAGGTAGACGAGGACGACCGCGAATGCCATTCCGAGCCCGAGGCGGTAGAAGGAATCGGCCATGGTCTTGATCTGGCCGCGAACGTCGATGGTGGTGCCGCGGGGCAGTTTGGGAGTCATGCGCTCCACGATCTTTTCGACACCGGCGCCGACACTGCCCAGGTCGCGGCGGTCGATGTTGGCGTAGACGTCGTAAACGGGCTGAACGTTGTAGTGGTTGACGATTTCGGGCGCGACCCCGCGGCGGACCCCCGCCAGGTTGTAGAGTAACTGCGGTCCGGCGGCGACCGCGCCCGGGTTGCCGTATGCGATCGAACTCTGGCTGGGACTGGCGCCAATGCTGGCATTGCCTGCGTTCGCCGTACCGGCCACCGAGGTGGCTGTGTTGGACGCGACCGAATTGGTGGGAGCTCCGACAGGCGTGCGCATCAGGGCGGCCAGGGAGTCGATGCGGTATTGGGGCGTCTGCACTGCGACGTTGTAGCTGACGCCGCTGCGGTAGTCGAGCCACTGGGTGGGCGCGATCTGGCCGCTGGAGCTGAGGGAGATCAGCAGGCTGGTGCTGACATCGCGCTGGGTGAGACCGACCTGGCCTGCTTTGCTGCGGTTGACGTCGACATCGATTTCCGGGTAATCGACCACCTGGTGGATGTGCACGTCGGCTGCGCCAGGAATGGTTTCCACCTGGGCGGCGATCTGGCGCGCGATGTCGTAGTTCCTCGGGTCGCGGCCCAATACCTGGACGTCGATGGGGGCAGGCAGTCCGAAATTCAAAATCTGGTTGGTGATGTTGGCGGCCTCGAAAAAGAACACGACATCGGGGAAGCGCTGCTTCAGTCGCTTGCGGAGGCGGTCGATGTAATCGGCGGTCGCGCCGTGCTCGCCTTCTTTGAGCGAGATCAGAATATCGCCATCACCGACGCCGAGGGTTGGGCTGTCGCCGAACGCGAGGTTGAAGCCCCCGTTCGGAATGCCAATGTTGTCGATGATATTGTCAATCTCGCGGGGAGGCACGACCTGGCGGATCTCATCTTCGATCTGCGCGAACAGCATCTCGGTTTTCTCGATGCGCGTCCCGGACGGGGACCGCGCGTGCAGCCGCATGGCGCCGGAATCGACCGTAGGGAAGAAATCGCGGCCGATCATAGGCGCGAGGCAGAGCGATCCGCCGACAAATAGGGCGAAAGCGATGAGCACGGGAGCCCGGTGATCGAGACACCAATGGAGCAGCGAGCCATAAGAGGCTCGCATCAGCTCGAAGCGGCGATTGAAGAGATGGTGCACGTACCAGATGAAGCCCGTTCCGCCCTCTTCGTGCTCGCCGCGCACGTACAGTTTGACCTCCGGGCGAAGCATGTAGTGCACCATGGTTGGGATCAGGGTGCGCGAGAGGAAATACGAAGCCATCATGGCGAACACCACGGCCATGGCAAGCGGCGTAAACAGGTATTTGGCCGCGCCGGTGAGCAGCAGTACGGGGACGAAGACGATGCAGATGGAGAGCGTGGAGACAAAGGCCGGGGCGGCGATCTGCTGAGCGCCATCGAGCACGGCGCGCACCAAGGGCTTGCGCATGGCCATATTCCGGTGAGTGTTTTCGATTTCCACCGTGGCGTCGTCCACGAGAATTCCGACGGCAAGGGCGAGCCCGCCGAGCGTCATGACGTTGGTGGTCTGGCCCAGCAGGCTCAGGATCATGAGGGAGGTGAGGATCGAAAGCGGAATCGAAATGCAGACGATGACGGTGCTGCGCCAGCTTCCGAGGAACAGCAGAATCATCATGCCGGTGAGGACTGCGGCGATAACTGCTTCGCGCACCACGCCGTTGATCGCGGCGCGGACGAAGAGAGACTGGTCGAAGAGCTGCCGGACCTGGAGTGCCGTGGGCAGGCCGGCCAGGATTCTGGGGAGCGCCTTCTTGACGTTGTTCACCACGGCGAGGGTGGATGCCTTACCGTTGCGCATGACGGTCAGCAGGGCGCCCCGTCGGCCATTGGCGCGCACGATGCTGGTCTGGACGCTATAGCCGTCGCGGACTTGGGCAACGTCCTTGAGGTAGACCGTGGCGCCGTTGACCACCTTCAGCGGCATGTCGTTCATCTCGGCCAGGATGCGCGGGCTGGAGTTGAGCTTGATCTGGTAGTCTTTGTCGCCGATTTTGGCGGTGCCGGCCGGGAAGATCAGATTCTGGTTGCCCAGCATGTTGCTGACGTCGGCGGCGGAGAGGCCTTTGGCGTAGAGCTGGTCGGGGTTGAGGTCGATCATCACGGCCCGGAATCGGCCGCCGTAGGGCAAGGGAACGCTGGCCCCTTGGATGGTGGCGAGCTGGGTACGGATGAAATTCTGCCCCATGTCGAACAACTCCTGTTCGCTCATGGTGTCGCTTTGGAGACCAAGCTGGAGGATCGGCACACTCGAGGCGTCGTACTTGATGACGCTGGGCGGGGTTGTCCCGGGCGGGAAGGTGCGCAGAAGGGTTTGGGAGATCGCGGTGACCTGCGCAAGAGCGAGTTCGACCTTGGCGGTGGGCTGGAAGTAGACGCGGGTTACGGAGACGCCGGAGTAAGACTGCGATTCGATGTGCTCGATGTCGTTGACGGTAGTGGTCATGGCGCGCTCGAAGATGGTGACCATGCGCTTTTCCATCTCTTCGGGCGAGAGGCCCTGGTAGTTCCACACGATGCTGACTACCGGGATATCGATGTACGGGAAGATGTCGACGGGCATGCTGACGATGGCCGTCCCGCCCAGGATGGCGATCAGCACTGCCATAACCACGAAGGTGTAGGGGCGCCGCAGCGCAAGTCTTACAATCCACATAGATACACAGGGAGTTGGGAGGCTTTAGCC
>DATJYW010000216.1:0-5107 GCA_035499435.1 Candidatus Acidiferrales bacterium | reverse complement strand
CTGCTGGGCATCCTCATCGCCGTGCTGATCACCATGCTGGTGGGCGCGCTGGTGCCTTCGCTGCCGTCCCAGGTGCCAAGCTGGGCGCTGATCGCCGGCTTCGCCGTTTCCGTGGCGGTGGGAGTGTTCTTCGGCGTGTGGCCGGCGGTGAAGGCCTCGCGCCTGGACCCGGTGGATGCGCTGAGATACGAGTAACTCATGGTCCTTCGGACCGCAACGAAGGATGAAAATGTTGGTGGTCCGAGGCTTCCGCGGCTGGTTCGCGAGAAGGCCTGTAACCTGCGGACGCCTTTTCTAGTAGCCACCCTACGATAGAGGCCGACTCACTCTGGCGCTGGTCCAAGCCCGCGTACGAGTATGGCCCGGATGCTGCTGAGGCACAACGAATGGTCGCCTCCGGAAGTTTGCGGAGAGCACGCGTAGGAGAATCTCTTTTTTGCCGGCATCCATCGCAGTGCGGCTAAGGAGAATCATTGTGGAAGTAGTGTATGAACGTTGTGCGGGCCTGGATGTACATAAGAAGAGCATCACAGCCTGCGTGTTATGGGCTTTACCGAAAGGCAAGAAGAAACAGGAGAAACGTCGATTCGCGACGTTTACCCAAGACCTGCTGGCCATGGCAGATTGGCTGCGGGAATGCGGAGTCACACACGTGGCCATGGAGTCCACGGGTGTGTACTGGAAGCCGGTGTGGAACATCTTGGAGGGGCAATTCGAGATTCTGTTGGTGAATGCCCAGCACATCAAAGCGGTGCCCGGCCGCAAGACCGACCAGAAGGACAGCGAGTGGATCGCGGACCTTCTGCAACATGGACTGCTGAAGGGTAGTTTTGTGCCGCCGACGCCAGTACGGGAGTTGCGCGATCTGACGCGTTACCGCGTTAGCCTGGCGCAGGGATGCAACCGCATCGCCAACCGCGTGCAGAAGGTCCTGGAAGACGCCAATATCAAGCTGGCCTCGGTGGCCACCGATGCATTGGGTGCATCCGGCCGAGCCATGCTGGATGCCATGGTTGACGGTAAGACTGACAGCAACGAATTGGCTGAGATGTCCAAGGGGCTGTTGCGCAACAAAAGGGCTGAGTTGCGGTTGGCCCTGGAAGGCCGTGTGACCGAGCACCACCGTTTTCTGTTGAAGCAGTTGATGAAACACTTGCGATTTACCGAAGAACGGATGGACGACGTGGAGAAGCAGATCGCTCGCCGGATGGCGACTCACCAGGAGGACATCGATCGACTGTGCAGCATTCCAGGAGTTGATCGAGTCACGGCCTGGGGCCTGCTGGCGGAGATCGGATTCAACATGGATCAATTCCCCTCCGCGGCGCACTTGGCATCATGGGCCGGACTCTGCCCGGGCAATTTCGAGAGTGCGGGTAAACGGCTGAGCGGCAAGACGCGGAAGGGCAGCGCCTCGTTACGGCGATGTCTTTCGCAGGCGGGATGGGCGGTGTCGACCAAGAAGGACAACTATCTGGCCGCGTTCTACCGACGCGTCGCTGCTCGCCGAGGAGCCAAACGGGCGATCATCGCCGTTGCTCACCAGCTGCTGGTGATCGCCTACTACCTGCTGAAACGCAAAGAGCAATACCGGGAACTCGGCCCCAACCACTTCGACAATATCAACGCTGATCGGGTGCGTCATTCTCTGGTCAAGCGCCTGGAACGACTCGGCCACGTCGTCACCCTGCAACCCGCAACCCAGTCGGCGTAGTCTATTTTCGTAGGAGTAACGCGGGTCTGGGTGACCCCCACGGACGTCGCGACTTGTGGGGCAGCTTGGCAAGCTGCGCCGATTGGCAATCGGCGCCCGGCCGAACGCCGGTGAGGAGGCAGCCGGGTTGAGCAACACGCCGCGGGATTTCATCCTGCCCCACGAGGCTTTCGACCACGCCGCGGGCTACCGGGAGCGAATCGCGAACCACGCCGACTGCGGCTGGCCCTCCGCATTCACGTGAATCCGGAAGCCGCCTTCGACCCGCTCTACCTGCGACGCGGGCAGGGCGCCCGCCTCGCCGCCCGCGCCATCCAGCGCCGCCACCGCGATCGACTTCGCCTCCGTCCGCAACCTGACGAACGCCTCGACCCGCTCCATCATCGTCGGCCCGTCGCCGCCGTTCATGTTGCCCGAGGGCTTGGCAGCGTTGCCGTTGCCCGCCGGGTCGAGCGTCCACCAGTCCTTCGTCTCGGGATACAACTTCAACGCCTGTGGTGTGCCCGGCTGTCCCGGCAGCGACCGCACGCTGTATCCCGGCACCGATAACAACAAGCTCTCCGACGCGCCGATCGCGCGCCCGTCCATCGCCGTCAGCACCACCGTGGCGAAGCCGCGCGCCGAGGGCGCCAGTTCCACCTGTATCGCGCCCGCCTCCACCTTTGCCTTTCCCACCGCGCCGATCACCGCCGCGGCCTGCGGCGCCGCGATCGTCAGGCGCTTGTTCTCGCGATTGAAGGTGAGCTGCCCGGGCTCCGGGGGACCCGATCTAAGCGCCCCCGCACCGTCCTTAACCAACTCCACGGCCGCCGACAGCGCGCGCTCGCGGCCAAGGCCGGCCTGCCGGTTGACCCAGTCGCCTATATTCTGCCGGCCCGCGGTGGTCTGCACCCGGTCCGCCGCCGTCACCGGCACCGACACCCGCAGCCGCGCCGGCTGCACCACGCCCGAGCGGAAGATCCAGGCCGCCTGTCCGATCACCGGGAACTCCGTCCAGTCGCCGTTGATGTTGAAGGCATTGGGCACGCCCGCGTCCCAGTTGCGCCCGTGCGAATAGGCGAAGTGCATGATGCCGTCCCAATCCTGGAAGGCCGCGAACGCCGCCAGCGACGGGTCGATCTCCGCGGCGTGCGTATTCGGCCATGGCTGGTTGTATTCGCTGACGGTGTAGGGCCGGCCGGCTTGACGCGCCCACGCCATGTCGGTGAATGACCGCCAGCCGTTGTCGGCGGCGGCCATGTCGCGAATGCGCCAGTCGTTGCGGTCCCACTGCGCGTTGGGGAAGTTGTAGTGATCGATATAGAAATGGTTGTCCTGGAAGTCCAGCCCCTCCTGCGAATCCAGCACGGCCAGCCCACCGTACCCCATCTGCGTCCCGGTAACCGGCACCTGCGCGTCGGTGGCCTCCCGCACCGCATCGCGGATGGCGTTGACGTAGCGGCGGTCGGTGTCGGCGAGAAATGCCGCGTAATCGCCTGGCTGCTGCTCGCCTTCGCCGCGCTTCGCGGTAAGCCATTTCTGCCACTGCGCATCGAGCTCTTTGCGATACGCGCCCGTCACTGTCCGGTCGAACTGGTTCCACTGCCACGCCTGCACCAGCGAGCTTTCATTGTTGATCTCGACCATCGCCAACACCGGATCGCCCTTCAGCCGCAGCTTCGTGAGGATCTGCCGCGCGTACCGCTGCTGCAACTCGACCATGCGCGGATAGAAGATGTGCACCGGCTTGCTCTGCGCCGGGATGCCGCCCTCGACGGCCGGCACCTTGTCCACGTCCGGGCGGAACCGGTAGCCGACGTGCAAATTCAGATCCGCATAGATTCCCTCCGCACCGAGCGCGGTGAGGAAGTCGCGGAGCCTCCGCACGCTGACTTCGTTGAACGCGGGGTACGGACCGTCGGTGAGGATGCTGTTGGCCGCCTCCGGGTTGGCCGCGCGGTCCGGCGAGGAATCCATATGGTGCAGCCGCACGAGGTTCACGCCGAGCCGCCGCAGACGTTTGGCGATGCGCGCCGCGTCGTCCTTCTCCGGGAAATTCGCGCCGAAGGCGAGGTTGACGCCGAAGAAGCGCACCCGCTGGCCGCTGGTGGTGTAAAAATGCCCGTCGCGCACTGCGACCCGGTCGGTGGCCGCGATCGGACGATTCAGGAAGCTGAAATCGGGCAGACCGTGGAGCCTGTCCTGATCGATGGAAAAACGGAAGAGCGGCGGAGCCTGCGCCGAAAGCGCTCCGGCCAGCACGACAGCCAGTGGGGCGCCAGCGAGCCAAACCAATCCTCGCATAGGCGACCGCCATGGTACCTCATGGCAGAATGAGGCTCATGCCCGCTCCCATCAAGCCCGCCATCACTGCTTGCGTCGGCGCCATCGAGGCCGTCGCCGACGTTGTGGGGCAGGATTATCCGCCCCACAACGCCCGCCAACGGCCATTGGATTCGCCGACGGCGTGCTCCCGGTACGGACCGTGCCCGAATCCGCCGTACCGAACGGCACCCGCGTGGGCGGATTGTGGCTCCCGATCCGCCGCGCATGGAACTTCCCGGCCGCTTCTGCGTCTAAGTTTTCAGGAGGAAGGGCTATGAGCAACACGGTGGATCGACTGAAGCTGGCCGAAGCAGTTCTGGCCCTGATCGAGCAAAAGCGCGCCGAAACCGGCGACCCGTCGCTGGGGGCGACCATCGAGGAGGTAGTCCTCAATCTTCAAATGCGTGAACTCGAAGCCGAGATTCTCGACAATCCCGGCGCCTTCGAGTCATGGCTGGTCCGCCGGCGGCTTCCCGATTAACACCTGTGCCCACGCGCCCGCTCCCTGCATCGGGGCGTTCGCCTCACTTCATGAACCCGCTCTTTCCGCTGCCCGTCGACGATAGGTCATCGTTCAACGGATCGTCCATAGCCAGAATCCGCCGCGCGTCCGGGCTCAGCCGCGCCTGCACCCCGGCGCTCAGCAGGCGCTTCTGATACTGCTGCTGGGGCTGATCGTAACGGGTGTAATAGATGTGCATCGCCCGCCGCGGCGCATCCGTCCGATTCGCCGTGCCGCCGTGCCACATGTGCGCGTTCATCACTACGACGTCGCCCGCGCGTCCCAGCACGAGCCGCTCCTCGGGATGCGGCTCGTAGAAATCCGGGTGTGGCAGGCGCCGCCAGCGGTGCGACCCCGCGACGTAACGCGTCGCCCCGTTATCAGGTGTGAAGTCGTCGAGCATCCAGATCGAGTTGCACACGATGTAGCCGGTGTCGTCGGCGATGGCGCCCGAGTCGGCGTGCAGCGGCTGGCCGTCCGCGGTGTGCGGATCGGCCGAGCGCGCGTTGAGGCTGCTCAGCTTGAAGCGCGGGCCCAGCACCTGCGCCATGCACTCCAGCACCAGCGGTGTGAGAATCACTTCCTCG
>DATJYW010000215.1:0-8345 GCA_035499435.1 Candidatus Acidiferrales bacterium | reverse complement strand
TCAGCAGATGCTCGGCCAGGGCGGAAAGGACGGCAAGGACGCACAGGGCGACAAACTCGCAGAGGCCACGCTCGGCCAGGTTGAGCGCCTGCGCCAGCAGTTGGAGCAGTTGGGTGCGCAGCGCGGCCAGCAGGGTCAACGGGGCCAACAAGGCCAGCAATCCGGGCAGCAGGGTCAGCAAGGCGGACAGCAGGGTCAGCAAGGCGGGCAGCAGGGCAAGCAAGGCGGACAGCAGGGTCAGCAAGGTGGACAGCAGGGCGGAGGTCAGCAGGCGGGCGGCAACCAGCAAGGCGGCGGCAACCAGCAAGGCGGCCAGTTCGGTCCGCAGCAGGGCGGCGGAAACAATACATGGGGTTACGGCGGGCCCCGCAACGGCTACTGGGGCGGCGGCAATCCGCAAGGTGGCCCCTGGTACGGCACCTGGGACCCGCGCAACGGTCCCGTGCGTCCCGAGGACTTCACCAATCAGTACAACCAGACGTTGCAATCGCTGCGCCAGCTCGAGCAGGCGAGCCAGGGCGATCCCAATATGGTTCGCGACCTGCAAAATCTGATCCGCGACATGCAGCGCCTGAACCCCTACACCTATGCCAACGATCCGCTCCTCTCCGAGCGGATACAAGCTACCCTGATGGGCGGCGTCGAGCAGGTGGAGATGGAGCTTCGCCGGAAAGTTGAGGAGACCAACGGCACCGGCAGCGTCCGCAGTCCCGGCGGCGACAAGGTCCCCCAAGGATGGGAAGGCTCGGTCGCGGAATACTTCCGGAAGCTGAGCAAGACCAAACAGTAACTTAAATCGACCGGTTTGCTTTCACAGCAATCCTGAATTCGTCAAAGCTCCGGACAGCAAAGCGAAGATGTTCCCGGCTGAAGCCCGACGCCTGATGCCTAGAATTGCAGCTTCATGCCGAACTGTATGTTCCTCGCCGGATACGCCGACGAGATCGTGCCGAAGTTGCTGCTGGTGATGGTCGTTGCCGGCATCTGGAAGTTGGTGTGGTTGAACGCGTTAATGAAGTCCGTGCGGAATCGCAGGGTCAAACGTTCTTTGATTTGGAAGAGCTTCTGCACGGACAGGTTGTAGATCTGCATGCCGGGACCCTGCACGTTCCCGGCGCCCGTCGTGCCCCAGCGGCCCTGTGGAGCTGCGGCGAACGCGGCGGGATTGATCCACCCGTTCGGCCCCGGATCCGGCAGCAGCACGGGTCCACCAAGGTAGTCCGCCATGCGCGTTCCGAGAATCGGCGTCGAACCGGTCACGGTCAGATATGGCCCGCTCTGGAGGTGGGTCACGCCGCTCAGTTGCCAGCCGCCGATCGGCCCCCGGATGTACGCGGGCTGCTGCTTCAACTCCGGCAAGCGCCAGACGAACGTTCCCACGAAGACTTTCTCGATATCCATGCTGCCGGCGCTGCTGGTGCTGTACAGCGGCCCGTACATCAGGTGGTAGTTCATATAGTCCAGGTCGTTCGACGTATCCGACGAGGCATTGCCCAGGTTCTTCGACCACGTGAACGCCCCGGTGAACGTGATCCGGCCCATCCGCCGGCTCACGTGCGTCTGCAGCCCGTGATAGTTTGACGAACCGGCGCCGATGAACTGCTGGATCGTCGCGTAGCCCGCATACGGACGGATGCTGTTCTCGTTCGTCGTGGACGGCAGGTTGGCAATCGTGGCGAACGACGGCTGATTGATATCGGGCTCGAGGAGCAGGCGGCGCCCTAGGCTGCCCACATAGGAGGTCTCCCAGAAGAGCCTCCAGGGAAGCTCGCGCTGCACGCTCAAACTGAACTCCTCGGCATATGGGGGCCGGAACTTCGGACTCATCGTCTGGATCGCGCCCCACGGATTGCTCACGGGCACTCCGCCCGTAATGTTCGAGAGGTTGCCGTAATCGAATTCGGTGCTTCCCACGTAGGGCGGATTATTCAGCGTGTAGAAGGTCGGGTTGCCCTGAATCCGGTCGTAGAACATGCCGAATCCGCCGCGGACGACCGTCTTCTGGGTCAGCGCATACGCGAAACCGATGCGCGGAGACCACGTGCCCGGGCTGTTGTACATACCGCGCGGCGCACCCGCGGGAACCCCGAGCACCGCCGGGCTGTTGGCGTTGGGCACCAGGTAAGCCTGGCTCGGACTGATGCCGTTGGCCACGCGGACCAGGCCGTTGTAGATGTTGCCGGAATTCGGTACCACGCCTCCGCTCGAGGTCATCTTCACCGCCTGAGCCGGGTTGTAAGTGGAGGGATCGAAGATCGAGAGATTGTTCACCGTCGAGTACATAGCCATCATGTATTCGTAGCGCAGTCCGATATCGATGCTCAGTTTGCGGGTGGCTTTCCACGAATCGCTGACGAACGCTGCCGGTTCGGTGTAGCGGTATTTGCCCATCGGATCGTACGCCGCCTCGGTGTAGATCTGGTAATAGCCCAGCAACGCGTCGGAAAGGGCATAATTCGTGGTGTTGGGATTGCCCGAAGTGTTGAACGTGATGGCGCCGTTGTACGACGACCGGCCGTTCTGGTCCTTCCGGTTCCGGATCACCATCACGCCGGTTTGAATCGTGTGCTGCCCGCGGATGATGCTCAAGGTATCTTTGAATTCGATTTCAGTCGTCGGCGAGATGAGCGTCTTCGACGGACCGTTAAACGTCGCGAAGCTCTGCAGCGTCACGTCCGGAATGCCGTTCGGATACGGGCCCACGGAGTTGTAGACCTTCTGGAACGCGAAACCCTGGACGGTGCGGTCCCACGTGTCGCCTTGGTTCCAATAATGCTGCGAATTCCAACTCGCGCCGAAATGGCCTTCGTTGACGATGCTCGGCGATGCGACCCAGGTTTCGGACAAAAGCACGCTCTTGCCCGGGCGGTCACGGATTTCGGGCGTAATCGGAATGTTCCCGCCTGGTCCGTTGGGCACCCATATCGAGTTGTAGTCGTCGACCCAGCGCCCGAACAGAGAGTGCTTGTCGTTGATCTTGTAATCCACGCGGCCCAGGTCTTCGCGGTAATCCAGCGGATTCGGGCTCTGGAACGTGGCATTGTTGGAGACCGCCGTGTTGGTAAAGACCGCCGCCTGCGGAATCACCGTCTTGTAGACGTTCATGATCGCCTTACCGTCCGCCGTGATCATCGATGCGGGAATGGTGTTGTTCGGGAACGGCGTCTTGGTGCCCGGATAGTAGATCGTGCGAGTCCCGAAGTTGCCGGCCATCTGGTCGGTCGTCGGCAGCGTGGTCCGCGCCGCCGCAGACTGCTGGCGGATCTTCTTCCAGTTTTGCCCCACGAAAAAGAAGACTCTGTTCTTCTTGATGGGCCCGCCCACGTAGTAGCCCCAGTCGTTGTAGCGAAGCTCGGTATTGGTCGGCGAGAAGAAATTGCGCGCGTCGAGAGCGTCGTTACGCAGGTATTCGAACGCGCCGCCATGGAAGGAGTTGGTGCCGAACCTGGTCCCGATGTTGAAAGCCGCGCCGGCCGACCGCCCGTATTCCGCGGAGAAGTTCGAAGTCTGAATCTTGACTTCCTGCAGGAAGTCCGGACTGATGTTGTTGATCAGGCTTCCGTTCGACCCGTTGTCCAGGTTTCCCACGCCATCCACCGTCAGGCTGTTCTGATTGGTGCGATGGCCGTTGATCGATTGGTTGGTTGCGCTCAGGCTGGTCAGCGTGCCGAATTGATCGGGATTGGTCACCACCGCTCCCGGAATCAACGTCAGGAATTCCGCGTACGACCGTCCGTTCAGCGTCAGGTTCTCCACCTGGTCCTGATCGACCACGTGCGCAATCTCTCCCGAGGTGGTGTTCAGCATCGCGCTGGCCTCGGCCACCACTTCCACGCTCTCCCGCACTTCGCCGACTTGCATGCGAAAATCCACCGTGAGGCGGCTGTCGGCCGAAACGCTCACGCCGGACTGCTCCTGGGTCTTGAACCCGGATTGCGACACCGTGACGCTGTAAGCGCCGATCGGCAACTCCGGCGCCACGTAGTAACCGTTGGCGTCCGTCGTGACCACGCGCGTCTCCTGCGTTCCCGTATTGCGAACCGTCACCTTGACGCCCGGGACGGCGGCATCCGTCGGATCGGTGACTGTTCCGGAGATGCGGCCGAACGAGGTTTGCGCGGCCAGTTGCAAAAGACTGAAGCAAAAGACAGCCACCAGGGCCGTCCAGCGTTTGACGAGATGCTTGGCTATGCCAGACATGGGTACACGAACCTCCAGACCTCGCAATCCGCGAACTCCAAACCATACCGGATGGACATACGTCAGCCGGCCAAGCGGCGCCGGCTTCAGGTTGCGAGACTCTGTCCCACAGTATAACCCGATGCGATTACCCGTTTTTAGCGTTACCGATGGTCAGGGCTTTTTCGCTTCCGCCTTCTTGAGCTTCAGGGGTAACCCGTTTCCACCCTGCGTCCAGGTCCCGCTCAATTCCGACCCTTCGGGATTGATCTCCGCCTCGTACTGTCCCCCGACCATCTTCACCACCAACGTCAGCTTCGAATCCTTCTGGGTGATCGTGCTTACCGGAATCTCGACATTGTCCTGGTCCAGCGATACCAGCACCGCTTTCCCGGCGCCGCTCTCGTTCGACATCCGCAGCACCAGCCGCAGCCCCGGACCCTCCAGCGTGCCTTCCCAATTCCCCAAAAACTTCTTGTCAAGCGCTGGACTGGCCTTTTCCGTTTCCACCTTCGGATCGCCCGTGCGGCTGAACTTGAAGGGGAAACTGCCCGGCCCCTGGGTGAAGTCTCCGCTCAGCGTTTTGCCATCCGCCGAGAGCGTGCCCGTGAACGTCGGATCGCCCGGCGCGCTCTTTATATGGAATGTCCACTTTCCGTTCGTGAAAGCAATCGAGTCCAGCGGAATACCCGTGGCGTTCTGCGTCGGAATCGTCAGTGAACCGATCCAGCCGTTGGGACCCTTATCCAGGTCCAGTTCCATGGCGAGGCTCTGGTTGGGCACGTCGACCGCGCCGCTCCAGTGCCCCCGCGGCCCATCCTGTGCCCAAACCGACTGCGCGCCGGCCGTCCACAGCGCCGCGATCGTAATCCAGTTCAGTGCTGACCTCATTTGCCAACCTCCAAGGGACTTGATTCCTGCCTGCCCCGATTCTCTATAACCTCGGTCCGATCTTCCCGGCAGCTTCCTTCGACGTCATGACGGGATACACCTCGAAATCGACGATGTCCTTCCAGTTCTCCATCCATCGGTCGAGCAATTCAGGGTTGGCCGTTTCCATGATCTGGTAGCAGCGCTCGAATCGTTCGTCCACCCAGCTCGAAACATACGACAGTCCATCCGGCGCCATCCGGCCTCTGTCCCGAAACCGGCGGTAGACCGCTACGGCATCTTTGAAGTGCTCCACGACCATGTAAAGGGTGCCCGGCATGTTGCTGCGCCTCGATTCTGCGGGGTAGGCCCTCGGACAGTGCTCAAGAGCCGCGGGCCCTACCGATTGTACGCCCTATGAGGTCTGCGAAGCTGCGCCTGGTGGAATCCCGGCGGTAAACATGAGAAGCAAATTATCGGTCTTGATTATCCTTTATCGAAGCAGATGCCGCGGTGGAGGCGCCATTAACTCCGGAATTTTCTGGATAGTTAATTTATTGTCCGGCGTGCCGAAAGTAACAATGAATGCGGTTCGGGGTCCTGTATGATTAGTGGTCAGGAGCTCCGGAAGAGGGTGACTCCCGGAGACTGAATCCCCGACATGGAAGCTTGTCAAGTCAGCCCGGGTGAGAATGTGTCTGGCCAGCCGGCCTCATCGCCCGCGGCGGTTCACACCGGTGAACTGTGCACAGCACAAATCCAGCTCCGGCAGGTATTGGAAAAGTGAATCCGCAGGTCGAAAAGCTCCTGGAGGCGACGGCGCGAATCCCTTCAGACAGGCGGACGAAGATTCTGGAGCGGGAGTGCCCCGACCCGGCGATGAGAGCCGAAGTGGCGGCTCTGTTGCAATACGCAGATGATGCGGAATGCTACTTCGACAATGTCATCCAGGGCGTTGCCACATCGTTGCTGACCAGGCTGGAGCCTTCGCCGGGCGACCTCATCGGCAGCTACCGGATCATCCGGCCGATCGGTCATGGCGGTATGGGTAGTGTGTATCTCGCGGAGCGCTCCGATGGCGAGATCGAGCAGAACGTAGCCATCAAGCTGCTGCGCGCCGACACCCATCGCGCGGGATGGCGGGGGCGTTTTCTGAAGGAGCGGCAACTGCTGGCCTCGCTGCATCACCCCTCGGTGGTCCACGTGGTGGATGCCGGGCACACCGCGGACGGGCGTCCATTCCTGGTGATGGAGCACGTGGACGGGGTTCCGATCGACCGCTACGCCGCCGGTATCGAGGTGAGAGAGCGGCTGAAGCTGTTTGTGCGAGTGTGCGAGGGTGTGGCGTATGCGCACCGCCAGTTGATCATTCATCGCGACCTGAAGCCGTCGAACATCCTCGTAGACAGAGCGGGGCAACCGAAACTGCTGGATTTCGGGATTGCCAAACTGCTGGATGAGACCGGGGAGGTGACGCAGTTAGCGGACCAGTTGCTGACACCGAATTACGCCAGCCCGGAACAATTGCGAGGGGAGGCGCAGAGCACGGCCACGGATGTGTACTCGCTGGGCGCGGTGCTCTACAAGCTGCTCGCCGGGTCGGCGCCGCGGGAGGGAGCGGGGCGAAACGGCAAAGAGGATGTGACGCCTCCGAGCCGGTTGAATCCCCAGGTGCCGCGGGATATGGACTTTGTGATTGCCAAGGCGCTGCGCCCGGAGCCTGAGCACCGCTATGGATCGGTGGATGAGTTTGCGAACGATGTCCGGGCGGCGCTGGAGCGGAGGCCCGTAGATGCGCGAAACGGCGATGCGTGGTACCGGGCGCGCCGGTGCCTGAGCCGGTACTGGATACCGGCCGCGGCTGGTGTGATGGTCGTGGCGAGCCTCTCGGTGGGTCTGTGTGCAGCGCATCGGGAGCGCCGGATCGCGGAACGCCGATTCACAGAGGTCCGGCAACTGGCCAACAAGCTATTTGACATCGACATTCAGGTGGCCCAGTTGCCGGGCAGCTCGAAGACGCGGCAGTTGATTGTGGACACGGCGCTGGAGTACCTGAAACGGGTGAGTGTTGACGTGCGCATGGAGCCCGCGCTGGCTTTGGAACTCGCAACGGCTTATATGCGGGTGGCACGGGTCCAGGGCGTGAATATATCTCCCAACCTGGGTCAAACCGCCCAGGCGGAACGCAATGCGCAAAAGGCGCAGGAACTCATCGATTCCGTGCTGGCGGCGCAGCCGCGAAATCGCACCGCGCTGCTGCGAGCGGGCCAGATCGCGCACGATCGTATGATCCTGGCAAGCGATGCTGGCGGCGGCGCCGACGTGTTGCGATTCGCGGGCCTGTCGGTCGACCGGCTCAATCAGTATCTCAGCCTCGGAACACTGAACGCGTCGCCGGACCACATGGAAGCGCAGCAGGTGATCATCGCGCTGATGAATTCGGCGAATCAATACATGAAGGCCGACCGGTTCGATGACGCGATCCGGATTGCCGGGCAGTCCATCGGGATCGCGCGCGCGACGAACTGGCCGACGCAAGCCGGGGCCGCCTTGATGATCGTCGCTTTTGCGCATCGGGCGAGAGGGGAGTTGGACGAGGCGCTTCAGGCGATTCAGGAGTCCGTGCGGCTGCTGAAGCCGGACGAGGGCGAGAGCCGCACGGGCAGGCTACAGCCATACGCCTTGGCCTTGATCCGGGAGGGGCAGATCCTTGGGGAAGACCAGGCGATCAGCTTGAACCGGCCCGCTGAGGCCGCTGCCTGCATACAACGCGCTCTCGATGCAAGCGAGCCCATGGCGCACCGCGACCCCAGCGACTTCCAAAGCCAGCATAGGGTCTTTAGTGCCGAGGTCAAGCTCGCGGGTATCCTGCGGCACACGAATCCGGCCCGTGCGGCGGAACTCTACGACGACGCGATTCACAGAATCGCGGGCGCCATCGACAACGGCTCAACGCTGCGCAACGAGGCCGGCGCGCTGGCGGCGTCGGTCTATCCCCTGCTACAACTTGGCCGCCGGGAGGAGGCGCATTCTCGTCTGCAGCAGGCTCTGGATCGCCTGGCGCGCGCGAAGCAGTACCCCGCTCCGAAAATCGATCTGGGCTCTGCCGCCGAGGACACGCTCCGCGCGCAGGCGGAGTTGGAGGCGGTGCGCGGGGATTTCCGGCGCGGCGCCGAGGTCTACGATGAGCTGCTGCGTTTGATCGGCGCCGCCAGTCCGAAGCCGCAGACGCGGCTCGAGGACGCAGTGGGACTCTCGAATCTCTACAGAGACGCGGCGCGCCTTCACCGGCGGGC
>DATJYW010000214.1:0-5477 GCA_035499435.1 Candidatus Acidiferrales bacterium | reverse complement strand
GAGAGCGCTGTCCCACTGCCGGGAGATCTGGTCGAGATAGCGGCGCGCGTCCTCCAGGCGCCGCCGCTCGAGCTCCCAGATGCTCTCGCGCCCGTTCCGCGTGCTGTGGACCAGCCTCGCGGACTCCAAAACGCGCAGGTGCTTGGTAATCGCCTGGCGCGTCACGCGCGTGCCCGCGGTCAGGCTGGCGATGGACATTGGCCCGCGCTGCGAGAGGCGGGAGAGAAGGTACAGACGCGTTTCGTCGCCCAATGCCGCGAACAACGGGGCGGGAACCCGGGTTTCCCAATGCGCGCTTCTACTCCGCATGGGCCAGAAACGCCGCGATGAGCCGGATCACCGCGCCCCAACCCTGCTCGTTGTTGGAGAATGCCTTGGCCCGGCGTTCCAGCGGGATCTGATCGAAGCCCGATTCGGTGACGGTAAGCAGAACGCCGTCCGGTGTCTGTTCCAGCTTGAACTCGACCAGCGTAGTCGGCTCGAGGGAGTAGTCGACGCCCGGGTCGATCGCGGAGGGATGCCAGCGGAACGAGAACAGACGCTCGGGGTCCATCCGCTCGATGGTGATCTGGTAGGCGAGGCCTTCATATTGCTTCTGGGCCCGGGCGATCTCGGGATCGACCTTGGTGGGTGTGATGACCACGTTCAGGCGCGCTCCCGGCGTGAACGGGCGATCGAACTTCATGCCGAACCATGTGCCGAACTCCGTGGAATCGGATAGCGCGCGCCAGACTCGGGCGAGCGGCGCGTGCAGCAGGATCTGCTTTTCGATGCGGTCGGTGTTCATAAGCAACCAATCGGTTGCAGATTAGCACGGCCCGGGTGGAAATGCAACCGGGAAGTTGCGGATCGGGTTATTCCCAGCGCAGCGCCCGCACCGGGTCGATTCGCGTGGCGCGCCTCGCCGGAACGGCGCTCGCCAGCGTGACCGCCGCGCTCAGCAGCGCCACTACGTTGCCATACGCCAACGGGTCCAGCGGCTGGACGCCGGGAAGAGCGTGAGCCAGCAGCGTCGAAGTGCCGGCCGCTCCCAGGATCCCGCACACCGCGCCGACGGCCAGTGCGCGAGCGCTCGACCCAAGCACCAGGCAGAAACCGTCACCGGTCCACCTTTACCATCCAGGCATTGCCCGTCACTTCGGTCAGGAGCACATAAAGCTTCTCGGGCCCGGCCGCGAAGTAGACTCCGCCAAAAAAGTTGGACTCCAGGAACCGATGAAAGTGCATAGCGGCGAAAGGTGCGCCATCGGGCCGGCCTGCGGTGATTCGCTGCGCCCAAATGCACCAGAAGTCATCGCGGGTCGATCCGAAGTAGATCAGCTTCCCGTCCGCTGCCCAGATCGGCCGGCTGAGATAGTGGCGGTCATCCGCGATCTGGACCCAGGAATCGCGCGCAGTGGGATGCTGGCCGGCGGGAGCAAGAAACATCACCGCCATTCCGTCGGGCCGGGCCGCCGTGAAGGCCAGCCAATGGCCATCCTGCGAGACCGCGGCATCCCCAGGCTCCAGGCCGGTAAGATCCGCCAGCGCTCCGCGCTCTCCCGTTACCGGATTCATCCGCGCCAGCTCATTTCCTCGCAGGACCAGGATTTCCTTGCCGCCTGGGAAGAAGTCGAACACGGTGCAGCCCTCGCAAGCCGGCGTGGGTGGTCCCGTGCCCGGCGCGGCAAGAAGCGACACGATCCTGCCATCTACCTGGTCGCGCCACGCCAGCCGCGATCCATCGGCGCTCAGTCGCGGAAGCGTATCCACGAGCCGCCCGGAGGTCGTGATTACCTCCTCGTGGCCGCTGCGGCTGTCGCGCACCCGGATCTCGACGGTGCTCTCCATCCTGGTCGCGGTCATGTACACGAGTTTGGAGCCGTTCGCGGCGCCGCTCAGCAACCATTTGATGTTGGAATCGGCAGTGAGCTGAGTGCGCTTCTCTGGGGTCGCCTCCGGGACCGGCCGCAGGGGAAGCGACCAGACGTTGGCTCCGACAGTCCACGAGGTGAACACCAGCCGTCCATCCGCCGAGATGGAGCCGCCCGTCGACCCGCCCAGAGGCGACGTGATCCGCTCCGGCGCGCCCGCCACCTTCCACGGCGGTCCGCCAAGCGGTACACGATAAATGCTCATGCCGCCCTGCGTGCTGCCTTCCAGGTAGTACACGTACCTGCCGCGCCAGGCAAACGTGCAGCGCAGGACGGCGTGTGTACCCGGTGCCCTCGCGCGTGCCGGCTCACCGCCGGCGACCGGAGCCACCCACCAGTCTGCGCTGTTTGGGTCGCTTTCGCGGAGCCCCTGAAACAGAATCGATTGGCCATCGGGAGACCACACCGGTGGCGAAAACCCTCCGAACGGCACGGCATCGAAGCCCGGCTGAAAAGGTTTTGGCGCGCCGCCCGTGGCGCCGGCGAGGTACAGCTTTGCGTTTCTCTTCATCACCGACACATCGAGATAGGCGATCGTCGAGCCATCCGGCGAATAGCGCGGGTGCCACCCGCGGTCCGTGATTTTCTGCGCCGGGCCGCCCAGTGCATCGATCACGTAGATTCCGCCGCCGTCGCGTTCGGACCGGAAGACGATCTTCGACCCATCGGGAGAAAAGTCCGGCATCCAATCCGCGGCCTCCCCGTTGGTCAGCCGGATCGGCTGCCGCCCGCCGATCTGCTGCACGTAGAGATTCAGCGGGCCATCGCGGTCGGACGAGTAGACCAGCAGTTTGCCGTCCGGCGAGATCGCCGGAATGCCCGCGAAGCCGGATTCGAACGTGAGGCGCTCCGTTTCGAAGGCAGGCGGCCCGCTCGGCGTCAGCCGTGGCCACCACACCATAAGCGCCCCAACCATCAGCGCCAGCGCTGCTGCCGGCAGGATCCACCTGAGCTTCGCGCGGGCGGGAGCGGGTACCGCGGCCGCCGCGGACCTGCCGGATTCGGATTCCTCTTTCAGTTCTTCCAGCGCGATCCGTAAGTCCGCCATAGTCTGCCAGCGCCGCTGGGGATCCTTGCGCAGGCAGCGCATCACCACGCGCTCCAGTTCCTGCGGCACCGGGCCCGCGCTGCCGCTGAGCGCCGGCGGCTCCCGGTTGAGGATCGCGGCCAGCGTGGCAACTCCTGTCTCGCCCCCAAAAACCCGGCGGCCCGTGAGCATTTCGTACAACACGGACCCGAACGAGAAGATATCGGACCGCGCATCCACCGTCTTGCCCTGCGCCTGCTCCGGCGACATATACGCGAAAGTCCCCAGTATCTTGCCTTCTTGCGTCAGGGGCGTCTCCGTGTGTCCGGCAGTGCGCGTGGCGGCGTCTTCCCCCGGCCCGGGTTCCACCAGTTTGGCCAGGCCAAAATCGAGAATCTTGACCGACCCGTCGCCCGTGACCATGATGTTCGCCGGCTTCAGATCGCGATGCACGATCCCGGCGCTATGGGCGCGCGCCAGCGCGTCAGTGATCTGGACCGCATAGCCGAGTGCGGCCCCTAGCGGCAGTCCCTTCCGTCCGATCAGGCGATCGAGCGTTTGCCCTTCCACGTACTCCATGGCGATGAACGAGACGCCGTCCACGGTGTCGATGTCGTAGATGGTGACGATCCCCGGGTGGCTCAGCGCTGAGGCCGCCTTCGCTTCCTGCGCGAACCGCCGCCGGCGCTCGCTGTCGGCCATCTTGTCCGGAGGTAGTACCTTGATCGCGACGTTGCGATCGAGCCGCGTGTCCCGGGCCTTATAGACCGAGCCCATGCCACCTTCCCCGAGCTTCTCGATAACTTGAAAGTGCGACAGTTCGTGCCCAACCAGAGTCATCGCATTGCTCCGGAACAACAGGCCCTATAATCTGATTCAGTCTAGCTGACGGGTAAATCCATGGCAACAGGCTCTTCGTGCGAGTTGGGTCAACGCAGCAGGCCCAGGTGCATGTAATAATGCTCGGCGATCGGTCCCAGGCAGAAGACCGGCAAGAACGTCAAGGCCGCCACCAGCACAATCGAGCCCAGCAGAAGCGCGACGAACAGCGGTCCGTGCGTGGGCATCGTGCCCGCGGTGATCGTCAATCTCCGCTTCAGAGACAAACTGCCCGCGACCGCGAGCGCCGGAACGATCACCAGGAATCGTCCCACCAGCATCGCCGCGGCCAGCGTCGTGTTGAACCACGGCGTGTTGGCATTCAATCCGGCGAAAGCGCTCCCGTTATTGGCCACCGCGCTGGCGTTGGCGTAGAGGATCTCGCTCAGCCCGTGCGCGCCCGGATTGCCCAGGCTGGCCAGCGGAGACCGCGCCACGAACGTCGCCGCGGAGAATACCAGGATGGCTGCCCCGGTCGACACGAACGAGATCATCACCAGCTTCATCTCGCGCGATTCGATCCGCTTGCCCAGGTACTCCGGTGTCCGCCCGACCATCAGCCCCGCCAGAAACACCGTGAGCATCACCATGAAGATCATCGAAACGATGCCGGTACCCGGCCCCCCGAATACCACCTCGCCGGATTTCATGTTGAACATCTGCACCAGGCCGCCGATCGGAGTGAAACTGTCGTGCGCGCTGTTCGCCGCGCCATCCGCCGACGCGGTCGCCGCCACCGCAAATAGTGCCGAGCCCCCCGCGCCGAAGCGGACCTCCTTGCCCTCCAGGTTGCGTCCGGGAACTCGCAGCGAGTGCAAGACCGGAATGCCGGCATACTCGCTCCAGCTCGCAACCACGATGCCCGCCGATAACAAGACCATCATGACCGAGAAGACCGTCCACCCCTGGCGCACGTCTCCCGCCATCGCCCCGAAACTGTAAGTCATGGCCGCCGGGACTGCCAGAATCAGCAGCATTTCGAAGAAGCTCGTGAGCGGCGACGGGTTTTCGAAGGGATGCGCCGAGTTGGCGTTGAAGAATCCGCCACCATCGCCGCTCAGCAGCTTGATCGATTCCTGCGAGGCCACCGGCCCCATCGGGATGACCTGCGCCGTGCCTTCCAGCCCGGCGACTTTCCGGTTGGCGCTCAGGCTCTGGATCACCCCCTGCGAGCCGAGAAACAGCGCGCCGACAAGCGCCATCGGCAGCAGGATGTAAAGCGTCGCCCGGGTTACATCCACCCAGAAGTTGCCGATCTCGCGCGTGCCCTCGCGGCGGAAGGCGCGCAGCAGGGCCGCTCCCACGCCGATTCCCGCTGCCGCGGAAGTAAAGCTCTGTACCGTGACGCCGAGCATCTGGCAAAGGTAACTGAGAGTCGTCTCGCCCGGGTAGGATTGCCAGCTCGTGTTGGTCATGAAGCTGACCGAGGTGTTGAATGCCAGGTCTGGCGTCATGGGCGTGGCCAGCGGATTCGGGCTCAATGGCAGCCACTTCTGGAGCCGCAGCAGGGCATAGAAGACCGCGAAGTTCACCGCGCTGAAATACAGGCATGCCGCTGCGTAAGTGGTCCATGGCTGTCCGGCTCTCGGGTCGATCCCGCAGACCCGGTAGATGCCATGCTCCAGCGGCAGCATGAGCCGGGAAAGAAGCGTGCGCCG
>DATJYW010000213.1:0-4378 GCA_035499435.1 Candidatus Acidiferrales bacterium | reverse complement strand
CCGGCGGAGAGATCTCCGTAGACATTGGGATAGTCAGTGAGCAGGCGGTCGGTGATGCCGCCGGGAGTGACCGGCCCCTTCGGGTACATCACCGCCTGCTGATGGTTCCTGTCGATGTTGCCCCACCACGTCTGCGCGTGCCCGATAAAGTTCACCTTGGGAAATTTCCCGACCAGCTTGTAGAACCGCTCGAAGCCGAGATTGTATGTGTCGTGCTGGAAGTGCATCAACACCGGCACGCCATGGTGCGCGGCGATGGAGGCGACTAACTGCATCGCCTTCGAATCACACTCCACGTGGAACTTTTGCTCGCCGATGCCGATGGCGCCGGCATTGAGGAACTTCTCCAGCACCTTTTTGGTTTCCGGGATATCGGGAAGCTCGTTGGCGAAGAACCAGTACTCGCCGGGATGCGCGCGGCTCAACGCCACCACCGTGTCGTTGCCGCCGCAACCGGCGGCCAGCCCGCCGCTGGACCCGGCGGGGAGGAGCACAGTCTTCGCGATCCCCATGGTGCGCTGGTGCGCTAATAGCTGCTCGTCGGTGCGGCCGCTGTAGTTCGTGTGCTGGTGAATGTCGATGACCGGCTCGGCGGCTCGTGCGAGAGTCGCTCCCGCCGCCATCGCCAGCAACGTCCGGCGCGAAAGTCGATGGTTATTTTCCCAGCCAGGCCTCATAAGCCTCCAGCACAGTCTGCCCCTTGTAAACGGCCGGAGCCTTGGCCTTGTACGTGAACGTCATTTCAACGGGTCCTTCGAGGATCCAGGGCGAATAGGATGAGACGTGCACGACGGCGCGCTCGGCAGCAGCGCGGATGAGCGACTTCGCCTGGGCGTGGGACAAGCTGAGGCTCGACGCCTTTCCCGCGAGGCGCTTCACCGCGACCGTCTCCGCCTTGGGCTGCAACTCGCGGATCTCTTCGCACGCCGCCTGATCTCCAGCCAGCATGATCACCGGAATATGAAAGTACCCGGCGATGGCCGCCACCTGCCCGATCTCCCCCACGGCCCGCCCGTTGATGGTGATGCGCTCCACGGTGAAACTCTGCGAGTGCGCCAGAATGCCGCCTTTCGCGCCCGCCATGGCGTGCTGGCCGATGAAGAAGATGCCGTCGAAAGCGCGGTCCGAGAGATAGTAATTGGCCGGTGTCGGCTTGCCTTGGATCAGCCTGGCGCGCGGATCGATGTCGTCGATGGAGAGGCTGCGGCTGCCGTCGTGGCCATCCCAGATCACCACTTCAGTAGCGCCGCCGGCGAATGCGCCCTCGACAGCGGCGTTCAACTCGCCCGCCAGGAAGCGGCGCGATTCGTCGTAGCGGCGCTGGCCGGGCAGGAGCTGCTCGTCCGGGTCATTGACGCCGCCGACACCCTCCATATCGGTCACGATGAATATGCGGGCTGCGGAAAACGCCGGACGGGCTGCGGCGAGCAGCAACAGCGTGGTCAAGAGGGATTTCGCGGAAGGTATCAGGCACGACGATGTGCTCATTTGCCCTGCCCGGCCTTCTCGGCGACGCGAGCATCACGAAGTATGTTCGACATGGAATAATTCGCCTCGTGGCAGGCGTACTCGTAGAGCGGCCCTTTGATTTTGGTCATCACGATTTCGCCGGTCCAGGGCGCGGTAAAGGCTGTTGGATCGTCCAGCGTGAACCGGTAGAGGATCGTGTCCGGGCCGGTGCGGGTGAATCTTTCAGTCAGGTGAAGGTTCTCATCGGAACCGCGGTAATGGGTCTTGCCGGTAAAATTGGTGGTGTCCACGACCAGCGTGTCGCCTTCCCACCGGCCCCTGGAATCTCCCATCCAGAGGCGCACATTCCTGTTGACATGCGGCCGGCCGTCCAGGGGGATGATGCGGGCGTCGTGAATCATCTCCACGTCAATCGTCACGTATTCACGGGTTTGGACGATTTGATAGTTGTTGTTGTACGGGCCCGGGATCATGGGCGGTCCGGCCGTCGGCCAAAGGATGCAACGCACAGGCAAGCTCATATCTTCGGGGCCTTTGGGCAGGCCTTCCTGCGCCTGGGCCCGGGCCGCTGCCGCCTGCTGCGCCTGAGCTGTCAAGGGAGGAACTCTCCCGCTCGGCGGATCGATCACGATGGAGGTGCGGCGAGTGGGAAAGATCTTCGTTCCGCGGTCGAACCAAAACTCGTTGTAGGCCTGAGCGACATCGGCCGCTGGAGTCGAGCCGCGGCGGTCACGGTCGCTCGCCTGAAGCGTCCGCTTCTCGAACTCCGCGGCTTCGCTTACAGTAAAGAACTCCTTCCCAGCAAGCTCGCGGGGGCGCTCAAAGGGAGTCAGGGTGGCGTTGCTCCAGAATCCTTGCAGGTCCGGGTGGCCGCCCGCCGTGCGCGGCACGACCCCGGACTTTGCTGCGACCGAACGAGTTTGGCCTTGCACTGCAGCCGTGAGTGCGAGCAACAGAAGCGCCGCGCCACTCCAGCCGGCGATACATCGATGTCTCAATACGTGCAGAGGACCTGGTGAGATGACCGCGCCAGCGGGACTGAAGTCCCGCGCAGGCTGAAGCGCTGCCCCACGTGGTTTGGCATAGATTCCCACGGTCTAGAAATACAGCCGGGCCTGCATAGTAATGATGCGAGGGCCGTACTGCGGTCCGGTGGCGCGGCCGAAGTTGGCGTTGCCTACGGTTCCGTTTACGCCGAAATTGGTCCGGTTGAACGGATTGAACGCGTTGGCACTGAGTTGGAGGCGCATGCGTTCTCCGTCTCCCTTGGGCCATATGGCGACCTGCTTCACGATGGAGATGTTGTCCACCAGGACGGGCGGCTGCCGGAAATTGCCGACGTACTGCGACGACGTGCCGAAGGAGAACTGCCCCGGAACGGAGAACGGCGCCGCATTGAAGTAGAGGCTGGCCGGATTGTTGGGGTCGAGCGAGGTGCGGCTCTGTCCGGTGCGGAGGGTTCCTCCGTTGTTGTTGCACATACGCGCGTCGGTGAACAGCACGCCGTTGCCGAGCGTGTTCGTGCAATTGAGGGCGAAGAGCGCGCCGCTGCGGTACTGGTGGGTATCGGCGATGGTCCAGCCGCCGATCACGGCGTTCAGCGCCCGGCTGCTATTGGTGAAGAAGCGCTTGCCTTTTCCTAAGGGCAGGTCGTAGCTGCTCAGGAAATTGAAGACGTTCGGCAGGTCGAAAGGCAGGTAGGATTTGGGCTGCGTCAGATTGTACATGTCCTGCGGATAAACCTGCGTCTGCGAGAAGATCTGGCGGTAGGTGAGCAGGCCGAGCGATTTGGAGCGCGTATACGAGCTGGTGAAATGCCAGCCGCCGAAGCGCCGCGTGACCTTGACGGTGGCCGCATCGTACCATGTCTGTCCCTGGCCGCTATTGCGCGAGAAGACGTTGAGGAATTGCGGATACGGGCGGAGCGCCTGGGCGAGCGTGCCGTTATCGGGGAAGTTGGCGTAGGGCTTCTTGAAGCCGGCAGCCACTACCGCGGGCGAGGTGATGGTTTGCTGCAACAGCGCGCCGAGGTAGAGGTAAGAGGGGTTGACCTGGTTCAGGTCGATGGTGGAGTTCAGGCGATAGCCGCGATTGCCGGCGTACTCCACCTCGAACAGGAACTTGGAGATCTCGTGCTGGAGATTCGCGCCCCAGTTGTAAACGCGGGGGGCAACTCCGAACGTAGGACCCATGTAGTCCACGGCCAAGCCGTTGCCGATGCTGGGGCTGAGGAACGGCGGCGGCTGATAGCCTGCCGGCTTGGGAATGCCGCCGTCCCACTGGAACGGTGAAGTCAGGCCGTCGGAAACCTGGGCGAACGATCCGTTGGCGCCGAGGGTGCAGCCGCATCCGCCGTTGCTGGTAGCTTCGTAGAAGATGCCGAAGCCGCCGCGAAGAACGGTCTTGGGCGTGATCTGGAAGGCGAAGCCGGCGCGCGGACCGATATCGGAGTGGTCGGTCGGCCAGAACCGGGTCACGCCCAAACGGTTGGGACCGCTGCCGGGGAAAACGTAGGCGCCGGGGTAATTGTTGGCGGCGGGATTGGGAGTGGTCAATGAGACAGAACCCATGGTCGGCGCATACCAGTTGACCGGGATGTCGTAGCGCAGCCCGAGATTGAGCGTCAACCGGGAAGTGACCTTCCAGTTGTCATTGACGTAGAAGCCGTAATACTGGTAATGGATGTTGCCATCCTGCACGGGGGTTGCGGTGGCGGTGGCGGAATCGGGCAGGCCGAGCAGGAAGCTGGCGAAGGAATTGCCGGTAGTGCCGGTGGCGCCCGGATTGGCCGTCTCGTTGCGGGCAAAGACGTAGTTTCCGTTGGTGCCCGCCAAGTCGTGGCCCAGGGTGCGCAAACGCCGCATGTCCCAACCGAATTTGAGCTCGTGCTTGCCGTGAACCCAAGTCA
>DATJYW010000212.1:0-11714 GCA_035499435.1 Candidatus Acidiferrales bacterium | reverse complement strand
TCGTGAATTGACTTCGGCGGCAATCGGGGTATCATTTGGATTAACTCCCCCGATTGACAGCGCGAAGGCAATCGTGAACTCCACAGAAAACCCAGTTCTTCTCGACACTCACCTGGACGGTGTGCCGCGGCACGCGAGGGGCAAGGTCCGCGACGTCTACAGCGTCGACGACCGGCTGCTGATCATCGCCACCGACCGCATTTCGGCTTTCGATTACATCCTGGCCACCGGCATTCCCGACAAGGGGCGCGTTCTCACCCAGCTCTCCATCTTCTGGTTCGACTTCCTGCGCGACGTGACCCCGACACATTTCCTCACGGCGAACGTGGATGAGTATCCCGCGCCGATGCTCAACTTCCGCGATCAGCTCGAAGGGCGCTCGATGCTGGTCAAGCGCGCCAAGATGATCGAGATCGAATGCGTGGCGCGCGGCTACATCTCCGGCTCCGGCTGGAAGGAGTACCGCGAACAGGGCACGGTGTGCGGGATCCGCCTGCCCGCCGGACTGCGCGAGAGCGACAAACTGCCCGAACCGGTCTTCACGCCCGCCACCAAGGCGCAGACCGGCCACGATGAAAACGTCAGTTTCGAGCACGTAGCTTCACTGATCGGCGACGACCTGGCGCGGCGGCTGCGCGATCTCAGCCTGGACATCTACACGCGCGCGGCGCGCTACGCCGAGACGAAAGGTATCATCATCGCCGATACCAAGTTCGAGTTCGGGTTCGTGGACGACCAGCTTGTGCTCGGGGATGAGGTCCTGACCCCCGATTCGTCGCGCTTCTGGCCCGCCGAGACTTACAAGCCCGGCGGCGCGCAATTCAGCTTCGACAAGCAGTTCGTCCGCGATTACCTGGAGTCCATCCGCTGGAACAAGCAGCCGCCCGCTCCCGGGCTGCCCGATGACGTCGCCGCCAAGACCGGCGAAAAATACCGCGAAGCCTACCGCATCCTGACCGGCCGCGCGCTATGAACTGGCTGGACGTCGTATTGGGGCTCCTAGTTGTGGTGTGCATGGTCAGCGGCTTTCGCCGCGGCCTGTCGCGCCAGGTGATCGGGCTGGTGAGCGGCATCCTGGCGCTGTTGCTGGGGCTCTGGTTCTACGGAATCCCGGCCGCGTGGTTCGCACCCTACCTGAGTTCGCCCGCGCTGGCCGGGGCGGCCGGGTTCACCGTGATTTTCGCCGGCGTGCTGCTGGTGGGCGGCGCGGTCAGCATGGTGGTTCACCGGTTCCTGAAGGTTACCGGACTCTCGTTTTTCGATCACGTGCTGGGTGCGGGTTTCGGCCTGCTGCGCGCCGCGCTGATCGCGATCGCCATCGTCATGGGAGCCATGGCCTTCTCGCGGACGGATCAGCCGCCGCGCGCGATCGTGGATTCACGCATGGCGCCTTACGTCGCCGGGGCGGCACACGTGTTCGCGTCGATGGCTCCCCACGATCTCAAGGAAGCATTTCGCAAAACCTACGGCCAGGTGAAACAAGCCTGGAGCGAAGTCGAAAAAGGTATTCACAGCTCGCCGAACGGAGAGAAGAAAAAAAATGAAAGACAGATTTGATGGGCTGATCGATCACCTGCTGAACGGACAGATCTCTCTGGTAGAGGCCACCGGGATCCTGGAAAAAAGCATGATAGAGGGCGCCCTGGCGCGCCATCGGGGCAACCAGTGCGCCGCCGCGCGCGCCCTGGAGATTCATCGCAATACCTTGCAGCGCAAGATGGTGGAATACGGCCTGGCCACCGCACGTCCGAAGGCCCGCCGGAAACCCATGTCGCGCGCCGCCAACACGCTGAAGAAGAAGGCCAGCTTCGCATAAGACATGGACCTGCTCATCTTCGACCTGGATGGGACGCTGATCGATTCCAAACTGGACCTGGCGCACGCGGTGAACGCGACGCGCTCACATATGGGCCTCGATTCGCTCGAGCACGAGCGCGTCTATTCGTACGTAGGCAACGGAGCCCCGGTTCTGATCCGCCGCGCGCTCGGCCCCGATGCCAGCGAGCAACAGGTGGAGGAAGCGCTGGAATTCTTCCTCGAATATTACCGCGAGCATTATCTGGACTACACAACCTTGTACCCAGGGGTCCGCGAATCGCTCGACCGGCTGCGCGACGCCGGCAAGCAGATGGCGGTGCTGACCAACAAGCCGGTGCGGATCAGCAAGGCGATCCTGGACGGTTTGGGGGTCGGCGCGCACTTCTTCCGCGTCTACGGCGGCAACAGCTTCGACTTCAAGAAGCCGCACCCGATCGGAGTGGACACGCTGATGCGGGAAGCCGGAGTCATCGCGGAGCGCACGCTGATGATCGGCGATAGCAGCGTAGATATCCAGACCGCGGTAAACGCGGGCGTGCGGTCGTGCGGCGTGACCTACGGCTTTCAGCCGGAAACCCTGGCGGATCCGCGCCCCGACCGGATGTTCGACCGCATGGAGGATGTTGCCGACTGGGTGCTACTGCACCAGGACCTTGCGGGTCGCGCGTAGCGTATTCTCCAGGCTCTCCCTGGGCAGATTGCGGATGATCGGCTCGATCAGCCAGCCGAGGCCCGTGGGGATATCGCGCGTCAGCGAAATGGCCTCGCACTCGACCCAGACTCCGCCGTCGCGCTCGGCGAAGCGCCAGTAGCTGTTCAAACGCCAGAGGAATCCCTCGCCTGTGTCGGGCGGTTTTTCACGCTCATCGGCCTTGCCGGGATTCTCGACCTCGGCGATTTTGGTGGTTTTCGACACGCTACGCCATCGGGCGGCGTCGATTTTCGTGTAGGTCACGTCGTGCTCCGTGTCGAGCACCACGGTGATCACCTTCTTCTTGAGCAGTCGCATGTAGATGTGGAAGAAGTTGTCGTGGTGCGCGAGGATGCGGGAATCCAGGACCTCCGGTTTATAGATGTCTTTGTGGTGGTTGTATTCCTGGACCATGGCGAGGGTCCGGTCGAGAGTTGCGCCGGGGATGAAGACACTGCCTACCCAATCGTGGATGAGGCCGTTGGGGACGCTGGTTTCGGGCTTCTTAAGGTAGGGCGAGACGACGATCTCTCCCGCGCGGACGCGGCGCAGGCGGTCGGGAGATTCGTCGGCCCAGAGGAAGACGTTGGCGGAGGCGAGTCGCTCTTCCGCCTGGCGGATGTACCGGTCGAATGCCTCGAGGGTTTTCGGTTTCAGCTCCGCGGCGGCGGCCGAAAAAGCAAATGCCGCCAGCAGGGCAATGGATCGCATAACTCCATATTAGCCATCGGCTACCAGCCGTCAGCTTGCAGCCGTCAGCTTTCAGCCCGAGGGTGACCGTTTTTGGCTGAAGGCTGATCGCTGTGGGCTGACAGCTTTTTTCCCAGAACCGATCGGGGCTGCGGCGCGTCCAACGGAGTAGATATAATGGGCAAGGGCGCCAGAGCTGTCGGTAAACCTATGAATAGTCGCACAAAGTTTTTCGTCGTGAGCACTTCCGCGTGTCTCACCATTCTGCTGCTGGTCGGGCACGTGGTCGGCAAGGCCGCTTCCTCCGACGACACGTATAAGCACATCGGCGTCTTCAGCGACGTCGTGGCCCGCATCAAGAGCGAGTACGTCGAAGAGCCCGACATGAAGAGCGTCACACTAGGCGCGCTCAACGGCATGCTCGAGGCCATCGACCCCTTCGCCAGTTACCTCAACGCCGACCAGTACAAGGACTACCTGAAGAACAAGGACGTGAAGCGCGCCGACGTCGGCCTGGTGCTCTCCAAGAAGTTCGGGTTCGTCGGAGTGGTCAGCGCCATCACCGGTTCGCCCGCGGCGAAGGCGGGCTTCTCCACAGGCGACATGATCGAGACCATCAACGGCGTCGCTACGCGAGATATGCCGCTGGCTTACGCCGCGATCCTGCTGCAGGGCGATCCCGGCAGCACCGTCGAGATCAACGTGTTCCACGTGCGCCGCTCGGAGCCCACGACCGTGAAGCTCACGCGCGCCATGGTGCCGCTTCCCACGGTCGAGACCCGCGTGCTGGCGGACAACGTCGGTTACATCAACGTGGACGCCATCTCACCGGCGCTGGTGAAGGATATCGCGGCGGCCGTGCAGAAGCTGCAGGCCGATGGCGCCAAGAAGCTGATGCTGGACCTTCGCAACTGCGCCACCGGGAGTCCCGAGGACGGCATCGCGCTGGCCAACCTGTTCCTGAACAAGGGACGCATCACCTACCTGGTCGGCCAGAAGATCGCGCGCCAGAATTTCGATGCCGATCCCGCGAAAGCGATCACCTCGCTGCCCATGACGGTGCTAACCAATCGGGGCACCGCCGCGGCCGCCGAAGTGGCCGCCGCCGCGCTGATGGACAACAAACGCGCCCAGGCAGTCGGCGAGAGGACCTACGGCGACGCCGCCATGCGCCGCGCGCTGACCATGGATGACGGCGGCGCCATCATCCTCTCGGTTGCCAAATATTACTCGCCTGAAGGCAAGGCGATCCAGGACAATGGTCTGACGCCGAACTATGTGGTGACCGACACCGATGCCGCGGTTGAGCTGGACGACAACGGTGAGCCGTTGCCCGAAAACCCGACCACGGATACGGGAGCGCAGAAGAAGGTCGAGAACGACCCGATCGTCAAGAAAGCGCAGGAAGTGCTGGCCAAGCTCGGTTAGGCCGAGCGCGGCGGCTAGAGCGTCTTGAGGTAGGCGATCAGGTCGTCTTTCTCCTGATCGCTGAGCATATCTTTGTACGGCGGCATTCCCTGCCCGCCTTCGTCGATGCGCGCGCGCACCGCGGCTTCGGTGGGCTTCTTGCCGTTCGTCATCTTGTCTTTCTTGAACAGCCCCTTGAGCCCGGGCCCCATCTTCTTTTCATCGGAATCCGCGTTGTGGCACACGGCGCACTGCTCGAAAACAGCTTTGCCCTTTTCGGGATCCCCTTTGCCCGCCGATAGCACAACCTTCGAAGCCCCCGCCAGCAGGACGCAAGTCGCGATCAGACGCAATCGATACATAGTCAGCATTCTCTCCGTAGTCCGAAATTCCCATTCTACACCGCCCGTCGGGACGTACGGCGAAAGGGGGAGAGATCGCGCCTGTAAACTTACGCGAGCGCCTTACGATTGCGCGGCGCTTCATTCAGCCGGGGGACCTCGGCGATGGATACCACGCCCTGCTCGAAGACCGTCATGTCGCGCACCAGGCGGCTCACGTCGGCGCCGTCTTCGAGGGCAATTTCGTGTTCGATCCAATCGGACAGCGGAATGTTTCGGAAGTACATGCGCTCCTGCAGCACCAGGCTCTTGCGGTTGTGCGTCAGCAGGCGATTTTCGCGCGTGTAATGCCGCCGCTCCACGCGCAGCTCGGTGAGGAATTTGTCGAACGCCTCACCCTTGGCTGTAGCTTCGGCGGCCTGTAGCGCGGTGTCGAGCGACGATTCCAGCGCCTTCCGTTCGGCGTCCAGAGCGCCGCGGGTCTCTGCCAGCCGCTCCCTCTGCTGGGCGAGCATGACCTCCATCCGCGACTGCATGATGAACCACGCCAGCACGCCGGCGGCAACCGCGGTGAAACCGGGCAGTAGTATCCAGAGCAGTGCGTCCATGGGTTAATGCTATCCCCGAAAGGACGCTAAGCACCAGATATCAATGGTAAATGGGCCCGGATAACCAAGGTCAACCGATTACTCCTGGGTGCCGTCGATTTTTTGGCCGGCGATGGTGTAGCGCAGTTCGCCAAACCGAAGACCGAGGAGCGGACCCAGCACGGCGGCGATCCGCGCCTGCAGTCCCGCGCCGAAGCCCTGATACTTGCCGATAAAGACGGCGCGGGCCAGCAGGAAATCCGCGCGCTCCAGGCTCGAGTGACCGCCGCCGCCCCTGTGGCGCACCCGTGCGGTGGGAATCAAGAGCATCTTGCGTGAGGCGCGGCGGATCTCCGCCGCGAGGTCGGCATCGCAGCCTGACTGGCCATAGCGGTCGTCGATCTGGCGGATCGCCTTGATGAAGAAGACACGCGCCATGATCGCGGCGCCGCGCGGGAACTCCACGGGCTGCGGTTCCGCCGCGGCGGGCGCGGGGCTCCATTCGCCGGTCGGAGGCAGTTTTCCGACTTGCGGCGCGGGCTTGCCGTCGTCATCCACCAGCAGCGGGCAGACTGCCGCCGCGTCGGAATTGGTGTCCAACGCGTCCGCTAACGCGGCGATCACGCTGGGTTCCGGGCGCGTGTCGTCGTGCAGAAAAAGGACGTACTCCGCGTCGGCCGCGCGCCATCCCAGGTTCCAGGCTTTTGTCAAACCGAAGTTCTTCGGCAGCCGGATGAACTGTGTGTTCGGAAATTCGTCATCCAGTTTCGCCGCGCCGTCAGTCGAGCCGTTGTCCACTACGATCAACTGGTAGCGCTCGCGTCCATTGGATGCCTCGATCGATTGCAGGCACTGGCGCAACTCGCCGACGCGGTTGCGCGACACCACCACCACGCTCACGCGCGGCGGCTGTCTCTCCTGTTCAGCGTTCGCTTGGGGGGTCAACCCCCTAGGATACCCTGTACCCAGTGGCGGAAGCGACCATATTGATGGCCGCTGCGTGCGTCAGCTTTGACTCGGGGCCGGCCTGTTGCGACCGGGCACGATCCGCCCGCACCTGACCCGCCCAGAACGCCGCAATGCCGAAGAGCAGCACGGCGAGAATCAGTGCCGCCAGCATAAAACGCGGAGTACTCTTCCTGTTCTCGTCAATCGGGCTGCGCGGCGGCGGGGCCGGCATCACGGAGACTGCGGGTGCTGCCGCGTTCGCCGCGGCTGTTCCGTTTCCGGACACTGTCGCGGGTGTCCGGTAGTGGAACACCGGAACGTAGGTCCCCTTGGGTAACTCGATACGGATGGGATCGTCCGCACCCGACGTCTCGTAATACTTGTCGAGCCGCGCGCGCAGGTTGCGGGCCTGCACGCGCACGATCGGGTCGAGGCGCGGGTTGAATTCGTCCCCGCGGTCGAACACGTTCAGGCCGAGCGTGTACTCCTTGATCGCTGCACCACGCCCGGCGGCTGTTTCCTCCACGACATAACGCAGGAAGCGGCTCAGACTGGGAGATGACACCAGCGGAGGTGTATTGAGTATCCGCTCCAGTTGGTCATTGATCGACATATGGGTGGGATGAGTAACTATGACGAAATGCGGCGCATTTCGTTCCGTCCTTCGGGGTTAATCGACGTCCTATGCGGCACTGTCGCGGTTCGCGACTTGTGCCGGTGTCGCGTTGCGCCGCAGTACGGGCAGCGTGTTAGCGTAAGAGCAATGACCGCAAAGGAAATCCTCACCTTCATTACCGAAGTCGGCATCGTGCCCGTGGTGCGCACATCGAGTGCGGACCTCGCCATTCAGGCGGTTGAAGCTTGTTACAGGGGCGGGGTGCGTGCCGCGGAGATCACCATGACCGTGCCCGGCGCTGTCCGGGCGCTGGAAAAAGTCGCCGACACGTTCGGCGACAAGATCATGTTGGGCGCGGGCACCGTGCTCGATCCCGAGACGGCGCGCGTGTGCATGCTCGCGGGCGCGCAGTTCTTCGTGACTCCATCGCTGCGAGTGTCGACGATTGAGATTGTGAAGCGCTACTCGAAGGTGATTTGCCCCGGTGCGCTGACCCCTACAGAAGTGTTAACCGCGTGGGAATCCGGCGCCGACGTGGTGAAGGTTTTTCCGTGCGGCAATGTCGGCGGCGCAAAATATATCAAAGCGCTCAAAGGTCCGTTTCCACACATCGAGATGATCCCCACGGGAGGTGTGAACCTGGAAACGGCCGGAGATTTTCTGAAGGCCGGCGCATGCGCTGTGGCCGTGGGCGGAGAACTGGTGGACGCCAAGACAATGAAGGAGGGCCGACTGGAAGTGATCGAGGAGCGGGCGCGCCAGTATCTGGCAGTGATCGCTAAAGCAAGAGCGGAGATCAAGGCGGCTTAGCGTCGATAACAACCGCGTCTCTGGGCCGGCTGCGTTAGAATTGTGGCGTGATTGGTTCCCTCATGATGGCGGTGATAGCGGCGATAGTTCTGTTTCTGCACCGCGATCGTCTGCAACACGCTCTGACCGAGCTTTCTAGAAACCTTCACCAATCCTGGCGGCGGCCTGCGCTCGGACGCCAGGATTTCAACGGGCTCTGCATTGTCGGCTTGCTCCTGGTCGTCCTCATCCTCGAACTAGGCTGGCTGGCAAAGCGCTTCTGACCGCACGGGCGCAAGCCCCGCGCCACTGCTAAACTATTAGTTTCGCTATGGCTATCAGCAAAGACCTGCTCGAGATCCTGGTGTGCCCACTGTGCAAGGCGACCGTCGAACTCAAGCCCGATCAAAGCGGCTTGAAATGTGTCGCCTGCCATCGCGTCTATCCCATCCGCGACGACATCCCGGTGATGCTGGTCGACGAGGCGAAGATCGAAGAATAGGCCGTGGAGCGTGTCCTCGAATGTCTGCCTCAGGGGGGCCGGGTCGCCATCGTCCGGCTGCGCAGCCTGGGCGACTGCGTGCTCACCACTCCCGCGCTCGACATTCTGAAACGCTACCGCGCCGACCTGCGCGTCGGCATCTCCATCGAGCCCCGCTTTGACGACCTGTTTGCCGGACACCCCGATATCGACGAGATCCTCGGGCCCGATCCGGGCGCAGTGCGCGCCTTCGGCCCCGATCTCTGCCTGAATTTCCACGGCGGCACGCGCAGCGCGTGGATCACGGCGCGCTCCGGCGCCAAGTACCGCGCAGGCTTCGGCCACTATCGCTTCGCGTTCGTCTACAACCAGCGCATCCCGCGTGCCCAGGCAATCCTGCGCACCGATCGCGTGGTTCATACCGCCGAGCACCTGGCGTCCGCGATTTTTCACTTCGGCGCGCCACGCTGCAAGATCCCGCGCGCCAAGCTGCCGCCGTACCCCGACGGACCACCTTCTTACGTGAAGGAGGATATCGCTGTTATCCACCCGGCGGCAACCGCATCCGGTAAGACGTGGCCCGCGGTCAACTTCGCGGCCGTCGCGGGGCAGATTCATCAATTCGGCCTGGAGCCGGTCTTCATCGGCGCCGCCGGCGACGATCTCTCGGCGTTTCGCGCGTGGCGCACCGTCCAGGGCGCTCCGCTTCGCGACGTGCAGAAGCTGATCGCTGCCGCCGCGCTCTTCGTGGGCAACGATTCCGGACCGGCGCACATCGCCGCGGCGTTCGCCGTGCCGGTGGTGGCGATCTTCGGAACGAGCGACCCTGCCATCTGGGGACCCTGGCATACCGCCGGCGAGGCGCTCTCGTCGCCGGATGGCGTCGCGGGGGTACAAGTCGCTCAGGTGGTCGAAGCCATCGAGCGGCTGCGGGTGAACGCATGAACCGCGTGCTGCGCCTCACGAACTACGGCCGGCAGTACTGGCCGCACATCGTGCTGGCCGTCATCCTGATGGCGCTGGCAGGCGCAGCGACGGGGGCCATGCCGCTGCTGATCCAGCCCGTCTTTGACCGCGTGCTCATTCCTAACGCGCCCGAAGGGCCAGTGCCGCTGCTTCCCCGCCCCCTGTTCGGACACCAGATCTATCTCGAAGACATTCTGCCCCTGCACGGCAGGAGCGTCTGGACCCTGGTCGCCATCGCGCTTCTGCTCTCGTTCTTCATCAAGGGCATCTGCGACTACACCGGCAATTACCTGGTCAGCTACGCCGGGTTCGCCAGTGTCACCAGGCTGCGCAATGCCGTCTTCGACAAGGTGCTCAAGCAGGGCGCGGAGTTTTTCGAGGCGCATTCCACCGGTCAACTGATGTCGTCCATCATGAACGACGTCGACAAGGTCCAAGTGGCCACCTCACAGATTCTGGCCGACCTGCTGCGGCAGCTATTCTCCGCCGCGTTTCTCCTCTTCGTGCTCTTCAGCCGCGATTGGCGCCTGTCGCTGGCCTGTTTGATCGTGCTGCCCACGGTCATGCTGCCCACGATGCGTATGGGCAAGCGCATCCGCCGCACCAGCCGCGGCACCCAGGACCGGCAGGCCGAGTTGAACCAGATCTTGCAGGAAACCATCAGCGGCCACATGGTGGTGAAGGCCTTCGGCGCCGAAAAATACGAATCGCGGCGATTCCACGAGGCCGGACGGCGACTGCTCGGCACCAACGTGCGCTACGTGTTGCAGCAGGGGCTCTCGGCGCCGGTGATCGATTTCTGCGCGGCGCTGACCATCGTCGGATTGCTGACCTACGCGCGTCTCCAGATCAAGGTCGGCGCGCTCACCGCGGGCGATTTCACCAGCTTCATCATCGCGCTCCTCATGCTACTCGAGCCGCTGAAGCGCCTGGTGGGCATCTACAACATCTTCCAGCAGGCCATGGGGGCGTCGCAGAAGGTGTTCGAATATCTCGATCACCAGGAGACCGTGGCCGACGCGCCGAATGCGGCAGCGCTAGAGTCGTTCACGCAGTCAATCGCGTTCGAGAACGTCGCGTTCCACTATCCCGGGTCACCCGGCGGATTCCGCTTTTCCGGCCTCGACCTCGATGTCAAAGCCGGCGAAGTGGTAGCGCTGGTGGGCCCGAGCGGCGCGGGCAAGACGACCGTTGCCAATCTCGTCCCCCGCTTCTACGATCCCACCGCCGGCAGCGTGCGCATCGACGGCCGCGACATCCGTGCCGTGACGCTGGCCAGCCTGCGCAAGCAGATCGGCATCGTCGCCCAGGACACCTTCCTGTTCAACGACACCCTTTCCAACAACATCGCCTACGGGCGCAGCGGCGTGGCGGCGGAAGCGATCCGCGCCGCGGCGGAGACGGCCCTGGCCCACGATTTCATCACGCGGCTGCCGCAAGGCTACGATACCGTAATCGGCGACCGCGGCTTGAAGCTCTCCGGCGGGCAGCGCCAGCGGATCGCCATCGCGCGCGCTTTGCTGAAAAACGCGCCCATCCTGATTCTGGACGAAGCCACCAGCCACCTCGACACCGAGAGTGAAATCCTGGTACAAAAGGCGCTGGCCAACCTGATGGAGCACCGCACCGTCATCGTAATCGCGCACCGCCTCTCGACCATTCGGCGCGCCGACAAGATCGTGGTGCTGGAAAAGGGATGCATCCGCGAGGTCGGCACGCACGAAGAACTGGTTTCGCGCGGCGGCATTTATCAGCGGCTCCACGACCTGCAATTCGTGGACGCCGGAACGGCGGTGGACCTGTGAGCGTACGCAGCATGACGGGCTTTGCCCGTGTCCGGAAAGTCATTCCGCAGGGCGAGGTCGTGTTCAGCCTGAAGAGCGTGAATCACCGTGGGCTGGACCTGCACTTCCACCTGCCGCACGAGCTCGATCCCATCGAGAACGATATTCGCAACGTCATTCGCGGCGGAGTCGTACGCGGCCATTTGCAGATTAACGTCACCTTCCTCCGCGCTGCGTCGGAGGGGCCTGCGCCGCTGAACCGCGCCCTGCTCGCGGCGTACATGACCGCCTTTCGCGAAGCCGCCGCGCTCTATGGGGTGGGCGGAGCCGTTCCCGACCTCAACAGCGCTTTGCGCCTGCCCGGCATGCTCGGCTCCGACGGCGAAGAAGAGCTCGACGAAGAGGTCGCCAAGACCGTTCTGGAGGCCGCGTCGGAGGCTGTGGCCGTGCTCAACTGCGTACGCGAACGCGAAGGCGCGGCCACCGCGCAGGAGCTGCACCAGCGGTGCCAGACTATCCGCGGCCTGGTGGGACGCATGGACGAGATTCGCGACGGCGCCGTACCGGCATTTCAGAAGCGCCTCCGCGAAAAGCTC